>CAZWJK010000184.1:0-2509 GCA_964634035.1 uncultured Candidatus Cloacimonadota bacterium | reverse complement strand
CAGGCAGTGGAAGCACTTCAGCTGACTCCCGATCTGTGCCTGATCGACGGCAATATACTGCCTGCCAGTCTAAAAACACCATCCAGAGCCTGCGTCAAGGGTGACGCTACTTTTACTTCCATAGCGGCTGCGTCAATTCTTGCCAAGGTTCACAGAGACAGGATAATGCAGTCTCATGATCTGTCCTATCCTGTGTATGGATTTGCCAGACACAAGGGGTATCCCACAAAGCAACATCTTATAGCGCTTCGTGAGTTCGGACCCTGCCCCATCCACAGACTTAGTTATGCACCTTTGAAACAACTTGAATTAGCTTTGAAATAGAATCTGAAAAGGATTACAATATGGCAATAGTACCACGCGGAGAGAGACTCGTTATCGCCATCACAGGCAAGCGCAATGCGGGAAAATCCTCATTGATAAATGCACTTACGGGACAGGAAATCGCAATTGTTTCTGAGGTTGCCGGAACAACAACTGATCCGGTTGCCAAACATTATGAACTGATCCCTATCGGTCCGGTAACTTTTTTTGACACGGCAGGCATAGACGATGTGGGAGAGCTTGGCTCTAAAAGGATCAAAGCCACTAGGCAGATCCTTTACAGAGCAGATATTTCCATCCTGGTCATCGGAAGTTCTGCAATTGACGAAACTGAATTGAAACTGATACAGGAGATCCTGGAACTGAAAATCCCTTTGCTCGTTGTTTTTAATAAATCTGACCTTTATCAGCCGACTCAGGGATCCCTGGAATTCCTAAAGAACAAAGGCATCAGGCATTGTCTGGTTTCTGCAACATCCGGAGAAGGGATCGATCTCTGCAAAGACATGATCAAATCCCTGACTCCCAACCTGCTCATACAGGAACGCCCCCTTGTAGGCGATCTGATCAAATCCGGCAGTCATGTGATACTGGTCACGCCAATAGATACATCCGCACCCAAAGGACGGATGATTCTGCCGCAAATGCAGGTTCTGAGAGACCTGCTGGACTACAATGCGATCGTGACTTTTACTAAAGAGACAGAACTTAAACTCGCCATGAAAGTTCCCAAAAATCCCCCTGACCTGGTTATCACTGACTCTCAGGCCATCAAGTTAGTTGCTGAAGTCGTTCCTGATTCAGTTTTACTGACCACATTTTCCATCCTCTTTGCACGGTATAAAGGTGAGTTGGAAACACTGTTAAAAGGTGCCAGACAAATTGACAAACTTAAAGACGGAGATAAAGTCCTGATTGCAGAATCCTGCTCTCATCATGTGCAATGTGATGACATTGGCAGGTTCAAGCTCCCCGGCTGGCTAAATCAGTACACCGGCAAAAAGCTGACCTATGAGGTGTTTGCCGGTCATGATTTTCCTGACAATCTTGAGGAATTTGCCGTAGCGATCCATTGTGGGGCATGCATGATCAATCCCATGGAAATGACCCGGCGCATGCATGAATGTGAAAGGCGCGGAGTGCCGATAACCAATTACGGCATGACGATCTCCAAGGTTCAGGGCTTGCTGGAACGGGTGGTCAGGGTCTTTGGCATCTGAACTAAAGATAAGAATTCTCCCTTGACAAATGAAGCCTACACTAATAGATACTCATTCGATAATATGAAAGGTTAACTATGTATAAAACTGCTGTGGTTCAATTCAAACCAGACTTTCTGCAGGTTGATGCCAACCTCAA
The DNA here is from genome assembly GCA_964634035.1 of uncultured Candidatus Cloacimonadota bacterium. GTDB lineage: Bacteria > Cloacimonadota > Cloacimonadia > Cloacimonadales > Cloacimonadaceae > UBA5614. Next base: position 826 of record CAZWJK010000184.1, on the reverse strand, counting down.
AAGGATTGAATTGCTCTTAACCGATGTTTCTGCAGACCTGATCGTGCTGCCTGAACTGGTCACCAGCGGCTATGTTTTTAAAACCAAAAATGAACTGGACGAGGTCTGCGAACCAGTGCCGGAGGGAAGAACATTCCAGTTTTTTAAGCATTTGTCAAAGAAATTGAACTCATCAATAGTTTACGGCTTTCCAGAAAAAAAGTCTGATAAGATATACAATTCTGCTGCTTTACTAAATCCTGACGGCAGCAATCATATTTACCGAAAGACACATTTGTTCTATAGGGAGAAACTCTTTTTCTCGCCTGGGGATACAGGTTTGACTGTTTGTGAAGCCAAAGATGGGATCAAAATCGGCATGATGATCTGCTTTGACTGGCAATTTCCTGAAGCCGCCAGGGCTCTGGCTCTGAACGGAGCGCAGATTATCTGCCATCCTTCCAATCTGGTTCTACCTTGGTGCCAACAGGCGATGTTGACGCGGTCTCTGGAAAACAGGGTTTTCAGTATTACAGCCAACCGCATTGGCTCTGAATCAAATGGTGAGTTAACCATGAATTTCACAGGACAAAGTCAAATCGTAAATCCAAAGGGAGATGTTCTGACCCGGCTCAGTGCAGACGAGGAAGTAATCGGTTTAGCTGAGATCAATCCTGAGTTAGCTCTGGATAAATCGGTTAGTGAAATGAACGATGCCTTTGGCGATAGAAGACCTGCGTTTTATACAGATATATGCAAGCCAAAATAGCTCGTAATGAATTAAAGTAAGATATCATATGGATAAAGATAAAGAATTGGTCAAAAAAGAGATCGAAAATCTTGTTAA
>CAZWJK010000183.1:0-2547 GCA_964634035.1 uncultured Candidatus Cloacimonadota bacterium | reverse complement strand
CTTTCATACTCTGTGGTTTCTGTGGTTAACCCTTGGCTGGACAATTATGATTAAAATTGGAATAACAGGCCAGCCCGGTTTCATTGGCACCCATCTTTACAATTATCTTGGACTTAAAAAGGAAGAAGTCACACGTATTCCTTTCCAGGACGATTTCTTTGCAGACCAGTCCAAGCTTGAAACCTTCGTAAAACAATGCGATGCCATTGTTCATCTAGCTGCAATGAACAGGCATAATGATGCACAAACTATTTATGACACAAATGTTCACCTTGTCCGCCAACTGATTTCTGCGCTTGAGATCACAGGTTCAAAACCTCATATTCTTTTTTCATCTTCAACACAGGAAGAGCGCGACAATATTTTTGGAAAATCAAAACGCGAAGGAAGAGAGTTGCTTGCTGACTGGGCAAAGAGAAACGGAGCCCGCTTTACTGGCATGGTAATTCCCAATGTGTTTGGCCCATTTGGAAATCCCTACTACAATTCAGTTGTGGCAACTTTTTCTCACCAGCTGACCCATGATGAAATGCCAAGGATTGAGAATGATGCAAGCCTGAAATTGATCTATGTGGGAGATCTTGTTGAGACTATTTATTATCTTATAACAAATAAGGTTGATGATAGTGAGTTCAGAGTTCCTCCAACTGATGAAGCAAAGGTTTCCGAGATACTGACACTTCTTGAGAGTTTTAAGGATCAGTATCTTAAACAGGGCATTTTTCCTGACCTTAATGATCCATTTGAAAGGAATCTGTTCGACACTTTCGTCTGTTACATTGAGCATTCAAAATACTTCCCGTTCAGGCTGAAAATGAACTCAGATGAAAGAGGCTCTTTTGTGGAGACAGTAAAACTGAACAGCGGAGGACAGGTCTCCTTTTCAACTACCAAACCCGAAGTCACCCGTGGCAATCACTTTCACACCCGAAAGGCTGAGCGATTTGCCGTCATTAGAGGCAAAGCACGCATACAACTTCGACGTGTTGGAACAAACAGGGTCCTGAATTTTGAGCTCGACGGTAATGAACCCTCCTATGTTGACATGCCTATCTGGCATACTCACAATATTACAAACATAGGAGACGATGACTTGTACACTATCTTTTGGATCAGTGAATTTTACGATCCCTCAGATCCTGATACTTTCTTTGAACCAGTATAAAAACTGTGTAACTCTTTAAAAACTCAGTGTACTCTGTGGTTAAAAACCCTTAAGATCTTTACTTAGATGACTAGAAACAAACTCAAAGTTCTGACCGTAGTAGGAACCCGCCCCGAGATCATACGCTTATCCAGGGTGATAGCCCTTCTCGACGAACATGTAAATCATATAATTGCTCATACCGGCCAGAACTACGATTACGAACTGAATGAGATTTTTTTCAAGGACCTTGAACTGCGTAAACCTGATTATTTTCTGAATGTTGATGTCTCATCTCTGGAAGCCTCTGTCGGAGATATTATCAAAAAATCAGGAGAGCTGCTCCGCAAGGAGAATCCTGATGCACTCCTTGTCCTGGGTGACACAAATTCATGCCTCTCCGCTTATATGGCCAAGCGCTTCCATATACCGATCTTTCATATGGAAGCCGGCAACCGCTGTTTCGATTTCAATGTACCGGAGGAAATTAACCGTCGTATCATTGATCACATAGCTGATTTCAACCTTGTCTACACTGAACATGCTCGCAGACACCTCCTTTCAGAAGGTCTCCCTCACCGTCGTATCTATCTGACAGGATCTCCTATGTATGAAGTGTTCAATTACTACAAGCCCAAAATAGAATCATCTGATATATTGGAGCAGTTATCTCTTTCCTCAAGAAGAACCAAAAACAAGGAACAAGGAACAAGGAACTATTTTACAGTTTCCGTTCATCGCGAAGAAAATGTCGATAATCCTGAAAACCTTAAAAAGATCCTTCTGACATTAAACCGTCTTGCTGAGAAATATAATGTACCGGTTATCGTCTCCACTCATCCCCGCACCCGAAACCGGCTTGACGCAATGTCTGATATAAAGATGAATTCGCTTATTCAGTTCCTGAAGCCATTCTCATTTACCAATTATATTCATCTTCAGATGAATGCCTTATGCACTATTTCTGATAGCGGAACAATAAGTGAAGAGTCTGCAATATTGAATTTCCCGGCCGTTTCACTCCGTAACTCAATGGAACGACCAGAGGCTCAGGATGCGGGAACAATAATTTTAACAGGGTTTAATCCGGATGTAGTACTTTCATCTATTAATTTGGCTGTAAATGAGCACATAAGCAGTGTAATAAGACTTATCCCATCAGAATATCAAATCCCAAATACATCATGGCGTGTGCTGAAGCTGATTCAAGGATTAAGCGAATTATCAAACTTGTGGCACGGAGTATCATAAATGAAGGCTGAAAAGTTAATACAAATAATATAATTACCTGGTTTAATTAAGTTTCATGGCTAAACAGATGACTGATGAAAATCAAGAGTACGATCGTTATAATGGTCTAAAAAAACTGGACAGGAATTTAATAACTTTAAAATTTCTGCCCT
>CAZWJK010000182.1:0-2561 GCA_964634035.1 uncultured Candidatus Cloacimonadota bacterium | reverse complement strand
CTTTTTTTTCATCTTACTTCCCTTAATTTACACCAACTTTTGAGACACTACCCATATAAATCATATCCGATTGATTTAAATAATGATAGTTATATAGATATTGTCACTCTTAACAATAGTATTGTATCGGGTCATATCCATATCCTGTATAATGATGGGAATAGTAACTTCCTGGAAACCTCTCCTACTCCGAATGTGGATAATTACCTTATCGGTTCCAAGATTGGGTTATCATGTTATCCCAATCCTTTCAGGGAGGTAACTACTATTAATATCAAAGTTGAAACACCTTTGTTTAATCCCAAAATAGAAATCTATAACATTAAAGGACAGAAGGTCAAGACTCTGGTCAGGGGAGAACAGATAAAAGGAAAACAATCCTTTGTCTGGAATGGCAGAGACGATTCAGGCAGGCAGGTATCCTCCGGCATATACTTCTCAAAACTGATCTCCTCAGGCAAGGTGATCACCTCCAAAATGGTGATGCTCAAATAAGCTCTTATATCCACAGATAGATCAGGCACAGTCAAGCGGCCGTGCCTTTTTCCTGCTTAACTCAAGCCCGGCAGCCTCCGGCTTGCCTCCCCCTGAGCACCTGTGCCCGGGCGGCAGGGCTGAACGGGAGGTTTGTTGCATGATAACGGGTCTGGATTAGGCAGAATTGTCTTGATACTTGACAATTTTCTTTGGTGCTGATTTGTAGATGTAAAGGAGATTTCCATGGCAAAAGTAACGATCTCGAACGTTAACAAGATATTTGACAATGGTTTCCAGGCGGTCAGGGATGCCTGCTTCGTGGCGGAAGACAAGGAATTTGTCGTGCTGGTGGGGCCTTCGGGTTGCGGGAAAACCACCATCCTGAGAATGATCGCAGGTCTGGAAACCATCACCAGCGGCGAGATCAGGATCGGCGACACCGTCGTCAATAACGTCCTGCCCAAGGACCGCGACATCGCCATGGTGTTTCAGAACTACGCCCTCTATCCGCATATGACAGTCTATGAAAACATGGCTTTTGCCCTGAAACTGCGCAAGGAACCCAAAAGTGAGATCGATAAAAAGGTCAGGCACGCTGCCGACCTGCTGGGCATCCAATCCATGCTCAAAAGCCGTCCCGGACAGCTTTCCGGCGGTCAGAGACAAAGGGTCGCCGTGGGCAGAGCCATCGTGCGCAATCCCAAGGTCTTTTTGTTTGACGAACCCCTCTCCAACCTGGATGCCAAGCTTCGTGTCCAGATGCGCTCGGAAATCGTAAAGCTGCACCAGAAGCTGGAAAACACGATGATCTACGTCACCCACGACCAGGTCGAGGCCATGACCATGGCGGGCAAGATCGTGGTCATGAAAGACGGCGTCATTCAGCAGATCGATGTGCCCCTCACCGTTTACAACCATCCTGCCAACCTTTTCGTAGCGGGCTTTATCGGCAGTCCTGCCATCAACATCATCGAAGGAAAACTCACTGCCGGTGATAAAGCCCTGAATTTTACCTGCTCCGATTTCACTCTGCCCCTGACTGATAAACAAAGCGAAGTGCTTGCCGCCTATAAAGATAAAAACATCCTCTTCGGTATCCGACCCGAGGATATCTATGATGCCAGATTTGACAGCATGGCTGCGGAACCGCGCCGGGTGGAAGTCATTTGCGAACTGCTGGAGCCGCTTGGCAACGAATACATAGTCTATCTGAAGACAAAGGCTTACGAGATCACGGCACGCTTCGATCCCAAGGACCTGCCTCCCAAGGGACAGCTTTTCCCCGTCACTTTTGATATGGCTAAAGTGCACTTCTTCGATAAAGACACCGAGGTCTGTTTAGTCTAATTTTCCAGAGGTTATATGTTTTTGCATGGCAGGCAATTGGTCCTATTGCTCATGTTGCTTTTGTGCGCGTCTGTGCTTTGCTCCCTGGAACCGCTTCCCACCTGCAACCCTTTCCTCATCAGCGCCGGAGGCCTGACTGTCCTGACCGATAATCCGGCTGCCACATATTACAATCCTGCCGCCGGTGAGGGTGGAGTTTCCACCTCAGCAAGCATTCCCTATGGCATGTCCAAGCTTGATCAGATAGAGCTGGCGTCCATTGTGAGCTATCAGAACAACAGCATGTTCGTGGGTTGGCAGAGTCTGGACAGTGCAGACTATAAAAGGCAGGACATGCGATTCGGTATCCGTTTCAGCCAGCCAGGCTTCAGAGTGGGAGTGGGTTATAAGCTGCTCTATGACGACATTCCCGGCTATGGAAGCGAAAAGGACGACAGGCTGGCGGCCGGCCTGCGCTTCAAAATCCAGACCCTGACCCTTGACCTTGGCTCTGAACACAATTTACCCTTCGATAAAGACAATTCCTTTACTGCAGGCGATTTCCGTCTGAACCTCTCACAGCAATTGGAACCAACTCTCCTGCTTGGACTGGGACTGCAGGTCTCTGATCAGGAAATTGCTGATTTCATGGTGGGCTGCCGTCTCCAACTAAATCCCAATCTGCGCGGCATCGCCTCCTGGCAGAGCGAGCCCGGCCGCTTTGGCCTGGGCGCTGTCTTCAACATCAAATGGTTCCA
>CAZWJK010000181.1:0-2566 GCA_964634035.1 uncultured Candidatus Cloacimonadota bacterium | reverse complement strand
GCTCTGCGTGGACGGTCACAGGGGGTGCAGGGGGAATTTTCCCCCTGCTTGCCACGTTTTTCAGGATAGGAGATTATGTTCAAACTGATGTTGGTACGGTTTGACCACGATAGCGGCCGTTTTGAAGATGAAGAATTCAATAAATTCTGTGCTGAGCAAAACATTGTGCGGATCGACAAGGAATTCATCAATAGTGGTGGCGAGATCTACTACTCGTTCTTTATCGAGTACCACGCCAAAAAGGCCCTGCACGGCAAGCCCAATCTGGATAGCTTGAGTGAGGTAGCCAGGGCGCAGTATGAAAAGCTGCGGGATTGGCGCAACGAGCTGGCTGCCAATGAAGGTATTCCGGCTTATGTATTGATGTACAATTCCCAGCTATATGACATCGTGCAGAAGCAACCGCGTTCCAAGGGTGATTTCGCTGCCATAAAGGGCATGAAGCAGAAAGCGGGAAAATATGGGGAGGAAATCATCAGGATTTTACAGGAGGCAGAGCTTGAACAGCAGGAATAACTATCCCCTGTATGTGAAATGGATGGATACTGTGCCCTGGATAATAGCTCTGACTGAGCGTTTCCCTAAGAATCTGCGCTATTCCTTATCACAGAAGATAGATAACATTTGTCTTGAGATATTGGAATTGATCGTGCAGGCGATTTATAGCCAAAACAAGCGGGAACAGCTCAGCAGAATAAACCTAAAATTGGATGTTTTGCGGGCTCTGATGCAGATGGCTTTTAAGATGCATCGGCTCAGCGAAAGCCAGTATGAATATATCAGCCGGGAACTAATGGAAAGCGGCAAGATGGTGGGAGGCTGGCTCAAAAGTGCCTAAGCGGGTGGGTTTTCTCTATGACCGCATCACAAGCTGGCCAAATCTCTATCTGGCCTACCGTAAGGCTTGCCGGCACAAGAAGCGCAAAGTCGAAACGGCAGAGTGGATGTTTAACTGTGAGAGATACCTGATCGAACTGCAGCAAGAGCTGGTGGAGCATCGCTATCAGCCTCAACCTTACAGGTATTTCAGCATCAAAGAGCCCAAGCAGCGGATCATTAGTGTGGCAGCCTTCAGGGACAGGGTGGTGCATCATGCTTTGGTGAATGTGATCGAGCCTTATCTTGAAGCGGTGTTCATCAAGGATTCCTATGCCACCCGAAAGGACAAAGGCTTGCATCTGGCTGTTAAGGCAGCCCAGGCTTATGTTTGTATTAATGATTGGTACCTTAAGGCGGATATCAGTAAATACTTTGAGAATATCGATCATGCCATCCTGATAGGGCTGATCGGCAGGAAGATCAAGGATCCTGAAGTGCTGAACTTGTGCCGGATTATTCTGAGAAACCAGATGCTCAGTTCCGGCCTGGAGAGCGGAAAGGGACTGCCGGTGGGAAACCTGACATCGCAGTTCTTTGCCAACATCTACCTGAATGGGATGGATCATTATGTAAAACAGGTGCTGGGCTATAAGGCTTATGTGCGTTACATGGATGATTTTGTTCTGTTTTCCAATGAGCCACAGAAGCTGAAAAATGATTTACTGCATCTGGAAAGCAATCTGGGGCAGATCGGGCTTCAGATCAAGCCCAGGTCGATCCAGATCAACCGTTGCATGCAGGGTCTGCCATTTTTAGGTTACCGGATCTTCTCTAACCTGATCAGAGTCAGGCAGGAAAACCTGAAAAGGTGCATCCGGGGTATAATGAAAACTGAGAGCAAGTATCTGAAGAACCGGATCAGTGCAGAAACATTGTATCAGAGCTCCAAAAGCAGGATGGGCTTCATAGGCTTTGCCGATACTTTTTCACTGGCACAATCAATTTGGGGTAGAGATCAGCAAGCGGTTCCAACCGTGTGAAACGCGGCGGTAGCTGGAACAACAATGCCAACAACTGCACCGTTTCGAATCGGAACAACAACAACGCGACCAACACGAACAACAACATAGGCTTCCGCTGCGTCAGTATCTTTAGAACGAGAATCTGCCCTGCACGCATGGCAGGTCATAGAAGGGAAAATCCAGATTTCTATCCTGCTCCCAAGGGGACGAAAAGAAAGGTGGCTTCATGGCTTAGTAGCGATTGTCGAAAGGCCGTGAAGCTTTTTTGGCCGCAATTATGCTAATGGAAAGTTAAAAGTGTTTTGTGCAGATGATTGGGTCGCTCTCGAGAAATTGGTACTCGATCGTGATCGGCGGCTATTCGATTCCCACGCTGTTTGCTTCTCCGGAACCGAAATGGCCCACAATTTTACCCAATAAACTCCAGCTTCTGGAAGTGAAGAGCTTCCTGAACGACAAGCTGTGGCTGAGATACAAGACATTGCAGGTAGAGGCGGTCGCTGAACCGCCTTCGGCGTGACACATACTGTCGCCGTTTCGCCTCCCACTTTTCCTGGGATGGTTCAGCGACCGTCGCTACTATCACACAATAAAAATCACTTTCAAAGGCAGATTTCTCTTGACAGAAATCGTTATACTGTAATGGTTGACTACAGCACCATGACTGTTCTATATAACAGATTACATAAGAGGTGGTTATGAGAATTTTCAAAGACGATTCGCCG
>CAZWJK010000180.1:0-2587 GCA_964634035.1 uncultured Candidatus Cloacimonadota bacterium | reverse complement strand
CCCGGGTGGATTAAATGGAACAGCTAAATCCGGTAGAAATAATGAACATCGATTCAAAATAATCCTTGCCTATAAAACTGATGCCGATAAAGTGGATTTGTTGAGAAAAAACAAAGATTAAATAAATAGAAAAACCGAGGAGGAATCATGGCGAGCAAATGCAGTGCCGAGTATTACAGCAACCTGAAAGAGATGTCCACGATCAGGGCCATTGCTGAGACTTTACTTAACAATGACAAAGTCAGAAAAGTGACGATGGCAGAAGTTTATGAACTGGCAAAAAAGCAGCCGGGAGTTTCCATAACCGATATGCCGATCTATCCCGATTATGCTCGCAAACATGGTTTGCCGGATGGAGCCAAAGTTCTGAATGACTGTCACGGTAAAATTGTCGGCAGAACTGCCAAAGCGCGCCGCTTCTACAATCGGATGAATGAATCACAAAAAGCCAAGGTTGAAGGTGATTTCCGGGAAGCAGTTTATCAGATGCAGAGTTATCCTTTGATCAGGGCTGAAGCAATCATTGGCCTGGATCCGGCCCTTATGATCAAAGCTCATTTTGTGGCTCCAGAAACGGATGCCGCCAATATGCTGAACTGGCTGATGAATTTTGCCCCCTATGAACAATATGCCGGGCAGTATGAAAAAAGCAAACCTCTGCCGATCCTTGACATCATCCTGGTCGCTTTCAATGAATGGACCTCTGCCGATCCCTTCTATAACAACGTCGGCGCACCTCAGCTGGCTTTGGTCGACGAGATCAACAATGTAAACATATGTCTGGGCATGCGTTACTTTGGTGAAAGGAAGAAAAACACACTGACCCTAGCCTGGACGGCAGGCATGAAACTTGGTATGGCAGCCTGTCATGCCGGTATCAAAGAAATTGATTTTACCACCTGTGAAGATTCAAAATACCATGCCTTGGGAAAACGTTCCATCGCTTTTTACGGCCTTTCCGGGACGGGGAAATCCTCTCATACCAACAGCTCTGACAATGGCGGCTCCATGCCGAAGGGATTCGGTAAAGTGGTGTTGCATGACGACGCTTTCCAGATCGATCTTCAGGAAAAGGTTTGCCGGGTGTGGGAACCGACCCTGTTCGACAAAACAGACAGCCGTGAGGTTGGGCATCCTGACTGGAAGTATTGCCTATCGCTGATGAATCATCTGCAGCTCAACATCGGCAACAAGAACTGGCCGGTCGGGCTTGACATCAGGAATTCCAACGGCAGAGCTCTTCTGGACAGGGACCTTCTGGGCAAGCATGTCAACCGCTGCAGTTTCCCCAAAGCGCTGATCTGGCTGATGAAGGATTCCGTTCTGCCACCCGTGATCAAGATCGTGGACCGGTATCTGGCAATATCATTGGGTGCGGCTCTGATGACACAAAGAAACAGGGCTGAAAACGTACCGGAGGAAGAGCTCAAGAAACTTGTGTTCGAGCCTTTTGCCAATCCTTTCAGGGTCTATGAACTCTACAAAGACGTGGAGGCTTTTTTGAATGTGATGGACTCCGGCGCGGAGATCTACAGCTTCAACTCCAAAGGCTACTGGAAAGCGTCAGACGAGGTTCTGGAAAAGATCCCGCTGCAGACATCACTGACATTGCAGACCGCAATCCTGACAGACCAGTTGGAATGGGAAGAGTGGAAAACAGTGCCGGGAACCTTGATCCCGACCAAAGCTTCCGTAGATAAGCTGATCCCCGATTACTATGAAAAATACAATCCTGCACTCAGACAGAACATCGAAGCTTACATCTCAACCCTTTCAGACAGGTTCAGACAGAGAGTGGATTTCCTCAAGGAATCGGATGTTAAGGAAAAACCTGAGCTGCTGGAGAATCTGATAAAATCATTGCGGGTCGAACCCTGAGAATTGATGATTGGAAAGAAGGTTGCATAAGTTATGTGACCTTCTTTTTGATTGAAGTGCCGGTCACAGATCGGCACTATCATAAAACAGAACTTTGGAGGAGTCAAATATGATAAAGAGAATACTAGTGATCCTGCAGTAATGCTGTTATTGCTTGCCTGCGAGAAAGCAACGAAACCCAAGGAAGATGTTGCAACACCGACTTTCAATCCGCAAGCCGGAACCTATCTTTCCATCCTGACCGGGCTTAATTCAGTTAAGATCCAGTGCACGACAACTGGAGCAACCATCAGATACACAACCGATGGGACTGATCCCAATCTGAATTCGTCCATATACAGCTCTGCTTCTCCGATAGCAGTCACTCAAGCCACTACCATCAAGGCCAGGTGTTATAAAGATGGGATGAATCCGAGTGACATTGCTTCTGCCGAATACGCTTTCTCCGTAGCATCGCTGGCAATCTATCCCGTGTCAGGAAACTACACAACTCCTCAGACCGTGCAGATCCAGTCAGTTACGCCCGGAACGTTGATCTATTATACATTGGATGGAACAGAGCCGACGGAAAGCTCAACCCCTTACACCGCTCCCTTTGTTGTGAATGCCAGCTTGACCATTAAAGCCAAGGGTTTCATCGCAGGCTGGATTCCATCTTCAACTGCCAGTGTGACCTATAATTACAACATCAGCACTCCTGTGATCACTC
>CAZWJK010000179.1:0-2615 GCA_964634035.1 uncultured Candidatus Cloacimonadota bacterium | reverse complement strand
GCAGCGGAGTGTATTTTGTCCGTCTTACTGCAAACGATAGGATGCTTACCCGCAAGATACTCTTGAGTAAATAAATAATATGCGATATATCATCCTGATTCTCCTGTTGATAAGCCTATCTTTATGCTATAGTTGCAAAAAGACCGCATCTGACAGTGAGCAGTCCAAATATGCATTCCGTCAGGACGGGGAACTGCAGATCTTCGACAAAAGCAACCATCTGAAAGCCACCTTCCGGATCGAGATCGCCCAGACCGAAAATGAGGAGATGCAGGGCTTGAAATACCGCGAGAGCATGGATGCAGATGCCGGAATGCTGTTCATCTTCAAGCAGCCGGACATCTATGATTTCTGGATGCAGGACACCTATTTGCCTTTGGACATGCTGTTCATCTCTGCTGAGGGTGAGGTAAACTATATTTATGAAAACGCCAAACCTTTCAGCGAAGAGCGGATAACTCCCGATCACATCCATCAGTATGTGCTGGAAGTGAACGCGGGAACGGTAAAGAAAAACAACCTTCAAAACGGAGACATTGTAAAATGGAAAAGGCTGTAGCTATTATCAGTCTGCTCTTCCTGCTGCTGTTGGGATGCAAGGGCAATCAGGAAAAAACCGCAGAAAACGCCAATGAATATTCAGAAAACCCTTCAGAGCACCTGAGCGGTAAACCGGATACCAGGTCAGAAGCCTTGCCGGATTCGGCAATGGCAGCCCTGAAAGGCTATCAGTATAGCTGGTCGGATTCCGGTGATATGCCCCCCCTTGTAATTGTAATTGACGATTTTGGGCAGATCGGAGGGGAACTGCTGGATGGCTTTGCTTCGCTGCCCAAGCAGGTCGCCTTTGCCATTTTGCCTGATTTGCCGAATACCAGGGAAACCGCCAGACTGGCAGAGAAAAACGGTCACGAGGTGTTGATCCACATTCCCATGCAGGCTGTGGGAGGGGACAATCCCGGCAAGCGCTATATCAAGAAGGGGATGGAAACCGCTGAGATATCTGATCTGTTGCAGGATTTTTATGCCCAGATTCCCAATGCCATCGCCGCCAATAACCACATGGGCAGTGCAGTGACGGCAGATTATGCCACCACCTATGCCGTATTGGACGAACTGAAGGAGCTGGGATTGAAGTTCCTCGACAGCGCCACCACCTCGAAAAGCGCCGTTCCCTCCGCTGCGGCTAATCTGGGCATGAAAGTGGGCAGACGGGATATCTTTTTGGATGTTCCGGATATCAGCGATGCCACTTTGATCAGCAAGATACAAGGTCTGGGCAAGTATAAAGGGCGCCGTGAGCCTGTGGTGATCATCACTCACTGCCACAACCGCAACAAACTGACCGCCCTGCAGAAATTCCTGACTCAGATCGACGACATGGGACTGGAGCTGATCCCGCCCTCCAGGCTGTTTAAAAGTCTGGAACTTCCGGCTTAAGTATTATTTCATCCCAAACCAGTTGGCATCGTTCAAATCGGCTTCGAACTGCTGTCTATCCTCTTCCTGAGCGATCTTTTTGCCGGCATCCACCGCCAGGGCATAGTATTTGGTGAATTGTTCACGATTGCCGTATAAAGCCTGCACCCTTGCCATCGCCTCATAGCAGTAAGCCAGATCCCAATCGGTGGGCTTGATCTCGTTCATCAGACGCAGCACGTTTTCCGCATGATACATTGCCGCTTCCTTGTGCTGCAGCAGGGTATAAACATGGCAGATCATCCATTCTCCCCGCAGGATGTTGATCGGCTGTCCAATCTGCCGCCAATGATACAGCGAGGCATGAACCGTATTGATCAGCACATCCTCATCCTGCCGGTTGCGATTCTCTTTAAGTAACAGATCCCAGCTCTGATTGAACAGACTTTCCGTCTGTTCACGGTGGAATTTTTCCATGGTCATCTCCTTATCTGTATTTGTCCCGGTCGTGGCATATAGCGGCAGGATAGCAAGCACCGCCCCTAACAGCAGCAGAGATAGTTTTTTTGTTTTCATGTAATTACCTCATTTGCCAATACTTAGTACCCCCGATAAACGGTCAAGCAAAAAAAAGTGAAAAAAAGCTTGACCAATTCTGCCATGCTGTAATGGTTGACCACAACACCATGACAGCAACACAGGAGGCGATCATGAAACTCTTTAACGAGGATTCGCCGGTCTACCTGCAACTGCGCAGGCACATCGAGGAACGGATCCTGAATGGTCATCTGAAGGATGAGGAAGCCATCCCATCCATCAGGATCATGGCAAAAGACTACAGCATAAACCCTTTGACGGTGGGGAATGCCCTAAGCGCTCTGATCGACGCTGGCATTCTCTACAAAAAAAGGGGAGTGGGGATCTTTGTCTCGCCGGGAGCCAGACAATTGATCATCAAAATCAGGAGTAATGACTTTATTTCCGAAAAGCTGGAGCCCATTCTGCGGATGGCGAAGCAACTGGAGATAGCTGAGGAAACCATAATCACTACAATCAGCAAGATATATGGAGGTAATGATGTCCGCTAATATCTATCAGATCAGAAACTTAACCAAGTTTTACGGCAAAACCAAAGCGCTGGACAATGTATCGCTCAGCCTTGACCAAGGCAAGATCATCGGGCTGCTGGGTAAAAA
>CAZWJK010000178.1:0-2650 GCA_964634035.1 uncultured Candidatus Cloacimonadota bacterium | reverse complement strand
CTCCAGGATCTTGTCGCACAAAACCGGAACGTTGTGCTGATCTGCCAACAAACGCAAGATCTCAACAGCTCCACTTCCACTGAACTTTTGGATCAACAGCTTTTGAGCCTGGTTCAGCAGCTTGACACTGCATGTTTGGGAGAGATACTTCTGGAAAGTGGCCAGGGACATCTTGATTGCGGATGTTTCAACAAACTTGCGATGCATCTCTGCTATTGGCAGGATCAAATTCTTCGCGGCAAACTCCTCAATCAAGGGTATACACTCCGCCAAGTCCACTTTGCGGCTCAGATAGGCCAGGATATCGTAACTGTGTTGCTGGAACTCCCGCCAGAAGTTGTTTATGTTTCTGCGATCCGAATACCCCAGCATCCCGGCAATCTCCTCAAACGTACATAAGTTTGCACCATTTCTGCAGATCAGCAACCTCAAAAACACGATAATGAACTTGAGATTGATCTTGGTCTTTGGCAGACTAAACCTGACCGGGACATTCAGAGAAACTTGAATTATATCACCGTCCAGGCTTACGTTAACAGCGGGTTTGGGACTGGTCTTTTGCTTCATTGTGACACCTCAAATAGTCGATATTTTGAGTGTCAAAATAATAGATATGCATATTCTGTAAAGAACTTTCTACCATATTTTTAAGTATACTTTTTGTCACTCATAAGCCCTTTAAAACGCTCATATTGGCCACCAAATTATAGAGCGATAAGAGGAGTGACATTGATGATTTGAGAGTGTACAGACGGTCTTGTCAATTCTGGTTTCAGGGCGGATTTTGGCCGTTTCGCCCACTTTTTCACTGATCAGTTGTGATAAACTACTGGAATCAGATCAGGTCTTGTTGATCAGTCTCTTTGAAACCTATACCAAGTGAAAAGGATCACTTGTCTCTGCAAATTGGCTCTCTGAATTTGGCAAATTACGAAAAAACCGCAGGAAGATCTTTGTATTTTAGTAATAAGATTATAAGCAAATAAAGTTCAAGCTTGGAATGTCAAATCCATACATGGAGGTATATCATGAACCATGCAAAGCTCTTGAGTTTAATCAAAAAAACTATTCCGGCAATCCTATTTCTTTTGCCAGTCCTGCTTTTTCCCCAAACCCAGTACAACATCTCTCAGAGTATCTCTGATGAAGCGCAACTGAATACTATCGCCTTTGACGGCTTGGCTTTCCTGACTAACAACCTGGGAGCCCAGACTTTCCTTCCTCCCGGCAAGGTAGCGGACTATTCTGGTTTCCAATACCTACGGGACAACGACCCCACCCATCTGGGGCACAACACTGATTTCGTGACCATCATCGCCTTCAACATCCTGCACCTGCTCACACCCGCGCAAATCCAGACGCTGATCAATGCCAGCGGTTACCAGATTTCACTGATCAACAGCTACGCTTATCAGCGCTATCCCCTTTGCAAGGCATTCCGGCGTGAACTGGAGAATGACCTGCCCACCAGCACCAACCTGCTCAGCCTGGAGCAGGTAAAAGAGTTTTCCGGCGATTTGTATGAGATAGACGGTGCCATCAGCTACGGCAGGGCAAGGATTTTCGGCAACCTTTACAACTCCTTTTCAACCGCTCAACACGCTACTCTGGACAGCCTGCAGGACATCGTGGGCATCGGCAACTGGAATACCACCCTGCCCAATCCCCTGCAGCCCTATAACCTCAGCCCGGAAATCAGCGTGGCAGTAATGACCTATGCCAGCGAGTTCTACAGCTGGGTGGCAGGCTCGGTGGAGGCTGACGTTTATTTCTGCCCGGAACGGCACGGAACATATTTCGGCTCCTTCTACCTGAAGGACTGGCCTGCCATGGGCAATCCTAATTACACCATCAACGAACAACTAACCGCCACTGCCGGACAGGCTTTTCTGAATACCCTGACAGCAGCCCAGAAAGGGGTCGTCACCGATATCGTGGAAATCAAGAGACAGAATCTCTATGCCATTGTGGATACCAGGCAGGCAATTTCGCAGCTGCTGAGGGGATTCCTTAACAACCAGGCGGTGGACAGCACTCAGGTCATTCAGTTATCCCATCAGTATGGCGAACTGGATGGCGTCATGGGTTACAACTATGCCATGCACTTTTCCAACGTTAAGCGCAGCCTCAGCGCTGCCCAACAGGAACAGCTGACCTCCCTTGCGGATTCCCTAGGCTATATCGATGCAACAGGTGGTTTCCTATACTCCGCCCCCTGCGCCATGCCTGCCATCATGAGCACCGACTTCATGTTTGCCCAGGGTGTCCTCCAACCTCTTCCTGACACAGGGCAGACAGGAGATTACTCAACAGTTTTCGGGGAGGACAGTGATTATCAGGTAAATCAACCCGACCTCTCTAACCAGGGGAATGGCATTATCATAGATAATGTCACCGGCTTGCAATGGCAGCAGAATGACGGTGGTGAAATGTCTTGGGAAAACGCCAAGATATTTGCAGCCAATCTCACCTTGGGAGGTTATACAGACTGGCGTCTGCCTACTGCCGAAGAACTTTATGGTATTCTCAACCACAGCCTGTTTCCCGCTATAAACACAGAGCTATTTCCACTAAACGGCGCCGAGTATTGGTGGTCGTCAGAGCAGTCTGTAGCAGACACAAACAAAATCTGGGTTGCAAACAGCGGCGG
>CAZWJK010000177.1:0-2657 GCA_964634035.1 uncultured Candidatus Cloacimonadota bacterium | reverse complement strand
ATGGGACTGCTTTCTTTTATTTTATCGCTGGTGGCTTTACTGCTGACAGTAATTGCTTTCATTCCGCTTCTGGGCTGGCTGAACTGGGTCTTTATTCCAATTGCTTTGCTGGCCCTGGTGGGCAACATCATCTTCTATTTCGTTGACCTGGGGATGAGGAAACTGGCTCTGGCAGG
Source organism: uncultured Candidatus Cloacimonadota bacterium (assembly GCA_964634035.1). Lineage (GTDB taxonomy): Bacteria > Cloacimonadota > Cloacimonadia > Cloacimonadales > Cloacimonadaceae > UBA5614. The sequence goes on along the minus strand of CAZWJK010000177.1, from coordinate 2,481 downwards.
GATTTTCATCTGCCTGGCGGCAATCATCATCGGATTGATCAGATTGAACTTGGGCGGCGGGATTATCTGATCAGAATACACATATAGGCGACATGATTAACATTTAATTTGTGTAATACAGAAGGATAAGCATTTAATGGATGAGTTATTGAGCAAACTGGGTCGGGAACTGGTGAATTCACCCTTTCTATCAGTGATGATCCTGGATGATGACAACAACATCGTCTGGCACAATCAGCGTTTTGCGCAGGATTTTGAACAGGGTGACGACCTGGTGGGCAAAAAGTGTTACGAGGTGACAGGCAACCCCACGGTGCATCCGAACTGCCCTTTGGAGCTTTCCCTGAAGGAAAACAAAAGGGTCAAAGGCTATCTTGCATTCGACGAAGTGAATTTCTTCTATCTGACCGTTCCGCTGGATGATAAACACTCTGCCAAGATCCATGTCTTTCTGCCCAAGCAGCCGGACAACAAAAAAGAAGTAAAACCCTAATCTGTAGGGCGTTTACTGATATCAGCCAAGCCGGAGTTTGGCGAAAACCGAGATCAGCATGGCCGCCAAAAGCAAGCAAGCGCCAAGCAGGATGGTTGAAGTAAGCGGCTCTTTCAACAGCAGCCAGCCGCCAATGAGGGCAAAGACGCCTTCCAGGCAAAGGATGATGGCGGCAGGGGCAGGATCAACCCTCTTCTGGGCGTGGGTCTGCAGGGTATAGGCAATTCCCACCGAACACAATCCGCCATACAAAATAGGCAGCATTGCTGACCTTACAGAAGTGCAGAAAGTCCCGTCCAGCAAGAACTGCGGAGTCTTCAGCAGATTGTAAACAAGGCCGGAACCAAGGCTTGCCAGAGCTACAAACGAGAACTGATAGAAGGCAATGCTGAAGGTGTCATACTTCCTGGTGTATTTATCGATCAACTGCACGTGCAGCGCCCAGAACACGGCGCTGATCAGGACGGTCAGGTTGCCCAAAGAAGCGGTGACAGGCTGTCTGACATTGATAAAGTAGAGTCCTGCCACGGCAAGCAGAACCGAGATAAGGATCAATCCTGACAACTTCTGCTTTCTCAGGAGCCCGAGCAGGGGAACAAAGACCACATACAGCCCTGTGATGAATCCGGCGCTGCCGGCAGTGGTATAGACAATGCCGATCTGCTGCAGAGTGGCGGCGATGAACAGAACGCTTCCCAGCAGCCAGGGGAAAGGCATCCGGCTGGTTCTGCCCTTTCTCGTAACGGCAAAGATTCCCACTACAAAAGCGCCCAGGGTGAAACGGATACCGTTAAACAGCAAAGGATCCAGATAGAGCATGCCCTGCCTTTGCGCCACAAAAGCCAGTCCCCAGATCGCTGCGGTCAGCAGCAGAAGCCCTTCGGAAGCCAGATTTTTCATATTCCTTTCCACTGTTTTGGTTGTCTTATGATTATTCCCTTTGACATTATCTTCATTGCCAGTAAAGATGAGACAAGCTGTATGTCAAGCAGCAAAAAGCGATTGAAGGCGAGGCAATGGGAACAGCAAGAACTGAGAATGAAAACACTGCGAGCAAAGAATACAAAGTGGTGATCCTGCCCAAAGGGCCTTATCTGATCAAGGGCGGGATTCCCGTAAACAGGGTGCGCGTGACCTTTGACGAAACTGACACTCCTTTGGATTATGAAGTGGTGGAAGAATATCCAGTTAAAGAGGTCCAATCCCTCTGCCGGTGCGGGAATTCAGCCAAAAGGCCTTTCTGCGACGGCACGCATGATAAGATCTACTTTGCCGGCAGGGAAGAAGCTGACCGCAGACCCTTTCACAAAAAAGCCCGCAAGCTGATCGGGCGCAATCTCATTTTGCTGGACCAGAGAGATCTCTGCATGGGCATCGGATTCTGTCACAGGGCAGGCAGCACCTGGCTTCTGGCACGTTTATCCGATAATCCTCGCAAACGGGAACTCGCGATCCTAACCTCGCAGCTTTGCCCTTCAGGACGCCTGGTGGCTTGTGACAAAGACACGGAAGAGCCGATCGAACAGGACTGGCAGCCATCGATCAGCATCATCGAAGATCCGCGCGTCAACACCAATTGCCCCATCTGGCTGAAAGGCGGCATCCCCGTCCAGTCGCAGGACGGCAGCTTCTATGAGGTCAGGTTCCGGGTCACTTTGTGCAGTTGCGGCAAATCCCGCATCAAGCCTTTCTGCGACGGGCGGCACTACTATGTGTAAAGACAAATTATAAATTATGAATTATGAATATCATCTCCTTTCTCTCTGTGTCTCTGTGTGTGAGAATGAACAACGAGTAATGAATAATGAAACAGTCAGGGTGTGCCCGTCAAACTATGTTTGTCACAACAATTTTATTGACAAAAAAGGCGGATTTCAGGTTTTTGAATCTTCTTGTGGGTGATTAGCTCAGCTTGGTTAGAGCGCTACGTTGACATCGTAGAGGTCACTGGTTCGAGTCCAGTATCTCCCACCATTTTTTTAGTTACG
>CAZWJK010000176.1:0-2662 GCA_964634035.1 uncultured Candidatus Cloacimonadota bacterium | reverse complement strand
TGAAAAACAAATTCCTGTTCACCGGTTTTCTTAACCGTAAGCAGGTTGAATTCATTCTTAAGGCATCTGACATATATGTGCTGCCATCAGTCTCCGAACCATTTGGCATTGCCCCACTGGAAGCGATGGCGTATGGTGTCACATCGATAATATCAAAACAATCAGGGGTTGCAGAAGTAGTGAACCACGCCTTTAAAATTGATTTTTGGGATACAGACAGAATGGCAGAGACAATAAATTATCTGATCGAGAATCCTGAGATCTGTCAAAAAATAGGTCAAGAAGGCAAGCAGGAAGTTAATCATATCCTTTGGGACGAAGCTGCCGAGAAGATCCGAAAAGTTTACAGCTCTGTTTTATCAGAATATCTATCTGCGACTTCGAGTTAAGGAGAGGCAAATGTTAAACATAGTCTTCTATTTTCAAGTGCACCAGCCCTATCGATTGAGACACTTTAATGTATTAGACATCGGGACCGGGACACCTTGGTTTGATGAATCTCTGAATAAATCCGTCATGCGAAAAGTGGCAGATAAGTGCTATCTTCCCACCAACAAGCTTTTGCTTGGTCTGATCAAGCGCTATGAGGGTAGGTTTAGAATATCATTTTCAGTTACTGGAACAGCCATCGAGCAATTCAAACAATACACACCTGAAGTGCTGGAATCTTTTCAAGAACTGGCGGCCACTAATTGTGTGGAGTTTTTGGGTGAGACATATTATCATTCTCTGAGTTTTCTTTATGACACAAATGAATTCCTTGATCAGGTGAATATGCATCGTGATTTGATGCAAGCTGAATTCGGATACTACACAGAAACATTCCGAAACACTGAGCTTATATATCAGAATACATTATCAGACATAATCTACGAAATTGAAGGTTTCAAAACAATAGTAACAGAAGGTGTTGACAGAATCCTGAATTGGCGGTCTCCCCTATATGCATATAAGAATTACAGCAAAACAATGAATCTATTACTGAAGTATTATAAACTATCTGATGACATAGCTTTCAGGTTTTCTAACCGTGATTGGCCAGAATTCCCATTGACAGTGCCAAAGTTTGTAGATTGGATAGACAAACTGACCTTATCTGAACAAGAGAACCGCAATCAGTTTCTAAATCTGTTTATGGATTATGAGACATTTGGAGAACATCAATGGGCAGAAACAGGGATTTTTGACTTTATGAATCATCTGCCAGAAGAAGTGTTGAAAAGAAATCACTTGGGATTTTTGACTCCCAAGGAAACCCTTGAATATGCAAATTATCAGCAGGAGTCACTTAGTTTTACAGAACCTGTTTCCTGGGCTGATGAACAAAGAGATCTGAGCGCCTGGTTGGAAAATGATATGCAGAAAAATGCCATCGAAACCCTGTATGAGCTTCTGGAAAGAGTTAAACAAAAAGGTGACGTGCAACTCCTCAAACTGGCAAGACTGTTAACCACCTCCGACCACTTTTACTATATGTGCACAAAGTATTTCCAGGACGGTGACGTGCATAAGTATTTTTCACCTTACGATTCTCCTGACCAAGCTTATATCTATTACATCAATGCGTTGGCGGATCTAGAGGAGAAACTCAGGTAAATGAAAATAATCAACGGTAAAATAGCAATTCTGGAGTCCGACTTTGATGTTGCAATGGAATTTTCCAGAATTCTGACCGACAATGATTACGTAGTCCGAATCAGTATGAACAGCTCAGATTTCTTTAAAACATTCAACAGGTTCAAACCCGACCTAATCATCCTGGATCTCGAGTTAAAGAATAGCAAACTGACAGGCAATGAAGTTTATCGAATGCTGATCAATGAAAAGCAGACAGATGCCAAACTGATATTACTGTCCAAAGAAAAGAAAACTTCCACACTGAATGAATTGTTTAAACTGGGTGCCTATCATATCATAGATGTATCAGATAAACTGAATGAGACAGAACTTATTATCAGAGTCAATAGTGCCGTTCAGCTTAAAAAACAGGAAGAAGTCAACCTTCAGTTGCAGATCGAGAATATCTATCTGAAGAAGAGCATCGTTCAGTCACATGCATTTATCGGTGAATCTGATTGCGTATTGCAAGCAAAACGCCAAATCATGAAATTGGCGCAGGCGGATGAAGATATGTTCGTTGTTGGCGAGACAGGCACCGGCAAAGAGGTAGCTGCTTACTATTATTATTTGAATTCAAACCGCTTTGCCAAACCGTTTCACACAGTAAACTGCAGCGCATTGACAGAGACGCTGATCGAGTCAGAGTTATTCGGACATATAAAAGGATCCTTTACCAGCGCTGATAAATCAAAAATAGGTTTCTTTGAACGCTGTAACAACGGCGTCTTGTTTCTGGATGAGATCACCAATTTATCACTGGCCGCTCAATCAAAGATACTGCGAGCCATTGAAAACAAAGAAATCCAAGTAGTCGGTGGAGAAACCAAAAAAGTGGACACCAAACTCATATTCGCTTCCAATTCATCAATGGAAAGACTTGCACAACCTGACGTTTTCAGAAAAGACCTTTATTACAGGATTGAGGGCAACATCATCGAGTTACGTCCTCTGCGTGAAAGAGGTGATGACGCTTATGTTTTGCTGAATTACTTTCTAAGCAGTTATTATCAGATGAACCTTAACGTGGCCAAGGCCAAGCTTC
>CAZWJK010000175.1:0-2665 GCA_964634035.1 uncultured Candidatus Cloacimonadota bacterium | reverse complement strand
CGGCTTCCGTAAAGCCTGGAGCGAAAGAGACTACCAGACCATAATCAGTGTGGCCGAGAAGCTGGCGCCGGCAGTGGTCGAGGAGGACCAGTCCATCCTGATGTGGTACACCAACGCCCAGACCAGGCAGGGAGGCGCCTGAGCATGGCCGGCTGGCGGGATGTGGTCCTGCGAGAGTTTCAGCCGGAGGTGTCTGCGCTTTTTATTGCTGCTGATCCTGACCTACTTCTTGCTGATGAAGATCTCCATGCGGAACTCGCTTCACGTGGATTCGATGTGCTGGTTTTTGATGACCCGGTCGCATTCCGCCTGATACATGAATCCAGATACCGCAGCGTTCTTGATGGCGGACAACAACTGACACGCTCAATCATTGTGCAGGTTGCCGCCCGTCCACTGGATCAGATGCCATACGACATTTTGCAGGCAGGCAGGGAGGTCAGACTGGGGCTCAATAACATCTTTTCCGGGCTGAGCTATCCGGTGTTGACCAGTCTGGACCGTCGCTACCTGGATGTTTTGCATAAGGCCTGGAAACAGAAAAAACCTGGCAATCTTGGGGACAATGCCACGGCAGATTTCATTCTGCACGAAGTCTTCAAAATACACCCGGAGCAGGTCAGTGATGATGCGGGAATATTGAAGCTCCTATTGGAGCTTCAATCGTCCGATTTCAAAATCTCGCTCCCGTTTCTGCGCCGCGTAGAAAGTTTGCTCCACCTAGGAAATAGATTTTCCGACTGGCCGCTATCTGACCTGCTATCCAGTGGGGACTATTTCCTGCGGTTCCTTCAGGAACGCTGGCCCATATTCCTCGCCGATGTCCTGAAACAAAAACCTAATGGGTCGCGTGACAAGACAGCGGCAACTTATGAGCTGTCGACCGGAGGGCCTAGGCATTTGCCGTTGCAGGAAACGGCCGTATATCCCTTTGTTACTACGCTTTTTCTGGAAGGCAAGCTCAAACCTGTGAAGTATTCGGCTGATCGAGATATTCACCCGGCCTGGGTCCAGGCGGGCATACAGGGGGTCGCAAGCAACCGGACTGACCGCAAGTTGGAAGATCTGCTTTCCCGGCTGGAAAGTGCGGTTCCATCAGATGAGGCAGCGCATTTCGACTGGTTGGCTTTTGCCGGTATCCTGGCACAGGCAGAGGCGGTTTATTATAGTGATTCTCCCGTAGAGAAAGATATCAAGCTGAGGTTCGAAACCTTGCTTTGCTCTGTCGACCGGTCTTTCTCCGGCTGGGCTTGCCGCAGGTTGGCTTCGTTGTACAACCAGCCGTCCATTCCACCGGTCATGCTTCATCATGTTCCAAGGTTCATGCAGTATCAATGTATCTCTTCTCCGGGCAGCAGGGTTGCGCTGATTGTTATGGATGGTCTCGCGCTTGGACAGTGGCAACTCATACGTCGGCAAATTGCAGATGCCAGGGCTGACTTCAAGATGGATGATGATGCTGTTTTTGCCTGGGTCCCGTGCATAACCAGCGTCTGCCGGCAGGCCATATTTTCCGGTCGTGCCCCGTTTCAGTTTGCCAGTACAATTGACAGCACAGGCCGAGATGAATACCACTGGCAGCAGTTCTGGCAACAGGCCGGATTGGGCGCGGGAGACGTCTACTATGCCAATATCGCCGGCGAGCTGAATGATCTTAACGACGTCAGGAATGCCATTGATGCCACGTTGCCGCACGCTGTTGGCATAATGGTGGGAATGGTGGATAACATCATGCATGGTGTGAAGCTCGGGATGGCAGGAATGTATAACCAGGTTAAACAATGGAATTCAAGTGGATTCTTGATCGATCTGCTGGATTTATTGCTTAAACATAAATATCATGTCTATCTTACGGCCGATCATGGCAACGTTGAAGCGGAGGGATGTGGCAACCCTCACGAAGGTGTAATCGCCGGGACACGCAGCCAGAGAGTTCGTGTATACAATAGTGCTGTTCTCAGAGAGCAGACGGCCAGGAATTACCCGGAAAGCATTTGCTGGCAGCCCGATGGCCTGCCGGATAACTACTATCCCCTGCTAGCGCCGGGGCGGCAGGCCTTTATCAACAAAGGGGTGAAGACCGTCACTCACGGCGGTTTATCCGTAGAAGAGCTTATAGTCCCATTTGTGCAGATTGAAAGGAGAAAATGATAATGAGTGATATGCCAGTTGGCATTGACCGGATTGTTCAGCCGGACTGGCTGGAGACGGTATCCCAGATGTACATTCAGGGCACACCTGTCAAAGAGATAAGCAACGGGATCCATAGCATGCTGTCCGGGAAATTATCTTCCGGGAAAGGTGGACGTGGTTCACTGGAAAAAACAGTCACCGTCTTAATGCGGACGTGGGTCACTCCTCCGAAGCAACTGATCCCCCAGCGTGACGACGGCGTTAGTCTCTTACGGAAATTGCCAGAGACTTTACACCCTGTCCTTCACTGGGGGATGCTGATAACGGTCTATCCGTTCTGGGGGGCCGTGGCCGAAGCCACCGGCCGGCTGCTGGCACTGCAAGGAACGGCAACAATGAAACAAATAGTACGCCGTATAAGTGAACAGTTGGGCGAAAGGCCAATGGTAACGAGGGCTGCGCAGCGTGCTGTCCACTCCTTTATCAACTGGGGAGCACTAACTGCCGCTGACCTCAAAGGAACCTATAAGCC
>CAZWJK010000174.1:0-2700 GCA_964634035.1 uncultured Candidatus Cloacimonadota bacterium | reverse complement strand
GCAGATGTTTTATATTGACAATAAATATGCTACTGCTGAAAATGTATAAAGGAACGATTTGTTTTGGATCAGGGATCGAGATTTTGAAAGGAGATTAGGTCAATATTGATGCTGATGTTTAACTTAACCAGGCATGTTTGTCGGCTTTTGGTTCTTGTGATGACTATCATTGCATTTGTTTCCTGCCAGAAAGCTGCAGACAATGAAATCCAAACTAAAAGGAAAGACAGCATCAATCCTTCTGATTCAGTTCAGACAAGAACAATCAGACTCAAGACCCAATGGCTGCATCAGGCGCAGTTTGCCGGTTTTTACGTGGCACTGGAAAAGGGATTTTATTCAGATTTCGGGATCAATGTGCTAATTGAAATGGGCGGTCCGGACGATCCATCATCCACTGCGTTGACAGAGAGAAAAGCCGATATAGTTTCCATGTTTTTATCCAAAGCCCTGCGCGAGATCGACAAAGGCAACCAAATAGTGAACCTGGCGCAGATCTCTCAAAAATCATCATTTTTACTTGTGGCGAAGAAAAGCAGCGGAATCAGACAGATAAAGGATATAAACAACAGAAGGATCGGCATCTGGTCCAATGATTTCAGAGAGCCTTCCATGATTTTTCTGAACAAACACAACATCACCGCTCAGATAGTTCCTGTTTCCTGGACCACGAACGTTCTCGCTTTCGATGTAGTGGACATCATGAACATGATGATTTACAATGAATATGACATCTTTGTCAATACTGGATATGATCCGGAAGAACTAACGGTTTTTCCTTTGGCTGAATACGGGGTCAATATACCAGAAGACGGAATCTATTGTCTGAAAGAGTATTATGAAAAGAACCGTGAACTCTGCCATGACTTTGCTGAAGCCACAATGCAGGGGTGGATATATGCTCTGAATCATGAAGAGGAAACTCTTTCCATCGTTCTTAGCTACCTCAGGAAGAATCATCTTCCCGCCAATATTCCACACCAGAGATGGATGCTAAAACAAATACATGATTCGGTGCTCTATAATACAGACCACTTCGGCAGGCTGTCAGAATCGGATTATAATGCATCAGTAGAAATGATGAAAACCAACAAGATCATACAAAAACACATTCCTTACAGCGAATTTATCAGATATGCAGTTTCTGAGTAAAGTCAAACAGACCTTCGCGTTTCAACTGGTCTTTTTTATCTTTATCCTGACCCTGCTGATCTTTATGCTGATGTATGCAGTGAATACATATATGACCAGAAAGATAATGGTCCAAAATGCTGAACAGATCGCCCGGAATCTTTCCTGGGAAAGCATAAATAAAATTGAAGGAATTTTGTCCGGAATTGAAGAATTGACTTCGACCACCGCCCGTCTTATCGGTTCCGGAGTCCTGAATGAGGCAGCTCAACCTTCATATTTCAGCGATCTGATCAAACAGAAAGATGAAATTATGGCCGTTACCATAGCTTTTCTTCCTGATTATCTATCTCGGAATTCAAACAAGAGGTCATGCATTTTTACCCTGAATCAGAATGAATGCGTGCAAACTGATATTACACCGCAGGCAAGAGACTATCTCATCGAAGACTGGTTTTTGATACCTGTGTCAAAAAAGACGGATTATTGGTCTGAACCCTGGATCGATAAAAATATAGGCACTTTCCCCATCACTTCCTATTCTGTACCGATTTTTCGGAATAATCAGGTGATCGGGATCGTCAGAGCGGATATCTCGCTGGAGGTTTTACAGCAGATAGTTTCAACGGTAAAATTACTTAAAACAGGATATGCCATTCTAATCACAGGAAATGGGACTTTTGTCACTCACCCCGCAGACAGTCTGATCCTGAATTATACTATCTTCAGCTATGCCAAACAGGTAAATGAGCCATTTCTGTATGATATCGGCAGAGAGATGGTACAAGGGAAGAGCAGTTTTATCAGATTGCAGAAATCGCAGAAGTTTTCCCAAAGATGGTTATATTTTGCTCCGGTCAGCCTGAACAAATGGTCTTTCGGAGTTATCTTTCCCGATAACGAGATCATGGCAGATCTGAGGAAAGTCAATCTCATCTTCAGTGCCATCCTCGGTTTCGGCCTGATCATACTGCTGGCGCTGATCTATACCCGCATCAGAACCATTTTCAAACCGCTCAGAACACTGGTTAATGTTGCCAATAAGATAGGTAGCGGTGACTTCAATGTAAAGGTGCCTGATCCAAAACTGAATAACGAAGTGTCGCTTCTATCAGATTCATTTTCAAAAATGCAGTCAGAACTGAAGACTTATATGGATAACCTGGTCAAAACGACTGTGGAGAAAGACAAGATCTCCGCCGAGATACGATTCGCCGCACAGATTCAGCAAAGGATCATCCCTTCCAATAAAAACCTCCTTACCGATGTCAATGAAGTCAGTGTTTTCGGAATTCTGGAAGCGGCGGATGAGATTGGAGGTGACTTGTATGATGCCTTCATGATAGATGAAAGAAGACTTTGCTTTGCCATCGCCGATGTGTTTGGCAAAGGTATTGTGGCTTCCATGCTGATGACCATGGTCCAGACCCTGATCCGTTCCCAGGCCAAATATTCTCAGACTGCCGTTGATATCATCAGGGAAGTCAATGCTTACTTATGTGAAAACAATAAGCAGTCTAATTTCATTACAATGATAGTAGGCATCCTTGACCTGAAGACAGGTATAGT
>CAZWJK010000173.1:0-2708 GCA_964634035.1 uncultured Candidatus Cloacimonadota bacterium | reverse complement strand
TTGATTTCCCGCATCCGCTCTGTCCCATGATCCCAATCAACTGGCCTTTCCTGACGTCGAATGATACGCTGTCCAAAGCTATCTGACCGTCTGTAAAGTAGTGTTTGATATCCACCACAGACAGTAATTCCAATTCAAAAGGTATTTCAATCAGATCATAGAAGGTATTGATGCGAAAGTTCTTTTTATTTATGGTTAGAGTGTCTTTGTTGATGTGGATTTGTCGGACTTCCGTTATTTTTTGCTCATTAAGAAAAACTTCCCAGCCTCGCTTGGGAGGGTATATATAGAATTCATTTTCACGCACTTCAATGTATGTCAGGGTGTGAGAGGATTCAGTTCTTGATATGTAAAAATAATCGTTTTCAAAATTGATGAACAACTCATGCGGGACAATGTTGTCAACCCCAATACGGGCCCGTTCTCTGATGATGTCCTGGAGTTGAAAAGCTGAGTAACCCTTGATCTGCAGACTGTCATCATAACAGATATAATATTCTCGATTTGGCTGCATGGTCTTGCCGTTAAGATAGATGATGCCGCTATTGATATTGAAGGAGAAATGATTGTTTTTGCTTTTGACTATGAAATCATAATCCGGCTTCTTGAAAGCGATCTCGTCAATGCTATCCTTACTGTAATACATTTTCCACAAGATGTTGCGGTCAAACAGGATGTCGCCTATGTGCAGCTTGGCGTCTTTGGGGAGAAGGTAAAGTCCACCGGGATTTAGCTTGACTCCATTCAGCAGGATATTTGAATTGGCTCCCACTGCCACAAATTGGTAATAATCAATCGCGATCAGGAACATCTCAAAGTATGAGACACCGGGATTCCTGAACTGAATATCGGCATCACTATCTCTGCCAAAGATCAGATAATCTGAGAAGAGTGACTTAAACACATTGACAAACGGTTGTTCATATGGTATCGAAACCAGCTCTTTGGAGCTGAACTCAAAGTAGTTAACCAAATTCATGAATCCGTCTGGATTGAGATTCAGCCTTCTGCAGATATCCAGGATGCTGGTGATCTCCGAGATCTCAAAATCATTATCCGTATTTGCCATGATGATCAGACTCAGTACTATGCGGATCTTATCGATCTGGATCAGGTTTTTATTCAGATACTCAATAACTTCATCATAATCATATTCTGTATCGATGATCTGCCTTACATATACTTCCCACGAAACATCCAGATTCTTGTATAAGTCGATCAGCAGAGTGTATAAGATGTTGATTTCCTGTGATGAAATCTCTCCTTCCAGTCTAATGATATGCACATACAATCGTGTGATCATATCTATTGTTTTCTTGCTTTTATCCAGTCCGGAACGGCTCAGAATGAAAGGTTCTCTTCTCATAAAATCAATCTTCCAGCTTACATTTCCAAAAGTTTGATGTCTTTATCTTTCCTGCACAGATCGCATAATCTGAAATTGCAGAAACGGTAAAAGATGTTCATCAGGCCTTGTTGATTGATGTATTTCCTGTTGATCAGTTTCCATTGTTCATTAGTGACATATCCCTGCATGAAATTGGTTACGTGATTTGAACTCAAGGATGGAAAACTCTGATACATTTTAACGATCTTTGTCTGCAGAATTTTATTATGAGTCTTTTCAGCATAAAGATGCATGACAGGCAGGAAGATATTGCCAATTATGGTCTGCAACATCGTCTGTGCAATGTCATTAACTGCCAGACCCTGATCTTTTCTTTCATGTAAAGCACTTCTGATGGTTGAGCAGAGTTTCTTTACATCATTGTTGTCACAATTCTCGAAAAGCGGGATTAAAATACTCAGGAAACCTTTCTGTAAAAAATTCGAAATCACCTTACTGGCCTGTATTATTCTTCTGATTGGATGGTTTGGAGGTCTGACCCTGAACAGATTCCAATTGATAGCACCCTTATCGCTGCTAAAGGTTTGTCTTTCAAAAGCTGTTCTGATCTGATTGTAATCATCTTCAGGAAGGAGTTTGGCAGCTTTTTCCATCAGGTTGGCATAATTCAGCCAGACAGCAGTCAGAGATAGATTGTCAAGGCCCATTTGTGACCATTCCTGCAAGGTGTTCCATTTGAAATGATGGGCCAGCGTAAGAGTGTTGAACTTGTTTTTATCATAGCCCATCGCTTCCATGAATCCATTATAGAGTAATTGGTCAAATCCGTCAAAGTGCAGTTCAGCATTGTATCTCTGGCATTTTCGTTCAAATCTTTCCAGCCCGTGTTTGCGTAGTAAAACTTCCGTCTGGTCAGTTGTGGTCAATTTAAAAAAGTCACAAATGCCGACATGCTTGACTACTGCCTGATTTTGAAAATCAGTAAACAGCTTAGCAATGTCAGCATCGATCTGATCTTTCAATTCCAGGATTTCCACTTCTTTAGCTGATTCAGTGATGGTCAGTTGCTGGCTTCCCTTATGCTCCAGAACAACATGCAGGATCATATTGTTATAAGCGGGATTTTCATAGTGCTCGTGAGCTTTCCAGTCGTATGTATTGAGATGGATCTCCACATCGCCATTGATGGTGTCACCGTCGATATTCAGAACCACATTTTTAAAATCCGGACCGTCTGCCGTGTTGTATTGACCTTGGTATATTACTTTTACTGCTTTTCCGCTGACCGTTTTCAGATCAGGTTTAAGATGTCTCTGATCCCAGATGTGATGTAAGAATTTCTCCTGTAATTCCATTCTAA
>CAZWJK010000172.1:0-2736 GCA_964634035.1 uncultured Candidatus Cloacimonadota bacterium | reverse complement strand
CCAAAGCTGAAGGCCACTATCAGGCCAAGTGGGACGGCACTGACGACAACGGTCAAAAAGTCACCAGCGGCGTCTATTTCTATCGCATGAAGTCAGGCAAGTTCACTTCCTCCAGGAAGATGATCCTGCTGAAATAAACCTGATTAACTAATAACAATTGAAAGCACTGCCCTTAACCGGACAGTGCTTTTTTCATCATCTGAATATTCTGATCTTTACATCAGGGGCGGCAAGCTCCCGCTTGCCGCTTGTCAAGAGGCAGCCTTACAGCGAAACAGTGCCCTGAAATCTTTATTGACAGGATTTGCCGTCCGTTACCAATGTAAATCTTAAGATCTGTAATGGAATTATCCAAAGGAGAAAGTTTCAGATGAACATTTCACCGGAAAAGTCAGGCACACATTGTTTCAAGGATGCTTCGTCGCATCAAGGCAATTATCAGCTTCAAAACAATCTGAATAAAACAATATAATAAAAGGAGTTACACATGCGGCACAATTTAGCTAAGCTCTGGGCAGTGCTCTTGTTCATTGGTTTTATTTCTTTAGCGGGGGGCCAGGCGATTTTCTATCAGGAGACCTTTGACAGCAATGTCGGTTGGACTTTGGACGGAAACTGGAATATCGACATGGGTATGATGTATCTGTTTTATGAACCGGTTGTCGAGAATTACAATATGACAGCCCTTTCGCCTCTCATTACATTCCCGCCCAACGCATCTGAAATGGTCATCAGCATGTATGTTGATGAGTATATTGACCAGGGTGACCCTCCCGAAACTTTTGAGATCGCGATCATGGTGGGAACCACTACCAATGTCGTGTGGTCTCATAACTCAAATGATGCTTGGGGAGTTAACGGCGGATCTGACTTGGTGATCCCGATCAATGCGTATTCCGGCCAGTCAGTTCGTCTGCGCTTTCGAAGTTTTGGCGCATCAACCTATAATTTTAACGCCTGGATCATATACTCACTCACGGGATATATGTCTTTTACCTATGACCTTAGCGCTCTCAGCATCTCAGGACCGAATATTGCCAGTGTCGGTTCTGCCACATCCTATACCGTCAACGTTAAAAATGTAGGTCAAAACGCTGTCACTGCCGGAAACTATACAGTTAAACTGATGCAGGAAGGCGACATTGAACTGGCTTCTGTTCCGGGAATCGCTTTGGCACCTTTGGCAACCAATGCTTTCACTCTTTCCTGGACCCCTGCCCAGACCGGCCCGACATTTGTCTATGGTAAAGTGGTCTATGCGGCCGACCTCTATCTTGCCAACAACCAGACCTCCAATCTGAGCGTATCTGTCATGCCTGCTGGAACAATTACAGTAACCCTGGGTGACGGCATGTTGACGCTCCCGATTCCTGTATACATGGGTTTTGAAGCCAGTCTCTCCGAAACCATCTTTCTGGCAGGTGAGATCACATCACTGGGAACAATAAATTCCATTGCCTTCTATAATTCTTTCATTGAAAACCTGCCCGCCAAACCAACCAAAGTCTGGCTGGGGACAACCGCTTTGACGGATCTGACAGGCGGTTGGATCCCTTCTTCCCAGTTGTCATTGGTCTTTGACGGCAACATTGATTATCCTGCCGGAGACAACATAATCACGATCCCTCTCGCCACACCTTATCCCTATGTGGGCGGAAATCTGGTCCTGCTGGTTCAGCGGCCGCTGGACACAGAGTACTATGCTGAAAATAATGCCTTCTATAGCCTGGACTGCGGGACCGATCGGGGATTACTGGTTGCCGGTGATGATCTGGATATTGATCCCGCCGCTCCACCCGAAGGTCTGATCCATACCTACCTTCCCAAAACCACTCTGTTCATGACCCCAATAAGCCTGGGAACCCTACAGGGAACTGTCACCAGCGGAACCACGCCTCTGCAGGGAGCTACTATCACAGCCGGATTGCTATCCACCACCACCAACGCTTCCGGAAACTACTTCCTGCAACTCCCCGTCGGAACTTACACGGTTTCCTGTTCTTATCCGGATTATCTGACTTCAGAATTCCCCAATGTGAATATCTATACCGGACAGGCCACAGCCCTGAATTTCAATCTGCATCCGCTTTCCGTTTTTTATGACAGTTTCGAGGCGTATGCTGATTTTGCCACATCATTTGCACCCTGGACCACCCTTGACCTCGATCTGTCTGATACCAAAGGGCATGGCTCTTTCAACTTTCCAGGCGAAATGGAACCCATGGCGTTCATGATCTTTGCGCCTTCGCAAACCACGCCCCCTTCCACCGCTTCCATGGGCTCGCCCCACAGCGGATCCAAAATGGCGACCTGCTGGAGCGCGCCTTTGCCTCCCGTCGGAAACGGACCCAATAACGACTGGCTGATCTCACGCACCTATCCTGCCCTGACTGCCAATGCTGAAGTCAGCTTCTGGGCCAGGTCTCTGACCGCGCAGTATGGCCTGGAACGCTTCAAGGTCGGCATCACCTCAGGCGGAACCGATCCCGCCGATTTTAACTATATCTCAGGCCAGAATTATATCGAAGCGCCGGTTGCCTGGACCCATTTCAGCTTCCAGATCCCTTCCTCCTACAGCGGACAGAACGTCAGAGCGGGCATCCACTGCGTTTCCAATGACGCCTTTGTCTTCATGGTCGATGATTTTGCGCTGAGTGTCAATTCCGCCAACGACGATCCGTTCACACCTGTCACGGGAACCGCCCTGATCGGCAACTTCCCCAATCCCTTCACTCC
>CAZWJK010000171.1:0-2762 GCA_964634035.1 uncultured Candidatus Cloacimonadota bacterium | reverse complement strand
GATTTTGGCGAAAGAATACAAGGCGAATACTTTCCCGGCCCCAAAGAAAAGAGGTAAGAAAAATGGAAATCAGCAAGACCTATGACCCTTCTCAGCTTGAGAAGAAATGGTATGCGTTCTGGTCGGAAAAGGGTTACTTTACGCCTGTCATGGATAAGACAAAGAAGCCCTTTACCGTCCTCATCCCTCCGCCCAATGTGACAGGAGCCCTGCACATGGGGCATGTGCTTAACAACACCCTGCAAGATGTCATTGTACGATTTCACCGCATGTGCGGTGAACCGACTCTTTGGCTGCCCGGCGTAGACCATGCCGGCATCGCCACGCAGAACGTTGTGGAAAAGCAGCTTGCCACGGAAGGGAAAAACCGTCACGAAATAGGTCGGGATGAGCTCGTCGGTCTGATCTGGAAGTGGAAAGAGGAAAAAGGCGACAGGATTATCGAGCAACTGAAACAGCTTGGCTGTTCCTGTGACTGGTCGCGTCTGCGTTTTACCATGGATGAAATGCTGTCCAAAGCAGTGAAGGAAACGTTCGTATCCCTGTATAACGACGGCTTGATTTATAAAGGCAAATACATCATAAACTGGTGTCCGCGCTGCGTGACTGCTTTGGCTAATGACGAAGTGGAACATGCCGACGAGAGCGGAAAACTCTGGTATTTCAAGTATCCTTACAAGGACGGAGAAGGCTTTGTGACCATAGCAACGACCCGTCCCGAGACCATGCTGGGCGACACTGCCGTGGCAGTAAATCCCAAGGATGAAAGGTACAAACACTTGATTGGCAAAGAACTGATCCTGCCA
Source organism: uncultured Candidatus Cloacimonadota bacterium (assembly GCA_964634035.1). Taxonomy (GTDB): domain Bacteria; phylum Cloacimonadota; class Cloacimonadia; order Cloacimonadales; family Cloacimonadaceae; genus UBA5614. The sequence goes on along the minus strand of CAZWJK010000171.1, from coordinate 1,956 downwards.
TTGACGGACAGGACCATTCCCGTTATAGCTGACGAGTATGTTGATCTGGAATTCGGCACAGGCTGCGTGAAAGTTACGCCTGCGCATGACCCCAACGACTTTGAGATCGGCAACCGGCACAATCTGGAACGTCTGCTGGTCATGGACGAGCATGGCATCATGAACGAAAATGCTCCCGAGCAGTTCAGAGGTATGGACCGTTATGCCTGCCGTGAACTCATCATCAAGCAGATGCAGGAACAGGGCTTACTGGAAAAGATAGATAACCACGAACTGGCGGTGGGACACTGTTACCGCTGTGATACAGTGATAGAACCTTACTTAAGCGACCAGTGGTTCGTGAAAATGAAACCTATGGCTGAAGCTGCCATCCAAGTGGTGGAAAGCGGTGAGGTAAAATTCCAGCCGGAGCGTTGGACCAAGGTTTACATGCACTGGATGAACAACATCCGCGATTGGTGCATCAGCAGACAAATCTGGTGGGGACACCGCATCCCTGCATATTATTGTGCAAGTTGCGGTAAAATGGTTGTGGCAAAAGAGATGCCATCTGCCTGTCCGGACTGTACCAATGAGACTTTCCGGCAGGACGAGGACGTACTTGATACCTGGTTCAGCAGTTGGCTCTGGCCTTTCAGCACCATGGGTTGGCCTGATGAAACGGAAGACCAGACCTATTTCCTGCCCACTAATATTCTGATTACAGCCCCGGAGATCATCTATCTCTGGGTGGCGCGCATGATAATGTCCACCCTGCATTTCAAGGGAATGATCCCATTCAACACAGTGCTGCTGCACGGCACGGTGAGAGATGAAATCGGGCGCAAGATGAGTAAAAGCCTGGGCAACAGCCCCGACCCCATAGATATTATCGAAACTGTCGGTGCTGACGCCTTGCGTTTCAGCATGATTTTCAATACTCCCAAAGGCGCTGATGTCAATTATTCTGACGCCATGCTGGAAACCGGACGCAACTTCGCCAACAAGATCTGGAATGCCTACCGCTTTATCATGATGAATGCGGAAACAATAAAAGGCTTGCCTAATCAGGAAGAACTGCAGCTCGAACTGGCAGACAAATGGATCTATTCGCGTTTACATGAGACAATTGCTGATGTGTCAAGATATTATTCAAATCTTCAATTCAATGACGCTGCTCAAGATTTACTCAAATTTATTTGGGATGACTTTTGTTCATGGTATCTTGAGTTAAGTAAAGACAGGATTTTCTCAGAAGATGATGATGTATCCTCAAATAATTCAAGAATGACAGCATTGTTTACCTTACTTGATGTGATGCAATCTGCCATGCGTCTTTTGCATCCGATTATGCCCTTTATCACGGAAGAGCTCTGGCAGGGGATTAGGACCCACTTCCCGATGCCGGAAGAATCTATAATGATTTCTGATTTCCCTAAATGCTATCCTAAATATCTGCGTGGTGATATCGGTATCGAAATGGAATGGATAAAAGACATTATTTTAACCTTAAGATCACTTAGAAAAGCATACAATATTCACCCTTCACAATATATTGATTTTTATGTGTCTCTTGCTTTTGATAATCAGGAACCGATGCTAGTTGATTATAAGGCATATTTTGAAAAATTAGCTAAAGCCAATTATAAGGAATCAGGAGTAGATTATATTAGACCAATTTCATCAATCGCAGCAGTAGTTCGAAACATAGAGATTTTTATTCCCATAAATGGCGTAGTAGATTTTGATAAAGAAAAAAGCCGTCTAAATAAACTGATAGCTTTGTTAGAGACAGAGATGAACAAATGTAAACAAAAGCTTCGAAATCCTGATTTTTTGAAAAATGCGAAACCAGTTATTATTGAAAGAGAAATCAATAAGTACGAAGATATGAAGAAACAGCATGATCTCATAAGTAATCAGATTAAAAATATTGAATTTGTTGTTGACAGTAATTCCTAAAAATTATAGATACAT
>CAZWJK010000170.1:0-2779 GCA_964634035.1 uncultured Candidatus Cloacimonadota bacterium | reverse complement strand
ACTCTTTTCATACATTGATTCTTCTTTTCCCAACCTCTCGTCACTCCTATATGCAGATTGATATTTTGTTAAAATCCAGTCGATATACAGTCGAATTAAACTCAACTGGATATTGACAGGATATCGATTGCAAATTAAGGTGGATCTTAGCAAGAAAAGAACAGGAGGAAAGAATGAAAGTACGCATCAACAAAGGAATTGGCGGTTATTCGGGCACTTCGGACGGGGCGGTTTATTACTATCACCCCAGGCTGAAACAGTGCCTGATGCGCAAATACGTGGTGCCTAACAACAAAAAGAACACGGAACGCACCGCCGCCATCATGAAAAACCTGAAGCTGATCCAGCCCTCAGACGCTTACAAACAGAATTTCAAAGCATATTTATTTGGCTACAATGAACTGAAGGAAAACCTGGATAAACCTGCCCTGAACTGGTACAATCTCTATGTCAGGATGCTGTTTGCCATGCAGGAGCAGTACCCGCAGGTCAGTCTGCTTACTCTTTCACGCGTTCAGATCGTTGCGGAAAATCTGCCCTGCAGAACAGTCCGCGCCGCCGTTGAAGCGGGTTTGCTGCCTGAGGTAACGGATTATGAAAGACTAACGCAGGAGATCTGAAAGACAAGATTGCAGGAGGATCGATCAGATAAAATCGAAGGCATAAAAGAGGGGCTGAGGGCTAATCCCTGGGCATTTTCTTATAGTAAAGCCAATAAGCGACTATAGTGAGAATGGTCATCAGGATAACTGCGACTCGCAGCAGCAGCCAGTTCAGCTTTTGGCCTTTGAGCGGAAAGGATATGTCCACCTCAGTCCTGGCCTGTTCCGCCAGAGTGATGTCCTGGTCCAGCGAATCGTGATATGCCTGGAAGATCTCATCCGCGGCGGACTTGAGCTCATAGTCCTTGAGAATCCGCATGTTCTGTCGGCTGACCTGATGCTGGCTATACATATTGAGGCCCAGGAGCGCCAGCAGGCCGATCCAGACAATGACCAGGACAAGAATCAGATTTCTTAGCATTTCCACACCTTCGTTGCGCAAGTTTGATCTGTGAGTATGCCTATCGGGGAATGCTGAAATGTCAAGTATTATGCTGTCTGCAAGGTGGAATTGATTTGGAAAGAACCATTTTGCCGGTTATTTTGTCTTCAGAAAATAAACTCACTAAGGGAGAAACCATGCGTTTCATCATCGTCTTAATCATTTTGCTGACGGCAGCGGCGTCAGGCCTGTCTGCCAGAAAGCTGCCGCCCCTGACCACTGTGGATAAAGTGGACCTGCAAAGATACGCCGGGTTGTGGTACCAGATCGGCTATTTCCCGATGCGGTTTCAGCCCAAAGACGCCAAACTCACCACCGCTGAATATGCCCTACACACCAAGGGCTATGTCACGGTCAAAAACACCGCCTACAAAGACTTTGAGGGCAAACAGGCGATGTCCGATATCGAGGGCAAGGCCTTTATCTCAGATAAAAAGACCAACGCCAAACTCAAGGTGCAGTTTTTCTGGCCCTTCAAAGGCGACTACTGGATCATTCTGCTGGATGAAAAAGACTACCAGTGGGCAGTTGTCAGCCATCCCAACCGCAAATACCTCTGGATCCTGGCTCGCCAGCCTGTGATGGACAAAGAGCTGTATCAGTCACTGGTGCAGCAGATAGCCGCCAAACACATCGATACAGACAAGATCGTGCTGACGGGAAAACTGAAGTAAAAAACCGCTTCCGCCATTATTTTTGTTGACTGAATGCTTGCGCTGTCCCAGTATGCAAATCAAGCTGAGAAATTGTGTATTGAGAGGTATGTTATGAAACGTCTGGTTCTGCTGTCCCTGTTGGTGTTTGCCTTTTTTCTGCTGTCTGCGCAGGATCTGACACCCTGGCAATATGTGCGCCACAGTGCTGTGGACATTAATGGACAGGTGCATGTGCGCTTCAACGGCAATCCCGCCATTCCGGAAAACTACCAGCTTCTGAACTGGCAGAACAACGCCTGGACGGAACTGCCGCTGACCAGTCCCGAAACCTTTGTCTATGAAGCTTTGCTGCCTGCCGTAACAGGACAGACTCTCAAATACAGACTCAGGACATCTTATGAAGCCATGGGTCAATCCATCACGGCAGTGAATCCCGCTTTCCTCAGCGCGGACACTTTTCCGCCTGCCCTGAACGCTTTGGGCTACATCGCCGACGACCCTGCCGGCGACAGCATCAACGTCTATCATCCCAATCTGGACATCACAGGCAACTGGTTCGGCTACACGAATAGCAAGCTCTACTGCGCCGTGTCCAATGCCTCAAACCTGTTTCCCATCATGAATTCCTTCACATCCTATAACCTCTACTTTGCCGGCCTGGCTGCTACAACCACTGCAGCTTCTGATTCCACCGTCTATGCCATGATCTATACTTTCAACATCCCCGGCGTGATCTCTCCGGGACTTTACAAACTGGGGATCAATCTGGCAGACACAACCGTGGTCTATCAATACCTGGGTGCGATCCAGTCCGTCGTCTCAGGCGGAAAGCTCTTTCTGAGCTGTAATATCAGTGACCTGACCGCCGACCCTGGTTTCGGGAACTGGCCTCCTGAGTATAACTCGCTGGGTTTCATGTCCGGAACCATCAAAATCGATCTGGATTTGGTAACTTTGACACCGTCCTTCGGGATCGGCGACCTGAGCGGACTGGCACAACTGGTGTTTGAAAATCACAACTATGCGATCGGACAGAATACGCTGCCTGTCATTTCCAATACTTCCATTACAGGACCTGC
>CAZWJK010000169.1:0-2827 GCA_964634035.1 uncultured Candidatus Cloacimonadota bacterium | reverse complement strand
AAGGATGGTGACTGATGACCAGATCGAACTTATGCTTAACCGCATAAGCCACTACGGAGGGTGTCACATCCAGGGTCAGCAGGATCCTGTCAGCCTGCCAATCAGGCAGACCGATCTGCAGGCCGACGTTATCCCATGGCAGGGCCAGCCCTTGCGGAGCAATTTTATTCAGCAGGGCAATGATTTCTGCAATTTTCATAAGTGCCTCACATCTTAAATCTTGTAAAAAACAGCGACAGACAATCCTGTGCTAAGATAAAACAACTTATCCGGATTGAACTTAATCTGGCAAGAGATTTTTCCCTGCCTATGAAAAACCAATTATTCTGTTGACAAGTAATCTGGAAATTTACAGGATTGCTTTATTAAAAATATCATGAAGGAGAGATACTATGCCCAAGGTATTAATCGCCACAGAGAAAGCCTTTGCCGCTGATGCAGTGCAGAAGATCAAGGCCGTTTTTGACGCCGCCGGCTATCAGCATGTCTGGCTGGAAAACTACACAGATGTCAATGAGTTCTACAAAGCCGTTGCCGATGCGGACGGACTGATCATCCGCAGCGACATTGTGGATGAAAAGGTGCTCGATTCCGCTGTCAATCTCAAGATCGTCGTGCGTGCCGGAGCCGGTTATGACAATATCAATCTGCCCGCCGCCACAGCTCACAACGTGGTCGCTATGAACACTCCGGGCCAGAATTCCAACGCCGTGGCAGAGCTTGCCATCGGGATGATGATCTATATGGCGAGGGGGAAATTCAACGGCAAATCCGGTACCGAACTGGCAGGCAAAAAGCTCACCCTGTATGGCTTTGGCTGGGTCGCCCGTTACGTTGCCAAGATCGCCAAAGGCATCGGCATGGAGATTGCTGCCTATGACCCTTACCTTTCCGATGACGTCTTTGCCAACTCAGGCGTGGAAAGGCTTAACAAGATCGAAGACATCTTCAGCCAGGGCGACTATGTGTCCTTGCATATCCCCGCCAATGCCGATACCAAGAAATCCATCAACTGGAACCTGCTCAGCCTGATGAAGGACAATGCGACTCTGGTCAACACGGCCCGCAAGGAAGTCATCAATGAGGATGACCTGCTCAAGGCCCTGACCGAGAAGAAAGGTTTCAAATATGTCTCCGACGTGGAATCAGACAATGTCGCAGCACTCAAGGAAAACTTTGCCGACAAGGTCTTTTTCACTCCCAAGAAAATGGGCGCTCAGACCGCTGAAGCCAATACCAATGCAGGCGTCGCCGCTGCCAAACAGATCATCGATTTCTTTGAAAAAGGTGATGTCAAATACAAAGTCAATTGATAAAATTCACACTTGATATAATAAATGGGCAGTCATCCGGCTGCCCATTTTTTTAAGTTTATCTGCCCTTACTGCTATCAGTCTCTGGCTCTGGAGAGCACCTCCGCTTTGACAATGTAAAAATATCTGTTTCCGGTTGCCGGTTCCATGTATTCTGTAAAGGGGTATTCCACCTGGCCCACTCTGTTTTCTGGTGCAGGAGTAAAGTATGGATCAGCGCTGCGGTAAATATTGAAGATATCGGTGGCAACAGGATAACTCCAATCAAGTCTGATCTGTCCTGTCGTATCCAGATATTCGATGGTCAAATCTGCAATGGGAGGCAATGCCACCCAGATAATGTTAAAGTAACCATAGACATTATTTCCTTCAATGGCTTCGGCGATTTCGTTGTTCCTGTCGATCTGCAGGTAGGAAAACCAGGCTCCGGAAAATGAATTATTGGTCACAGCAAAAGTATAGTCTTGAGGGATCCCCGCTGGAACTGAACTGATGCGCAAGCTCTGATCTCCGGTCAGGTAAAGAGGCGGAGGAGTGGTTCTGTTGCAGTAAAGATCCAGCCAGTTAGCTCCGCAGGCAGTAGTGCTGTTGTTCAGGCAGGTGACAGTGCAGTATGCTGTTTCTCCTAGCGGTAGCATCGGATGTGACCATTCTGCCTTAACTATCCTGAGATCGGGACTTGCACCAGGAGTATTCCAAATGATCCTGTCATGTATGTCATTGTCAAAAGCTTCTCCTGCAAAACCTCCGGTGGCATTGGCAAAATTGACCATCCCCGCATTAACATGCTTGGTCACGTTGGCAATCCCGCCCCAGGTATTAGTCTCAAAAACAGCTCCGTTGACCAACAGATTTTGATTGTTGTCCATTGTCAGACATGTCCCGTTCGCCTTACCGCCTTTAAAAGTGCAGTAGTTGAAAGAATACGCTTCATCAACCAAAGCACCGGCTTTAAGATTGATGCCTTCCTCTGCATAGTGTTCAAATTCGGCATTCTGCGCCGCAATAGTACCATTTGCCTCCACAATGGGATAGAAATACCCCTGCAGACAAGTGAGCAAAGCTTTGTTATTGCCAACGCCTATCGCTTTCAAAGTTCCACCGGCATTAACTTTGAGATACCTGTTGTCAGACATATACAATTTTGCACCTGCATTCATGTTAATAGTGCCGCTGTTAATCAGCATGTTATTGTTACAAAAAACAGAATGGCCGTTAAAATTCAAGGTCCCGTTCTCAATGATCACCTCACCTCTGCAGGTCAGATTTGTATTGAGATCAACAGTGTTCGATCTGGTGTATTCAATCGGATTTCCCTGCCGGTCCATAAGCATATTGAGTGCAGATACTGATTCATCTAATCTGGCAGCAGTTTTGTTGATCAGCAGATTATACAGGGTGCCATAGTTCATTGTCAAACTCGCATCTGTGGACGAATTCAGTTCCAGAGTACCGCCGGCGGGATTAAAATCACTTCTGCCTGACAGAAAGTTTTTGGCTGTTCTGATTATACC
>CAZWJK010000168.1:0-3026 GCA_964634035.1 uncultured Candidatus Cloacimonadota bacterium | reverse complement strand
AAGTAATGCTTTTATGGTTGAAGAAAGGAGTAAAAAATAGATTGACTAATATAATAAGCGTGGAAAGTAATGAAACAGAGAATGCAATTCACAAATCTAGAAGGAGGTAAAAGATGAAGAGCATTGTTTTGAGCCTGTTTTTTGTACTGCTGGTATTTGGCCTTTGTGCGGAGACAATTGTCCCCGGAGGCAACATATCCGGAGTATGGACTGCTGCAGGTTCACCCTATCGGATCATGGGAAACGTGACGGTTCAGACACAGGATATGCTTGTCCTGGAAGCAGGCACTTTGGTGCAGTATGAGGGGACATATCAGATGCAGGTTCTGGGCAAGATTTTCAGCAATGGAACAGCAGATGATGTAGTTACATTCACGGCAACTGATACACTGAACGGCTGGTCTTCCATCCGGTTCAGCAATAACAGCACATTGCCTGCACCTCATTCCGGTTTTTCATACACTCACTTTTTCTATGGCAGAGCCGTGCATGGAACCAGCGGACAGGATCCCCTGAACTTCGGCGGAGCAATCTGGGCCAATAACGCAGGAGACCTTTTCTTCGAGAATTGCCTGTTCTCACGCTGCAAATCAGCCCAGGACGGAAGCGCTATTTATGCTCAGGAGAACTCGAATGTCATGATGGTAAACTGCACGATCAGCAATTGTGAAAGCGGATTCTTCGGAGGTGTCTTCGTCAAGAACAGCAGTGCAAACATTGAGAACTGCACTTTCAAAAACAATTATGCGCAAACCTTTGGCGCCGCCCTGTATTTCTACCAGTGTCCCGTTGCCAAAGTGACCTCATCGTCAGTATCCAACAACACGGCGGGAGCGGTGGCAGGCATCTACAGTTATGCATCACCCTTGAAAGTGGTCAATTCCCTGTTCAAGGGAAACAGCACGATCACCGGCCTGGGAGGCGGGATCGGCATCATCAGCGGAACCCTGACAGTGACCAATTGCACCTTTGCCGACAATTCTTCTCCTCAAGGCGGTGGAGCAATCTGGATGAACATCATCACCGCTCCGGCAAACCTGACCAACAACATCTTCTGGAACAACACTCCGCTTGCCCTGACCGCCAGTTCATCACAATACAACCTGAGCCATTGCTCGCTCCAGACTGCGGAAGGCGATGCCACCAACATTGTTGGTGATCCGCTGTTTACCAATCCAGCAGACGGAGATTACACCCTTTCAGAACTTTCACCATGTATAGACGCCGGAACCGCAGACATAACCGGTCTGGAACTGCCCTTGACCGATCTGGCGGGTATGCCCAGAATAGTGGATGGCAATTCTGATTCGATCGAACGCATTGACATCGGCTGCTATGAATGGCAGGTGCCTGTACAGCTCGGAACAATCACAGGAAGCGTCACTGATGGACAGGGTCAGCCCCTGGCAGGAGTTGCTGTCACCGCCGGAGGATACATAACCGTCACAGATGCTGCCGGCAATTATACTTTTATCCTTGCTCCGGGAACTTACACAATGACAGCAACGCTCACGGGTTACTACACTCAAACCGTGGAAGGTGTTGAAGTGACAGCAAATCAGACCACTTTCATGTATTTTGTTCTGGATCCGGTTTCCGCCAGCGATCCTGTGATAGCTTCCCCTGTTCTGAATCTGCTTAATAGTCCCAATCCTTTCATGAATCAAACTGAGATCTCTTTCAATCTGAGCAAAGCAGGTACCCTGCGGCTTGAGATCTACAATACAAAGGGACAGAAAGTCAAGACACTGCTTATGGCTGATCTGAAGGCAGGCAGCCACAGCATTAGCTGGAATGGGACAAATGACTCCGGTGATCTGGTTAGCAGCGGAATTTACCTCATGCAAATGGAGTTTGGTAACCAGATACAACATAGAAAACTTATGAAGTTCTAAAAACAGCGCCAAATTCGAATCGGAATGAATGATAAGCTGAGTAAAGTAACAGGCTTTCTGGCTCTGAAGAAAAGCATGCTCGCCATGCTGCTGATGGCGATCTTTGTGGGTCTGGGCGAAAAGATGGCAGAGCGCTTTCTGCCGATTTACCTGATGGCTTTGGGCGGCACACCTATCATCATAGGTCTGCTCAATGGCATGGACAATCTGCTGAGTGCTCTCTATTCCTATCCGGGTGGCTGGCTCGCTGATAAACTCGGTTACAAAAAAGCGCTCTTCATCTTTAATTGTCTGGCGATTTTCGGTTACCTGATAGTAGTATTGTTCCCTCTTTGGTATGCGGTAATCATAGGAGCCATATTCTTCCTATCCTGGACGGCAATCTCGCTGCCAGCTACGATGGAACTGGTATCCTCAGTTTTGCCATCCAATAAACACACAATGGGAATCACTCTACATTCCCTGATCCGCAGAGTTCCTATGGCTTTGGGACCTGTCATCGGAGGCTATTTTATAGTGACTTTCGGTCGGGTGCAGGGAGTGCGCTACGCTTTTCTGGCAGCGATTGGCTTTGCGCTTATCGCTCTGTATGTGCAGCAGAAATTCATTGAAGATAAACCCATAGAAAAAACAGAGAAAACAGAGAATAAAGTTAAGACAATATTCAGTCCAAATCTCAGAAACCTGCTGGTTTCAGATATCCTGGTGCGTTTCTGTGAACAGATTCCCTATGCTTTTGTGGTTATCTGGGTAATGAATAATAACGGACTTACTGCTGTGCAGTTTGGTGCTCTGACCGCAATTGAAATGGTCACCGCCATGGCGGTTTACATACCTGTAGCGTATCTGGCAGACAAGGGAACACGTAAACCTTATGTGGCAATCACCTTTTTCAACTTTGCTGTCTTTCCTGTGGTGCTGGCATTTTCACATAGCTTTGCCATGTTTGTGATCGCCTTTATTATCAGGGGACTGAAAGAATTCGGCGAGCCGACCCGTAAATCACTCATCCTGGCCTTTGCTCCGGAAGGCGCCAAGGCAAAGACTTTTGGCACCTATTACCTGATCCGCGATGTGCTTGTCTCCGGAGCAGCCTTTGGCGGTGCCTGGCTCTGGAAAGCCAGTCCGCAG
>CAZWJK010000167.1:0-3027 GCA_964634035.1 uncultured Candidatus Cloacimonadota bacterium | reverse complement strand
AGCCACCTGCCTGAAGGCAGAACTACATCCATTCATAATTCGTAATTCGTAATTCGTAATTTATAACTAAATCGGATTTGTCAGCTCTGCGTAGTCCTTCACATAGGGTATCAGATCCGCTTCCACCGCCTGTTTTACTGTCCTGCAGGGCAGATTGTCAGCTTCGATCTGCGCTCGTGTAATCGTCTGCAAATCGATATGATATTCACGGCTCAGATTCCACATCAGCATCAGGAAGACGTTATACCAGTTGCTGACCGGGAGTTTATGATTATCCTGACGGCGGATATAAAGCTCGGTGTAATCTTTCAGGTCCTGCTTATAGCCGACGGAAAGATTGAGCGCTTTGAGGTTTTTGCTGATGGCGGCAAAGATGCCGTGCTGCGCAGTTCTTTTAGGCTTGACGAATTCCCGGACGCACATCCGGTTCAGGCGCTTGTTATAGTAATAGACCAGACCGTCGCACTTGCCCGAATATGCCTGGATCATGTTCTTGAAGATAACTTTCATTTCGTCCTCCTATATTTTTTCACCACAAAGGCACGAAGACACAAAGAACCACGAAGGACTGTTTTAATTCTTAATTGTTAATTCTTAATTCACAGCTTCGTTCTTTGTCCCTCTACTATATACGGACGACGTTTTTTTCATTTTGTCTTTTATTCTTTGGGTGCCTTTGCGTCTTAGCGTCTTTGCGGTAAAAAAAACACCTCTCGCCCCAAATCCGTCGTCCGTATCCTAATAGAGACTGAAGGGTCACTGCCTGATGCCGGCTTCTGATATTGTTCGGGTGGTGATGCTTCCGTTATCAAAAATGATTTAAGGGCGGAAAGACGGACCAAAGGTAAGGGCGCCCCCTTATCCGTTTACTCTTTGCCCAGGGAGTAAAGTTATGTCTGAGAAGACAAATCCAACCAAGAGGACAGAAGCGTCCGCAAACATGAGCAAAGCAACCTTCGGGACAGCCGTAAAAGCGCCGGGGGACATCAGAACAGTGGAACTGGAGAATGTGATCAATGCCATCCGCAACGGTCACTGGGAGACAGAGACGGAGCAAATCAGGAAATCCGGAAATCCGGAACTGGCCAAAGCCATCAAGGCCGGACTGCCCTACTTCATCTACGGAATCTTTGACGGAAAACGCTCTAATGACCGCCTTGTACAGATGAACGGAGCGATATTGGACTATGACCACATCCCCGATATTGAGGGCTTCAAAACGCTTGTTTCGGCGGAATTGCCCTATGTCCGCTATGCATTCCAAAGTCCGAGGGACGGCGTGAAACTGGTGATCCCCTTTGACCGTCCGGTGACCGATGAAAAGGAGTACAGAGCGGTGTTTGAGCATCTGAAAACAGAGACGGATAAAAGATTAAACCACGAAAGACACGAAAAACACGAAAGACATATTTCAGATGGGTTGTCAAGCTCCCGCTTGACAAGTGGCAAACAGGAGCTTGCCACCCCTTTCCCTGAGAATAGCGTCTCGTTCATCTGTGATAACACTCCTGATCCGGCGAGAGCGTGCTTTGTGAGCTGGGACCCGGCTCTGCTGGAGAATGAGAATTGCGAGCCGTTTAAGGTGGATAGCGTGAGACAGAACGGTTCTGCCAAAGACAAGGGCAGGACAGAACAGCGCGTTTCTCAACCTCAAAGTCTGGCGGAGATCGACACGGACCTCAGGGTGCACAGCGCTGTGGAGTTTTTGTGCGAACAGGAGATTGCCTACGCCGACTGGATCAGGATCGGGATGGCTTTGTACAGCCACTACGGCGAAGCAGGCAAACCTCTGTGGGATATCTTTGCGGAAAATCCGCATTACAAGGACACTCCGGAGATTCTGGACAGCCACTGGCGATCTTTTAACAGAAAGGACAAAGTGAGTATCGGGAGTCTGTTTTACATCGCCGAGGACAAGGGCTGGGTCGATACCAGACCCAGTACGACCACGCTTAATGCCAAGCCGGTCAAAAGCGCTGCAGCAGCAAAATACCTGCGTCAGACAGATCTGGTGGAAAGCTTTGGCCGTCCGGGGAACGTGGATTTAAAGGTCTCTGATCTGCCTCCGATTTTACAGGATTATCTCGCCATCACAGACAATATTACAGACGCCCAGGCAGGCGCTAAACTCACCGCCTGGCTGCCCTGCGTGGCGGGAAACATCGGTAACCGGGTGTATATGGTGAATAACTCGGCGCGGGTGTTTGCCCATATCTGGGGTATCATCATCGGACCCAGTTCCATATCCAGAAAAACGACGGTCATCAAACTCGCCCGGCAGACTTTGGAACCCTATGAGGAGATCATCAATGAGGAAGAGCCGGAGGAATACCTGAAACGCACCCTGATCATGACCGACGTCACGATGACCAAACTGCTCAGCCTGCTGTCCGAAAATCCGAACCGCATCTTTATCCAGATGGAGGTGAGCGCCTGGATGAGACAAATGAACCGGCACTGGAACGCCGGAATGAAACAGGCGCTGACCGACCTCTTTGACGGAGTGGATAAGACCATCGCCAACATGGACAGGACGGAGAGAATCCGCAAACCGGCTTTCAGCATCATTGCAGCCAGCACCGAAGGTTGGTTTTATCAGGAAATGAAAGACGTGGCAGACCAGCAGAGCGGATTTCTGCAACGCTTCATCTTTTGCCTGGTGCAGAACGTGAAGCCGGAAGAGATCGACCTTACCTACCGCGAAGGCGAAGAAAACAGTCCGGAACTGCGCAGATACGAAGAGATGTTTTCCGTTTTCCGCAATATCCCCGGAAACCAGAAACTAACGCTCTCCGGGGAGGCTGCCAAGCTGCGCAATCAGCTCTACAAAGCCAAGTTCGAGCATGTCCTGCAACTGAAGAATGACCTGCTGATGAGCTACTTCACGCGCATCTACGACGGGTATTTCTTTAAGTTCTGCATCCTGTTCCATCTGATGCAGCACTGGCAGGAACTGCGGGACACGATGGCGAGAAATGACGAAGTAGGTACAGGCGTCCCGCCTGTACTTAGACATGCGAGGACGCA
>CAZWJK010000166.1:0-3088 GCA_964634035.1 uncultured Candidatus Cloacimonadota bacterium | reverse complement strand
TGTGCGGAGCGCCGGTTTCGTCAGAGGAAGCAATCCAGGTCGGGCAGAAATGGCTGCGCCATATCAATCCAGACAGGCAAGCCATACAATTTGAACAAATCCAAACCATCGAAAGAAATGACATCCCGCTGATCTACATTCTGCCAGTGCAGGGTGGAGGCTTTGTGTTAGTTGCAGCGGATGATGTCAGCGAACCAATTTTAGCTTACAGCAGCACCGGCAGTTTTGATTATCCCATCACCTCTCCGGAAATCCGCTACTGGATAGGGATATATGAGAATCAATTATTAGAGGCCGTTTCAATGAGATTGCCCAATACCGAAAAGCGCCCTGTCTGGGACGACATTTTGGCAGAAAGATTTGACCGCTGGACTGACACAAGAAATGTCAATCCGCTACTTTCCACCACTTGGGATCAGGGTCAATACTACAATCAGTTATGCCCCTATGACGCGTCCGGACCAGGACAACATGCCTGGGCTGGATGTGTGGCAACAGCCATGGGGCAGGTTATGAAGTATTGGAGCCATCCTGCCCAGGGCACCGGATCGAATTCCTACACTGACGGTTCTGCCTTCCCTCCTGCATATGGGACCATCTCAGCCAACTTTAGCTCAACAACCTATAGCTGGTCTTCCATGCCCAACGCTCTGACGACAAATAACACTGCTGTAGCAACCCTGCTGTTTCACTGCGGGGTGGCTGTGGACATGGATTATGGTGTAAGCGCGGGTTCCGGAGCGTTGGTTTTCACCAATGATGCTATGAAGAATAACTTCGCTTACGATCCCGCAGCCCAATGGCAATGGCGCAGCAGCTATTCCGACACAGACTGGATGAATCTGATGAAGGGCGATCTAAACTCTGGCAGGCCCATAATCTATCAGGGTTACGATCCGGCAAATCCAAGCAGCGGGCACAGTTTTGTGATGGACGGCTACAACTCCAGCAACTATTTTCATTTCAACTTTGGCTGGAGCGGAATGGGCAACGGTTACTTTTTACTGACCAGTATTACTCCCACCGTTTACAGCACAACATATGATTTCACCTACACCCAATGGGCTTATTTCAATATCTATCCCGGTGTAACTGTTTCCGGCACAATTTTGGATGCATCCAGTAATCCTATCCCAAATGTATCGATATCTTTCAGCGGTGCCGGAGTTGCGATTACCAATTCCTCGGGTTTCTACAGCATCTCATTACCTACAGGTTATTCTGGAACCGCCACTCCTTCAGGATCAGGATATTCCTTCACACCCTCCAGCATAAGCTACTCAGGGATAACTGCCAATCAATACAATCAGAATTATTCCGGCTCTCAATCGGCGCCTCAAGCACCTACCAATCTGGTGGCGAACCCGGTGGCTTATAATCAGATCGATCTCTCCTGGACGGATAATTCCACCAATGAATCTGGCTTCACCATTGATTACAGAAGCGGTTTGGATCTAACGTGGTATTTTTTGACTAATCTATCAGCGGATCAGACCTTCTTCACCAATTATTTTGTCTCACCCTCAACCTCATATGCGTTCCGCATCATGGCATACAACAGCTTTGGCAATTCTGCCTACGCATATTCCACACCGGTCACAACTCCTCCGCCACCGGCTCCCATAAATCTGAATACAATGGGTATTACGCAAAACAATGCGCTCTTGAACTGGACGGAACCAGGAAGTCCTTCAAACTGGGAAATCGAATTCGGTCCTGCAGGATTTACTTTGGGCACAGGAACATTTCTGCCGGGAATATTAATGAATCCCTTCAACCTGATGGGATTAACTCCCGGAACCAGTTATGACTGGTATGTCCGATCCAATTACTTTATGATAGCAACCAGCCCCTGGGCTGGGCCATGCAATTTCACAACTCAGAGTGCAGGCCTGCCCTATCCCTGGTCTGAGAATTTTGAGAACGGCTTTGTCAATCTGGTCAATGCCGCCGGCAATAATGTACCCTGGACTTTGAATACCACTCTGTTTTCGGAAGGCGTCCAATCCGCCCATAACGCCTACACAGCTTCCAATACCAATATCCTGAGCACAATAAGCGCATTCGATCTATCTTTAGCCGTTGCCCCCATGCTGTATTTTGACCAGATCGCTAAAACTGAAACCAACTGGGATCATTGCTACGTGGAGATTTCCAATGACAATGGCGTCACCTATACCATTTTACCGCCGCATACTTATCGGGGTTCGGGTCAATACAATCCTCCTCTTTACAACACTCCTGAAGGACCATGTTTCATGACCATGTCTTATTCGGAATGGGGTGGCACGACACCTGACAACACTTGGTGGAAAAGTGAAGTATTCGACCTATCTGGTTACACTGGACAGCCCAATATCATGCTCCGGTTCCGCCTGAAATCTGACAGCAGCACTCAGCAGTTTGGCTGGCTGATAGACAATGTCGAAGTAAAGGAAGCGCCCCAGTATGATTTTGCAGTTAATCCACCGGTTGATGCATATGTCGGACTGGGTTTGAGTTATGACTATTTTGTCACCATCACAAATACGGGTGCTATGCCTGATAGTTATTTTTGTACACTTCAGATGGTTGGTGCCTGGAACTATGGCCTGTATGAAGCCGACGGGCTGACACCGTTGGCGACTCCGATCGCTCTTGCTCCTTCGGGAAGCCATACGTTTGTTGTCAAGGTCACCACTCCAACCTCTGGTGTAAACAACTTTGACATGGATTACGAGAGCTTTATGGTCACATCACTTACCAGCGGAATGGCCTATGTCCATCTGCTGGGCACCATGGTCCTGTTTGGCGACACTGTGGCAGACGCCATTGTTATTGGTTCCCTCCCATTCACCCATTCCGGATCGACTGGTAATTACAATCATAATTATGGACCTTATGGTTTGTTGTCTGGATTGATCAACCTGATCAATGCGCCCACCAGTTATTTCCCAAGCAGTACTTTAGGCAGTTCTCCCGATGTGGTTTATCAACTTACTCTGTCTGCTCCGACTATGATCAGCATTGACTTATTGGGCTCTGCGTATGACACCGCCGTGGCTTTGGTAACAGCACCGGGAACCAATCCCACCGATGTGCTCCTGAT
>CAZWJK010000165.1:0-3147 GCA_964634035.1 uncultured Candidatus Cloacimonadota bacterium | reverse complement strand
TGGTGGAAGTATATTTGCCTGCGTTCATTTTGTAGAAGTAGACACCGCTGGTGACAGCCTGGTTGTTATCATCCCTGCCGTCCCACTTGGCCTGATAGTGTCCTTCGGCTTTGGTCTCGTTGACCAGGGTCTTGACTTTCTGTCCCTTGGCG
The DNA here is from genome assembly GCA_964634035.1 of uncultured Candidatus Cloacimonadota bacterium. GTDB lineage: Bacteria > Cloacimonadota > Cloacimonadia > Cloacimonadales > Cloacimonadaceae > UBA5614. The sequence goes on along the minus strand of CAZWJK010000165.1, from coordinate 2,995 downwards.
TTGTAGATCTCGACGGTGACAGGAGCGGTTCCCTTCACGCTGTAGCTGATGGTGGTTTCGGGATTGAAGGGATTGGGGAAGTTGCCGCTCAAAGCGGTCATCACAACAGGAGTGACCGGATCAACATTGGAGACAGTTCCCAGATCCATCACGAAATCATCAAGCATGAAGACGAAGGCGTCATTGGAAACGCACTGGATGCCGACTCTGAGATTTCCTCCCACATAAGTGGCGGGAATGTCATACTCAAACCAGGTCCAGTCGATCGGAGCCGTGACATAGCTGGCGCCGGAGATGAAGGTGAAGTTGGCAGGAGCGGTTCCGCCGGTGGAGACACCGACCTTGAAGCGTTCCAGGCCATACTGTGCGGTCACTGACTTCGCCCAGAATCCGACACTGGCGTTCTCACCCACGTTCTCGAAGAGCTGGGAGATCAGCCAGTCGTTATTGGCAGGAGTTGTAGCGGCAAAGCAGGCAGCGTATTTGGCACCGCCGTGCGCTGTCCAGGCAGGAGTGGTCAAAGGAGGTGTTGTGGCACTCGGATTGAACACGATGTAGGCCATTGCATCTCCGCCGCCGGGGAAGGTAACGCCTGTGATGGTGTAGGTGGTTGACTGATCAACGTCCACATTGACCCAGGGCGGGAAGTCAAGTGCGAAATCACTGTAGGTTTCGAATCCGTCAGTAACCAGATTGGCTACTGTCAGAATGAAGTTGACTGAAGTTGTCTGGCCTGTTACTACCACTATGCCTGTCTGGGTTCCGGTATTGTAGCCGGCAGCAGTACAGGTCACGGTATAAGTTCCGGCAGGAACCTGAAGTGAGTAAGCACCGGTGGTATTGGTAGTGGCAGTGTAGGTTCCGGCAGCAACAGTGGCGCCGGCAATCGGCTGATTGGAGGTATTGCGCACCAGTCCGGCAATGGTGCCGATCTGGGTGATCTTCTGCAGCATGTTGGACAGAGCGGGAACGGACAGCACATTATTGCTGTAAACGGCTTTCACCGCCCACTTATAGTTGCCGTCGGGAACGGTTGCCCAGCCCATATCCTGATAGGCGGTCGCACTGATGGTATTGGCAGTCAGCAGAGTCCAGGCAGCTTCATTGCTTTCCTGTCCTTCCAGCAGACGCCAGACCTTGTAGCCTTCCAGAGAACGGGTCGGGAAGGGTGTATCCATGCTCATTCTGGAGCGTGAGATCACGGTTCTGCCGGAGGCAGAGAACTGGCCGTCATTGAAGCTGATCTCATCAAGAGGAAGAGCAGCCAGCGGAGCCAGACGAATGGGTGCGGCTGTGGGAGCGCTGTAACCGACATAACCTGCCAGGTTCCAGTCATAATTCAAGGTCGGGGCAAGGTCATACAGAGTTGACCAGGCACCGGCGTTGTAGATCATATTACCGAGTCCGTTGTGGGCAGGACCAGCGTCACAACCTGCAGGATATGCGCCTGCGGCATGAGTGACGTTGAAACCAAACCACAATTCCTGTCCGGCAGCAATGGGAACCGGTGTATCAAGAATATAGGTATTGAAGGCATCGACGGTATAGTTGGTCAAAGGCTGATCATATACCAACTGACCAGGTGCAGTCTGAGAACCGCCGGTCCAGACACGCATGCTGTAAGTAGCTGTGTCGCCGGGCCAATACCTGATGGCAAACAGAGACTGTCCGACATAATCAGTCAGACTGGCAGCGGGCCAGCGTGATGCTATGTCAAAAGTTCCGCCTGCTGTCAGGCCGATGCTGTCGTTATTGGTGCCGGTATCATACTGGATCCATTCTCCGCCGCCGGTTCCGGGTGCCATCCAGGTCAGGTTGACGTTGGGAGCGGCTAACACTGCTTCCACGCCGGTAGCAGGAATGGCGATTTCGTTGAGGGTAATGGTGCCCATGTTGAAGTTGGTGGTTCCGATCGTAACGGTTCCCGTGGCATTGGTATAGCCGGCCTTGGTGACTGTATAGTTATAGGTCTGGCTGGCATAGACATTGGGGATGGTAAACTGACCAGTTGCATTGGTTGTAGCTGTATAGTCGACCATACCGGTCAGGGTGACACTGGCGTCTGCCAGGCCGACGGTCGGGGCATCGCTGCCCACCACCAAACCTGTTACAGTAACCTGAGGCAAGGCCACCAGATTGAAGTTCAGGGTGGCAGTCTCGTTCTCGACGATGGTTACAGGTAAGGTCTGGGCAGCATAACCGATTTTGCTGGCGGTTATGTTCTGCGGACCCTGTGGAATGTATTGGAGGGAATAATAACCGCTGGCATTGGTGGTTGTCGTGTTGGCTGCACCGGCAACGGTTATGATCGCTCCTTCGAGGGGAGTGGTTCCTGATGTAACAGTACCTGAGACATGTCCCAGTCCTGCTGTTGCCAGGAAGATCCCGATATTGGGACGATTGGCATTGGCAGTACCGTTACCTGTGGGTGCAGAACCATCCTGATACCAGTACAGGTGATGCCCGGCAGGAGCATTTGAATAACGGAACATGGCATAGCTGGACTGCCAGTCGCCGACATTGGTTTCGACCAGTACCATCAGGTTGCCGCTGGTAAAGGCAAAAGGAGTCGGGAAGTTAAAGGTGACCCAGCCGACCTGACTGAAGGAATAGGTGGCATCCATCATCAGGGTGGCGTCAGCGATCATGGTTGCCCAGGGTGCATTGGTCAGGGTGGCGTCAGTTGTGCTCTTCAGGTAGATCTTGTAGGGCACCACATAGGGATTGGCAGTGCCGACATACCACTTGAGTGCAGTGAGAGCACCGTAAGCGCCGATCTCTGCAGCGGTGTAGAGAGATGCGTCACGTTCATAGCCATAATAAATGCCGAAGGGTTGACGCTGGGTGGTAGTGCCTGTGCCGATCTCGACTAAATATGTTCCGCTGGCTTGAACCACAACATTCAGAGGCTCAGTGTCGTTATTGGCAGGAACCTGATCGCCGGTCAAAACAACTCTTCCGAAAATAGTGATCGGGCCTTGAGCCGTAAAGGTAT
>CAZWJK010000164.1:0-3197 GCA_964634035.1 uncultured Candidatus Cloacimonadota bacterium | reverse complement strand
AGTCATAATCCTGTCGGGGTCCAGTCGAATTTAGCCCGAGTGGACCCCGACTGGATCCCGAGTGGATTAGGAGAAGGAAAAAGGGAGGAAGTAAGGGATAAGCGCTTTGGTTTTGTTTTATGCTATGTACTCAAATATCATCCGGAGAGGCTGAAGTTATCACCTGAAAATCTCTGAGGGAATGAAATTTGCATATTTTAAATATAGATGAATAGTAATTCAGTATAAGGAGTTCTTGTTATGAACACAAGCAAACTGTTACTTGTCATGTTGATCGCCATCGGGCTTTTGGGCCTGACAGCGGTCCTTTCAGCTCAGGAACGTGAGGTTTCTGTGGCTGATTTTCCCAATCAGACCAGAATTTTAAACAATTCAGATTTTGGCTTTGAAGTTGAGTTCAAGGTCGGAGACCTCAAGCTCAACGAGATCAAAACCAAAAACGGCGTCTATGACGAGCTTTCCATCGCCAATTATGGATTCACGAGCCGTCTGGGCGAACCGAAACTGCCCGTTTTGAGCAAACTCATTGCGGTGCCAGTAGGCGCCACCGTCAGTTTTGACGTGCTCAGCCGCACGCATCAGACATTGTCACAAACACAGGCGCAGCTTGCTCATCAGATCATTCCTGCCCAGCGCTCCATTTCCAAATCGGAAGATCCTTCGCTGGTTCCCTTTGCAGTCAATGACGCTGTTTATGGGCAGGATGCTTTCACTGACAACAAGCTGTTCACCATAGAAGAGGTCGGCTTCATGCGCGGTGTCAGGGTCTTTCAGATCTACTTTGAGCCGGTGCGCTACAATCCTGTTTCAGGAGAGATCATTGTCAGCAATGACGTTACCATCAGGGTCAACTTCAACAATCCTGATTTCGCCGCCACGGAAGAACTGCTCGCCAAAACCGCATCCTATGAATTTGACAGAGTCTACCCTAGAACCATTTTCAACTGGCGCAATGACCAGCGTCCCTCTCTGATGCGCTATCCTACCAAGTATTTGATTTTGTGCCCGCCCAACTACACCACGACTTTGCAGCCCTTTGTAGACTGGAAAAGACAGCAGGGCTACAACGTTATCGTCACCACGGTCGGGACCGGCGGAACAGTCACCAACAGCACTTCCGCCATCATCAGCTACATGCAGGGAGTGTGGAACTCAGCCACGACTGAAGATCCCGCTCCGTCATATCTCTTGATCGTGGGCGATACTTCCACGTCAGGAAACAATATCATTGCCAATACCGGTGCAGCGGGTTCACATGTCACAGACCTGACCTATGTCCGTCTCAATGGCACAGATTATATTCCTGAGATGTATTATGGCAGATTCTCAGTATCTTCAGCTACCGAACTGACCAATATCATCAATAAAACAGTCACCTTTGAAAAGACACAGATGCCTGACCTGAGCTATCTGGGCAAGGTTGTCATGATTGCCGGCGCAGACGCTTCCTACGCTCCGACCTATGGCAACGGCCAGATCAATTATGGCACCACACATTACTTTAACACCACCAACGGAATTACCTCCGACACATATCTTTACCCCGCTTCTCAGACCAGCGATGCGCTGATCATTGCCAATGCCAACGAAGGCAGAGGTTATATGAACTATACAGCTCATGGCAGCGAGACCAGTTGGGCAGATCCCACCTTTACAGTAACCAATGTGAATGCCATGACCAACAGCGGAAAATATGGCGTGATGGTGGGAAACTGCTGTGTCACAAATGCTTTTAACTATTCCAGTCCCTGTTTTGGCGAAGCCATCATCCGCAAAGCGGACGGAGGCGGAGTTGCCTATATCGGTGGAACCAATAATACCTATTGGGATGAAGATTACTGGTGGGGAATCGGTTACAAGACTCCCATCCAGGCTGCAGCCCACCCTTACAGCGCAACCACCCTGGGAGCTTACGACGCCATGTTCCACACCCACAGCGAAGCTTTCACAGACTGGGCTCAAACAGTCGGTGAAACAAACTTCATGGGTAATTCTGCCGTTCAGCAGAGCACTAGTACGCGGAAACCCTATTACTGGGAGATCTATTCCATCATGGGGGATCCCTCTGTAATGACCTATCTGAAAGTCCCCACTGCCAATAATGCATCCTACTCCTCCACCATTTTCCTGGGTGCCACCACCTATTCCATCACCGGTGCAGCACCCTATTCCAGGATCGGACTCACTTTGAACGGTGTCCTTTATGGTGCAGGCATTACTGATGCAGCAGGCAACCTGACCATGACCATCACTCCTTTCACCACTGCCGGAACCGCCAAACTGGTTATCACAGCCCAGAACAGGATCACAGTAATTGCTGACATCATTGTTGCAGCAGCTTCCGGACCCTACATGAGCGTCGAATCCGCAGTCTGGGATGATGCCAATAATGATGTTCCGGACTATAATGAAAGCGGTTATCTGGATGTGACTTTCAAGAATGTCGGAGTCGAAGCAGCCACCAACGTCACAGCCACGCTAACCTGTTCCACTCCCGGTATCACCATCACTGACAATAACCATTTCATCAGTTCCCTGGCTGCAGGTGCCACCGTTTTTGCCAACAATGCCTATGCCATCAGCATAGCCAACAACGTTGCCAACGGCACGGTTGCCAATTTCACCATTACCATGGTGGGCAGCGCCACCTGGACGCATGACTTCAATCTCACTCTCAATGCGCCAGCCCTGGCTTTCAGCAATATGACCATCTCAGATCCTACGGGTAACAACAACGGACGCCTCGATCCCGGCGAAACAGTTACCATAACCATGCCCCTGCTCAACAACGGTGGAGCCACTTCCCAATCAGGAAGCGCCACTCTGACCTGTTCCACACCGGGGATCACAGTCAACACTGGAACGGCAAACTTCTCTGCCATTACAGCTTCCGGCAGTTCCAACCTTACTTTCAGCATTACTGCCTCCTCAGGCATGACCATCGGCACAGTTGCCAGCCTCGTCTTCAATGCCACAGCCGGTGCCTACACTGCCAATAAGACTGAGACAACAGCAGTCGGCCTGATCATCGAAACCTTCGAGACCGGCAACTTCAACGCCTACCCCTGGAGCTTCAGCGGCAACGCCAACTGGACCATCGATAACACAACAGCCCATAACGGAACCTACTCTGCCAAGAGCGGAACCATTGTCGCCAACCAATCAACCACTATGCAGACAGTGCGTATCCTGACCAC
>CAZWJK010000163.1:0-3219 GCA_964634035.1 uncultured Candidatus Cloacimonadota bacterium | reverse complement strand
CTGTATATCAAATGTATTCTAGAGCACATTTAATATGCTTTTGATATACTGTCAATATATATTTGATCCTAATTTGAATTTAGGGGCGAAGGAAGTGCAAAAAAGGGGGCAATTATTTTGCTTGACCTGAACCATCCCGCAATTATTAATGTTTTAAGTCAATTCTCAAGGCAGGGAATTATGAGCCAAACGACCTCATTCAGACTTGTGTGCTATGACAAATCTGCGGCTGCAGATGCTGCCCGGATAGAATCACATATCAAGTGCAATCAAATCCTTAGACTCTGTGCAACTGCAGTCCTGCTGCTGATGCTGCCGGTTCTATGCTTTGCCAATCAGGTTTTTGAGCGGGGCGTAGCTCCCGAACTCGCCTGCAGAGAGGATACCGATGGAGCAATAACAGTCCGGATCAGGCTGGGAGAGCATTCCATCGATGCTGAGGGCAAAATCCAACTGGCTGAGAAATGGAAAAAATACCGGATCGAACAAGGCGGAGCAACGCTTCTGGCCATAGATCTGGCGCTTGATGACGTTAGTGATTATCAGGCAGAAGTCATCCGGGGCAAGGCAGAGAAAGACTTTGACGGTGTCAGCTTAAGCAAGCCATACATCTACAGGGACATCAGGGATGTTACGCTTGTTGTTTCCCCTTTTAGCAAAGAAAGTGATCCATCTGACGCGCCTGCCGAACTGGAGATCAGAATCAGCCAAACAGGCAAGCCGGGAGCCAATCCCAAGACCACTCAATCCAACCAACTGAATCCCTGTTTCATAGATAATTACAGGCAGCTTTTCCTGAATTTTAACTGCCGTTATGAAGACATCGCTGAGACGGGATCGCTGGCCATAATCTGTCATGACGAATTTCTCAACCTGATGCTGCCCTTCGTGGACTGGAAAAGGCAAAAAGGAATTCCCGCCACGCTGTTTCCGGTTTCTCAGATCGGAGCGAGTTATGACCAGATCATGGCTTTCATTCAAAACCTGTATGACACGGATCCGACTCTGACTTTTGTGCAACTGGTTGGAGATTATGCTCAGGTGCCTGCCCTGGTGGAGGGACAGGCAAACACATACGGGGTGCGGGACGCATACTACACTTTACTGGAAGGGGACGACTACTATCCCGATATCTTTGTGGGCAGGTTTTCCGCCGAGACCATTTCTGAACTGGGAACCCAACTGACCAGAAGCCTGGAATATGAGCAGGGCGTGCACGCCGGAAGCTGGATGGCAAAGGCGGTTGGCGCTTGTGCAGTGAATCCGCCCATCCCCGGTGACGACAATGAATACAATTGGGAACATCTTGATAACATCCGCCCCAAACTGCTGGATTTCACCTTTACGGACGTGGACCGGGTCTATGCCAATGAAGGCGCTTCCACACAGGATCTGGCCAATTCTCTGAACAGCGGAAAATCCCTGTTTATTTACACAGGCGAGGGGTATGAAACATATTGGATAACGCCGGAATTCCACGTCGGGGACGCAAACGTGCTCACCAATGACAACATGCTGCCCTTTGTGCATGTGGTGTCCTGCCTGACAGGACAATTCATTCATCCTGTCTGCCTGGCGGAAGCTTTCATGCGGGCTCAAAATCCCGTTACCCATGAGCCCACAGGCGCCATCGGGGTCTATGCCGCCGCTCCGCATCAGGGAATCACCCCTCCCATGCGCTCCCAGGACCATTTTGTGGATTTACTGGTCAACGGCACAAAAAACACTATGGGCGGGCTGTGCTACAACGGCTCCTGCAACATGATAGACGTTTACGGCATCTATGGCGGAGAGTATAATTTCCTGAGCTGGAACCTGTTCGGAGACGCATCCCTGCAGCTCAGAACCAAGCTGCCCGACATCCTGCAGGTCACTGTCAACAGCACCGTTCCGTCCGGAACCACATCACTAATTGTGCAAACCTCAAAGTCTGACCTGGCGGTCTGTCTGAGCAGAAACAACCAGATCATTGCCAGCGGATTCACTGACAACAGCGGAGCCGTAACCCTGAACTGGACTGCGCCAACAGCCACAGGCGAAACATATAAGCTGACCTGCACGGGTTTCAATTGCTTTCCCCTGGAACGGGAAATTCTCTGCTACATGCCGGGTGAACCCTTTCTGGCACTTGCTTTTCCCACCTTCACAGATAACGGGGACGGCATCATCGACAGCAATGAGAACATCACATTGGGCATCAATGTTTCCAACCCTTCTCAGGTGCACGCGGAAAACTGCCGTGTGGAAATTGTCTGCGCCGATACGCTGCTGACCCTGACCAACGGAACAGCGCAGTTGGGAACGATCCCTGCGGGCGAAGTAATTACAGCACAGCTTGGTTTCAGAGTGTCAAAGCATTGCCCTGATTACAGAATCATTGCCCTAGAACTGAAAGCCCAATCCGGCAGCGGGGTCTGGAGCATTCCCGTCTCCATAATGGTGCACTCACCCATGCTGCAGATCGTCTCTGCCAAAGTGCTGCCGGAAACAAACTGGCTCAACAGCGGCGACGATGCAATCATGCAGTATGAGATCAAAAACAGGGGCAGTGCAAAGCTACTTTCCACCAGCTTCAATCTGGCTTCAGACCAGCCCTGGATCCGCATTTTGCAACCGCAAAAAACTGTCAGCCAGATCCTGCCTGACGAGACCCAAACCGTGAGTTTTCCCTTTCATATTAAAACAGAGGCAGGATCAAACAATCTGTTCAGCCTGGAGATGGTCTCGGAATCCGCCAATGCTCCGCAACGCTTTCATCACGAAAACCATCTGGTAGTGCCGGAAAGAGTGATGATGGAAAGTTTTGAGAGGGAAATAAATGAGGTTTACTTATGGCAGTTTACCTCAGGAGCAGCCTGGCAAAGAACAGAATCAGCAGTGGACGGAAGATACGGTTTGAAGTCGCCTGCCCTGGCACAGAATCAATCCTCTTCGGCAGAGATATCTTTCCGTCTGGGACCCACCGCTCCATATTATTTTCATGCTTTAGTATTTTATTTGAAGACAGAAGGCACTGCAGAGAATCATTTGCGTTTTTATGTAAATGGGGTGGAAAAACAGTCCTGGAGCAATGTTTCCGGCTGGCAGAAGGTGTGGTTCGTTCTGGAAGAGGGGGCTAACACTTTAAAATGGACATATGAGCAGACCGGTAATCCGTCTTCAGGAGAGTGGGAGGTAACCCTTTAAAGTATCCATATTGAGATTTGGCAAGGAAATCTT
>CAZWJK010000162.1:0-3277 GCA_964634035.1 uncultured Candidatus Cloacimonadota bacterium | reverse complement strand
TATAGTAATAGTACCGTATTGCATTTATGGAAGAAGAGGGTTAAATGGATGGGAAAAACAATATTGGTAGACATGACAGGTGCAATCTTGGATGGTTGGGATAATGCGTTGAATGTTTCTATTGAGCGAAGAGTAAGAGTTTTGGCTTGACAAAGTAGAGCCGGGATAATTGTTAAATAAAAGATAGAAATACAAGAGAAGGTTGTATCATGAGACGGATCGCAATCCTGTTCATAATGATAATGATAGTGCTTTGCCTGCTGATGTCATGCAAGCTGAACGCTCCGAAGGCCAAAGAAAAGCCTCTGATCATCACTACCATTTATCCTTATGAACTGCTGGTCAGGGAACTGACTGACACGCTCTTTACCGTGGAAACGCTGCTGCCTGCCAACGCTTCGCCCCATACCTGGTCGCCTGCACCGCAGGATATTGTTAAACTGCAAAAAGCGGATGTCATCATAGCCAATGGCTTGGGTCTGGAAACCAATCTGGAAAAGACTTTAGCCAAAACAGGGACCAAACTGATCACTGTCTCTGACTATATTAAAAAAGACAAACTGATTTATCAGCATAAAGATGATGAACACGCTGCAGAAAACGCAGATGAGCAAAAGTACGAAGGCGCAAATCCGCACATATGGACCTCGCCGGAACTGCTGACAGACATCGTGATCGAGCTTTCGGAAGAGCTTTCCAGGCGGTTCCCCATGCACAAAACCGCTCTGGAACGGAACGCCAGGCAGATCATCATGGAGCTTTTCCAGTCGGAAAGCAAGATCCGGTCTGAGCGTAACGAATATGAGAACCCCGCCGTGATCACGCTTCATGACGCCTTTGTCTATTTCCTGCAGTATTTTGACATCGAACACATTGGTTCCGTGCAGCCCTCTGCAGGTAAGGACCCAGCCCCGCAACAGCTAAAAGAGCTGGCTGATAAGATCAAATCAAAAGGGATAAAGGCGATTTTCATTGAACCGCAGATGAATCCGCGCCCCGCCGAAGTTCTATCTGAAGAAATGGGTCTGAAGGTCCTGCAATACGATGATCTGGGCACCGTCTTAGGAGCAGAAACCATCGCTGACTACCTGTGCAAAAACTGGGAAGCCATAAAAGCAGGCCTGTAAAAGGAAATGATAGAATTTCGGAACATCAATTACAGAATCAATCTGAAGTACATTCTGGAAAATATCAATCTGACCATTGCGGACAACGAGTTCGTTGCCATCATCGGTCCCAATGGCGCCGGCAAATCAACCCTGATCAAAATCCTGCTCAATATAGTCTCTGATTATGAGGGTAAAGTTCTGATAGATGGCAGAACAAACACTGACTGGCTGAAGGACAACAGAATCGGTTACCTGCCTCAGAAAGAGGACTTCGACAGACAGTTTCCCGCATCGGTGCTGGAACTGGTTTTGATGGGCTCGGCAGCGACCAAAGGCCTGTTCCGGCGTTTCAGCACAGACGACAGAAAACAAGCTGAACAGGCTCTGGATGAGGTCGGAATCCTGTCGCTCAAAGCACAGCAGATCGGCAGCCTTTCCGGCGGTGAATGGCAAAGACTGCTGCTGGCAAGGGCTCTGCTCACCGGCAGTAAATATCTGATCCTGGATGAACCGGAAGCCGGAATCGACAAACCCGGCGTCACAAACTTTTTTGATCTGCTGGCCGCTTTGCACAAACAGGGTAAGACCATTATCACGATCTCACACGATCTGCACATGCTGAACAAATACTGCACCTTTCTGGTCTGCCTGAACCGCACCCTGCACTGCCACACAGAAACTGATCTGCTGACCGCGGAGCACATCCACAACACCTTTGGCGATGGCGTCAAACTGATCGAAAAGGACTACTAAAATGCTGAGCTACAGCTTTTTGATTCATGCGCTGTTGGGTGCAATTTTGTCAGGCATTTCGCTTGCCATCCTGTCACCTTTCGTGACTTTAAAAAAGATCGCCTACATGGGTGAAGCTCTGTCGCACATTGCTTTTGCAGGAATTGCTCTGGCCCTGCTGCTGAGTCTGAACCTAACTTTAACGACAGTGATATTTGTGCTGGCAGTGGCAGGTCTGATCGGCTTCGTATCACGCTTTTTCCAAACAGAGGAAACCAATGTCATCACGATCTTTCTGTCCATCGCCATGGCGCTGGGCATCGTCCTCATCTCTCTCAAAAAGGATTATTCCTTCGATCTCGCCAGTTATCTGTTTGGCAATGTGCTGTTGGTTACAAAAACAGACCTTTGGAGTCTGGGATTACTGGCAATTCTGAATACCGCTTTTATCGTTCTGCTGTATAAGGAATTGTTTTACCTGATCTACAATATGACGATGGCAGAAGTTTTCGGGATCAGGGTCAAAACAGTCTATTATGCCTTTCTGCTGCTGCTGGCGCTGAACATAGTCATCTCAGTGAAGATCGCAGGCATCATTCTGGTAACGGCACAACTGATCCTGCCGGCGTCAATAGCATTCAGACTGGTTAAGAGACTTAAACCTGCCATCGTCATCAGCGTGATTGTGTCTCTTTTCTCGTCTCTGATCGGATTTTATCTGTCCTGGGTGTTCAATCTGCCCACCGGCGCCGTGATAGTGCTGGTGGAGTTTGTCCTATATCTGCTCAGTCTGATCCTTTACCGCAAAAGTCAAAAACAAGCGCAGTAAACTGCTGGCTGAACAAGCATAAACAGATTATTCAGGTTTCATCTGCGGAAAGAGAATCACTTCCTTGATAGAGTTGTTTTCGGTCAGAAGCATAACCAATCGGTCAATCCCTATGCCCAAACCACCCATGGGCGGCATGCCGTATTCCAGAGCTTCCAGAAAGTCTTCATCCACAACGCTGGCTTCCTCGTCACCCAGTTCTTTCAGCCTGGCCTGCGCTTCAAACCTGGCTCTCTGGTCAACGGGATCATTGAGCTCGCTGAACGCATTGGCAAATTCGCTGCCGGCGATGATGAGCTCAAACCGGTCTGTCAGATTGGGGTTATCAGGTTTCACTTTTGCCAAAGGCGAGATCTCCTTGGGAAAATCAGTCACAAAAGTGGGCTGGACGAGCCGGTCTTCCACAAAAGCTTCAAACAGCAATGATATCATCTTGCCGGCTCCGGCACCTTTGGGAATCTCGATCTTATGCTGATTGCACATGGCCGCAAGCTTTTCTTCGTTAAAGTTGGATGCGTCAAAACCTGTGTATTCCTTTACCAGATCGATCATGGAAGCTTTTTTCCATTCGCCAGACAGATTGACTTCGTGTCCCTGAAAAGAGAAG
>CAZWJK010000161.1:0-3350 GCA_964634035.1 uncultured Candidatus Cloacimonadota bacterium | reverse complement strand
GCAACTTCCGCCGGACAGCCTGAACGGAAGGTCAAATCATATTAAAAAGGAGGCGGAATGAAGATATTCGCCGATAACATACCAATCTATCTGCAGCTTAAGACTGAGGTGGAGAACGCCATCTTAAGCGGCGTACTGAAAGCGGAAGATGGCATTGATTCGATCCGGGCCATGGCAGCCAAATATTCCATCAATCCGCTCACCGTTTCCAAAGCCATCCAGGAACTGGAAACAGAGGGAATCATCTATAAAAAGCGGGGCATCGGCTTTTATGTTTCGCCCGAAGCTCCGGCGATTTTGAGGAAAAGACATATGCAGGCATATCTTGATACGGATGTCAAAAGCTTTGTGCGCAAGGCCAGGCAGCTTGAGCTGTCCCTGGCTGAGATCATTAAGCTGATCGAGAAGACCTACAAAAACAGTGGTACGGACAACCCTGTCCGTGAACAATCGAATCCCGCCCCCCACCTTTTTAATGAAGGGCTGGGCCCTTCGACCCACGATAACAAGGATAAGGAGAGATAAATGGAGACCACCAACAACGGATTCCTGGAAGCTCTGGACAAGCAGAGCATGACAACTGAAGAGCCCAAGGCCGATCACATCATGGAGATCAGAAATGTCAGCAAGCGTTTTGGAAAAGTGCAGGCACTGAACAATGTAACACTCAATATCCCGCGCGGCAGGATCATCGGCCTGCTGGGCAAAAACGGCGCCGGAAAAAGCACCCTGATGCGCTGCATGCTGGGCTTTCTGAAGTATGAGGGCGACATTCATTATCACGGCGATAAGCTCAGGCACAACGACAGCAATATCTTCCGCAGCGTTGCTTTCATCCCGGACGTCAGTGCTCTGGATGACAGGCTTACTGTGGCGCAGACCATTGCCTATGTAAAAGGTGTCAATCCCGCCTGGAACGATAAGAAGGCAGATGCCCTGCTGGAAAAGAGCGACCTTCCACTCAAGCAAAAGGTCAAGAACCTTTCCAAAGGTATGAAGACCAAGCTCTACCTGCTGCTGGTGCTGGCGCTGGACGTGGAATTTCTGCTGCTGGACGAGCCGACCATCGGCCTGGACATCATCTTCCGCAAGGAATTCTTCAACACCATCCTGGGCGAGTTTTATGATGAGACCAAGACCATCCTGATCAGCACCCACGAAGTCAACGAAGTGGAGCATATCCTGCAGGACATTATCTTTATCGACAAGGGTAAAATCATCCTTTACGAAGACATCGACAAACTCAAACAGCAGTACCTGGAAGTGAAAGTCCCACGTGAAAATGCTGAGGAACTGAAAAGGCACCATCCTCTGCAGACCTGGGAAGGATTGGGCTATGTGCATGGTTTGGTCACGGAAAAACTGGATACGGAATATGCCGAATACAGCGAGCCGCAGCTCGCAGACCTGTTTATCGCCAAAGTGGGAGGTGAGCAATGAACGCATTCAAAGCATTACTGATCAAGGATCTGCAGACCAATAAAAAGGGACTGTCTGTCACTGTCTGGATCGTACTGGGACTTTACCTTGTCCTGATTGCCTCCTTTATCTACGCCACAAAGCAAAATACAGGCAACGTCATGCTGGGCGGCATCCCCATGGAGATGTTCCAGAACCCGGACGTTAACAGCGCGCTCTCCTTTGCGGTGCAGGTCGCTCTGATGTTCAGCTTCCTGGGGTTTATGTTCGCCATCCAGATGGTCTCCATCAGCACTTCAATCATGAATACCGATGTCAGGCATAAGTGCGAGCTGTTTCACCGTTCCCAGCCCGTTTCCGTATGGCAGCTGACCGCATCCCGTTTTGCGGCAGGCATTGGCGGATTTATCGCGCTCACCCTGGTGGCTGGGATTATCCAGTACTTTGTGGCTACGCTCTTACTCTTTATCCCCGCCGGATTCAAAGTGGACTGGTGGATGGGCCTGAACGGCATGCTTTTGAGCTGGGCACATCTTTCCGTTTCACTGCTGGTGCTGGGTTCGATCGGCTTCCTGCTTTCCACCGTCTTTAAAGATAATGCCTTTGGCAAAGGAGCTCTCATCCTGGGCGGAATCCAGGTCGCTATATGGATTATCAACTATCTAACCCATTTGGGTATACCTTCACCGGTTACAGCCCTGGCAAACCTGGTAATGTCAAATATACGAGACTTCACCAGCGTGTTCCCGTCCATGCAATACGGCATCCAGTTCAACAGCCATACCACAGCCCAACAGGGTGTGGAAGCTTTCCGTTTGCCGCCTATGTTCCTGGGTAACCTGTGGTCCTCGCTCTTCACCTGGGGAATCGCTCTGAAGCTGGCTGTGAGCGGAATCCTTTATGTGTTGTCAACCTGCCTTTACCAGCGCCGGGAAGTTCAGTTTTAATGGAAGAATATCCATTTGTCATTATCGGTGCCGGGCCTGCCGGACTGGCGGCAGCCATTGCGCATGGCAAAGGCGCAGTGATCCTGGAACGCAATCCTCAAGCGGGGAAAAAACTCCTGCTGAGCGGCTCGGGACAATGCAACTTCACCAATGACTTATCCCAAGAGGACTTCGTCAGGGCTTGCCGCAAGGCAGGCCCCTGGCTGAAGCCCGCTCTCTACAATTATGACAGCGGCTTTTTCATCGAACTGCTCGCTAAGGCGGGCTGCCCATCCTTTGCCAGAGAGGACGGCAAGGTTTTTCCCAAATCCCTGAAAGCAGAGCACGTGCGCGATGCCCTGCTCAAAGCTGCTCTGCAGAAAGGTGCTGAAATTATCTATGACTTACATGTTATGTCCGTTCAAAAAATAGCAAAGGGGTTTTCACTGATGACAGACGAGGGTGCCATCCACTGTACTAATCTACTGCTTGCCTGCGGAGGGAGCAGTTGGCCACAGACCGGTTCCACCGGTGATGGATATGCGTTTGCCAAGTGCCTGGGCCACACCATCAGTCCCGTCAGGCCGGCTCTGGCTTCTGTGGAAACAAAGCAGACGGACTCCTTCAGTCATTGCGCCGGCAGCACGGTTGAAGGCGTCAAAGCGGATTTCATAACTATGGGTAAAAAGCATTCTGACACAGGCGATCTGCTGTTTACTCACAGGGGCCTGTCCGGTCCCCTCATCTTGAACAACTCGCATCTGCTGAACAAGGGTGACACGATCAGGGTCCATCTGTTGCCCAATGCGGAAAAACTGGTCAGCGAAGCGCTCCAAAGCAATCCCAAACGCAATCTGATCAATGCCCTGAAAACGCTTCCCCTCACGGAAGCCATCCTGACTTCGGTGCTGCATCACCTTGGTATCTATATAGACACACCCGTCCGCGAACTGAACAAGAAGCAAACAAACCGGATCATCGGATTTTTGCAGGCCGCCGAGTTCA
>CAZWJK010000160.1:1918-3354 GCA_964634035.1 uncultured Candidatus Cloacimonadota bacterium | reverse complement strand
GATAAAGCGGAAGAAGACATGCTTGCCAAATATGCCGAAGCGGATGGCGAAGCCTTTGCCGATAAGGAACGCTACTACAAGGAAGCTTATGAAGAGCTGATCAAGCGTTTCGTCCGCGTATCAATCCTCAAAAAACACCACAGAGTCGATGGCAGAACCCTTGACGAGATCCGCGACATCACCTGTGAAATAGACGTTCTGCCGATAGTGCACGGCTCAGCCCTCTTCACCAGAGGCGAAACCCAATCCCTGGGAACCGTCACTCTGGGCGGCGGCAGTGATCAACAGATCATCGACGGCCTGGAAGAAGAGTATAAGAAGACCTTCTATCTGCACTATAATTTCCCTCCGTTCAGCGTGGGCGAAGTTGGCAGAATGGGCGCTCCCGGACGCCGCGAACTCGGTCATGGCAACCTGGCGGAACGCGCTCTCAAAGCGGTTGTTCCCGATCAGGAAGTTTTCCCCTATACCATCAGGATCGTGTCTGATATTTTGGAATCCAACGGTTCGTCCTCCATGGCTACCATCTGCAGCGGCACCCTTGCCATGATGGCTGCCGGCGTTCCCATCAAGGCTCCGGTGGCGGGCATTGCCAACGGGCTCATCATGGAAGGTAATGACTACGTCGTTCTGACCGATATCATGGGCCTGGAAGACCATCTGGGCGACATGGATTTCAAGTGTGCCGGAACCAAAGACGGGATCACTGCCATGCAGATGGATATCAAGATCGAAGGCATCACCAAAGAGATCATGACCATCGCTCTGGAAAAGGCGAAAGCAGCCCGCCTGCAGATCATCGGCGAGATCGAAAATACCATTGCGGCACCGCGTGAGGATATTTCTCCGACCGCGCCGCGCATAGAAAGCTTCAAGATTCCTACCGATAAGATCGGCGAGGTGATAGGACCTTCCGGCAAGAATATCAAAGCCGTGATCGAAGTCTGCAAGGTCGAAGTCGACATTGAAGACGACGGAACGGTGCGCATCCTATCTCCCAACAAGGAAAACATCGACAAAGCCAAATCCATGATCATGGGCGTGGTGGTCGAACCTGAGATCGGTGAAGTGTATGAAGGCGTTGTCACTCGCATGGAATCCTTCGGCGCCTTCGTTAAATTCCTGAATGGCGCTAAGGAAGGAATGGTCCACGTGTCTGAACTCAGCACCCACAGGATCAATCAGCCCAGCGACGTTTTGAAACTTGGTGACAAGGTGACTGTGAAGATCAAAGGCAGCGAACGCGGCAAGATTTCTCTCAGCATGAAAGGTGTGGAAGGCAATCCCGAGCCCAGTGAAGAAGCCATTGCGGCGGGGAAGAATCCTCCACCCAGGCCTCCCCGAAGCGACGACAGAGGCGGTTACAACCGCAGTCGGGGCGGTTTTGACAGAAGCGGCGGCGGCAGAGACCGCGACCGCAACAGAAGATAACAGCA
>CAZWJK010000160.1:0-1818 GCA_964634035.1 uncultured Candidatus Cloacimonadota bacterium | reverse complement strand
CAGTCCATGCGCGGTTTTGGCGCGCGCGTAATCATCACTGAGATCGACCCCATCTGCGCTCTGCAGGCAGCCATGGAGGGTTTTGAAGTTTCCACTCTGGAAGAATCCCTGGCAGAAGGCGATGTCTTTGTCACTGCCACCGGAAACTGTGATGTCATCACGACAGAGCACATGCAGAAGATGAAGGACCAGGCGATCGTTTGCAACATCGGTCACTTCGATAATGAGATCCAGGTGGATGCGCTTTATGCCTTGCCCGGAGTCAGAAAAGTGAATGTCAAGCCGCAGGTCGATCAGATCTTTTTTGCTGATGGTCACTCAATAATTCTCTTGTCTGAGGGCAGATTGGTTAATCTTGGCAATGCCACGGGTCATCCTTCGTTCGTGATGAGCTGCAGTTTTACTAATCAGGTGCTGGCGCAGCTTCAGCTTTGGCAGCAGAAACATGAAAACAAAGTTTATATCCTGCCCAAGCAGTTGGACGAGGAAGTCGCCAGACTGCATCTCGGCAAACTGGGAGCCAAATTGACCAAAATGACTCAAAAGCAGTCAGAATACACATCCATCCCGGTGCAGGGACCCTACAAACCTGATAATTACAGATATTAAAAGCACGCTGCGGAGTTAGTTTGGCGACTCACAAACCTATATTTGCGGATGAGTTATTCGGTGAACTGACTCTTTCAGGAAGCACGGAAAAATGGCAGGTCATCCACACCAAACCCCAGTGTGAAAAGAAGCTGGCGGATTACCTGAAGCGCAACGGGATCTGGTATTACCTGCCCCAGATGGACAGTCTCCGCCTTTACAAATACAGAAAAGTGGCTTTCACGAAACCTATGTTTCCGGGCTACATTTTTGTAAGGCTCGATCCCAGGGATAAAAGCAGCGTCCTGATCTCAGGCTACGTGGTGAACTTTCTGAAAGTCCCCAATGAGGAAGAGCTTTTGGACGACCTGCTCCAGATCCACACCGGCAAGGCAAAAAAGGCGGAATTCGCTGAAGCCAGGTGGCTGGAACAGGGTTGGCAGGTTGAGATCTTCAGCGGCCCGATGAAAGGGATGAAAGGGATTGTGCAGAGCCAGAGCAAACTCAGCGAAGTTACATTGCAGGTCAATATCCTGCGTCAGGCAGTCACCGTGCGCGTCGATCCCAAGGACGTTCGCGTCATCAGAGAGTATCTTTGCAGTTGATTGCATTACATAATTATCTTTAGCAAAATACAGAGGTGAGAATGAAACTTTCAGTGGTAGGTTCAGGATACGTCGGCTTGGTTACCGGCGCTTGTTTTTCGGAGATGGGCAATGACGTCATCTGCGTCGATAATGATGCCAATAAGATAAAGAGGCTGCTGGACGGCGAGATCCCGATCTACGAACCGGGCCTGGATGACCTTGTAAAGCGCAATTCCGCCGAAGGCAGACTTTCCTTCACGACCGATATCAAGAGCGCCGTGGAGCAGTCGCAGATCATTTTCATAGCGGTGGGAACTCCTCCTGACGAGGACGGTTCCGCTGACCTGCAGTACGTTCTGGCGGTTGCAAAAGACATTGCTCTCTTTATGAACGAGCCCAAGATCGTGGTCGATAAATCCACCGTTCCGGTGGGCACAGCTGATTTAGTACTTAAGGAAATACAGAACATCCTGGACAGCAGAAACAGCAAGCTGACTTTTGAAGTGGTCTCCAATCCAGAGTTCCTCAAAGAGGGAGCCGCCATCGAAGATTTCATGAAGCCTGACCGCGTGGTGGTTGGCGTGGAAAGCGAAGCTGCCGGAGAGGTCATGCGCGAGCTCTACGCCCCGTTTAACATGAATCG
>CAZWJK010000159.1:0-3371 GCA_964634035.1 uncultured Candidatus Cloacimonadota bacterium | reverse complement strand
CCGAAAATGCAAACGGTTGAAAAGGCACTGATCATATGCGGGCACCCGGACGATGAAGTCCTGGGTTTGGGCGGGACAATCAAAAAAATGACAAACTGCGGGGTTGAAGTCAATGTTTTGATTTTTGCCAATGGCAATGAAGGCTATACCGTCATGGAGGACAAGGACCGCATTGTCCAGATCCGCAGGTCGGAGATGGAGAATGTGAAAAAAATCCTCGGGGTTAATCATTATGAAACCTACGATTACGGCGATTATGGGATTCCGGCGGATGAGACGGCCTATAAGATTTGCATTAAAGCAATTAGAAAATACAAACCAGATCTTGTATTTACTCATTATTGGAAGGAATACATGGCCCATAGGAATGTGGCGTCAATAGCATCCGAAGCCTTCTGGCAGGCCGGCTGGATCTGTTCACTTGATTTGGGCGAGCCGTGGAAGGCGGCTGCGCTGTACCATTTTGAAGTGATCCAGATGCTGGAGGAGGTATCTCACATCATCGATATCACGGATACCTATGAAGACAAGCTTAAGGCCATGACAGCTTATAAATCCCAGTGCGGCGTTGTGTCCGGGGCGCTGCATCAGATCGAGGGGAAGGCGCTGGCCAGAGGTTCGCAGGCAGGTATCCGGTATGGAGAGGCCTTGTACAGGAATAACACGGTACCGAGGACAATAACGGGCATTCAGGAACTGCTGTAGCGGATTGCGGCTGCAGATATTTCTGAGCTGATCAGACTGGCAAAAGCCAGTCATGCTGAGGTTAATACAATGAAAAAGACGATTAAGCTTGGGGTCATCGGAGCTGGATCATTTTCTGATTCGCACCTGAAGGGCATCCAGTATGCAAAAACTGCAGAAGCTGTGGCAGTCTGTGACGTCATTAAAGAGAAAGCCAAAGCACAGGCTGAAAAATACGGCATACCCAGCTATTATACCGACTATCATGAACTATTAAAGCGAGACGACATTGATGCCGTCACACTCCCTCTTCCAGACCAGGTTCATGCTGAAGTAACGGTTGCCGCTTTACGGGCAGGCAAACATGTGCTTTGCGAAAAGCCGATGGCGCTGAACAAGGAAGATTGTAAAAAAATGATCGGTGCGGCCAGAGAAACCGGAAAGGAGTTAATGATTGGCCAGATTGGCAGGTACACACCTTCCTTTATCATGGCGCAGAAGATGGTGAAAAGCGGGGACATCGGCGAGCTGTTTTTTGTAGAATCCGAGTATGCACACGATTATGCCAGGATAGCCGGTCAAGGCAGCTGGAGGGTTACACCGGAACGCCATCCGATTATTGGCGGAGGGTGCCATGCCATAGACTTGTTGAGAATGATCGCGGGAAATCCCACAGAAGTCTTTGCTTATGCCAATAACAAGGTTCTGACTTCATGGCCCATCAGTGATTGCACGGTAGCTATTATGAAGTTTCCGGATCGTGTTATCGGCAAGGTTTTGACTTCGATCGGGTGCAAGAGAAAATATACCATGCGCAGCGTGTTCTATGGTTCAAAGGGTTCGATTATCGTGGACAATACTTCCCCTACCCTTACCTTATATAAAAGCGAGTTTTCTCAAATGGAGGAATTAAAAAACATCAGCCAGCAATCCATTGAAATAAGGATTCCAGTAACCATTAACAACCATAATTTTGAATTCGAAGTCAATGATTTCTGCACAAGACTCCTGGAGGGGAAACCTGTAACAACAGATGGCGTTGAAGGCGCTTCAACAGTCGCGGTAGGTCTGGCTATTGTGGAATCGGCAGCCAAAGAAGAAAAAGTCAAGGTCGACTATGATTTTAATGAATTCTAGTTGTCAGGGAGGAAGTATCCATGAGCATGAAAATACCAAGAAGTGAATTTTCTGAACGAGTTGACAATTTACGAAAGCTGATGATTAAGGAAGGAATTAGTGTCTGCCTGGTCTATGGCGATGAATACAGGAGGGAGAACCTTCGCTATATCAGCAATTACTGGCCTCTGTTTGAAAGAGGTGCGGCAGTCATACCGCTCGAAGGCGAACCTGTGGTGTTGGCGGCACCGGAAGGGGAATTGGTGTGCCGGGAGATGAGCGCATGGCCTGACATCAAGGTTATTCCTGATTTCACCTGCGTTACGGTACCTGATATAATTGAATATCCTCAGGCCAATTATTCAGATTTCAAAACGGTTTTTGCAAGTATCAGCATGAGGCAAGGCATTGAAAAAATAGGAATTGCAGGTCTTGATGCCATGTCCCATAGCGTGTTCGAATCAATAAAAGACAGCCTTGTTGCTGCAGAAATTGTCGATGCCAATAGCTTATTGCACATCTTGCGGCTGACCAAGAGTGTCCATGAGATCAACTGCCTGAAGGAAGCTGCCAGGATAGCCGACGAAGGTTATCGGGCTTTAATGCTTGAAGCCGCTGAAGGAAAAACGGAATATGAACTGGAAGCGGCTGCCTGCAATGCAGCAAAAAAGGCAGGGGCGGAATTTATCCCCTTCTGCCTGGTGTCAAGCGGTCAGCGTATTGAAACGATCATTGGCAGGGCCACTGATAAAATAATCAAAAAAGGTGAAATGGTTCTGGCTGCATTGGCTGTACAGTATGAAGGGTATATTTCCACAGTAAACTTCCAAATTGTGGTCGGTGAAATGTCTGAAGAGCAGAAAAAGCTGGTCGACATTCTGGTGCAGGGAGAGGATTTTGCCCTTAAGCATCTCAAAGCGGGTATCAGGCAGGGTGAGCTTGTCAAGGCTGTCAAGGATTTCTTCAGGCAGAAGGAAGCCAGCCAATATGATCTTTACCCGCCCCTGCATGGATGTGGCGCAGCAGAAGCGGAGTCCCCATACCCGGATGAAAATTCGGTTAACCTTTTCAAGGCAGGTATGACCGTCAATGTGGATTTAAGCCTGTTTGGTCATCCGGGAGGTTCCAACAGGATCGAAGAGGGATTTATCGTGCAAGAGAACGGATATGAACCAATGTCCCGGTTGGTCAGAGAGCTGGCGAGGCAGTGGAAAGATAAACATCATATTGATCTATATAACATTTGAATCACCGCAAAGGAACAGGATTATGAACAGTTTCAGTGTCGGATTTTCCAGAGTTGTTGTGAATCCAAGGTTGGGAATCTGCATGCAGGGCAATTATCGAACCCGTTATGCAGAAGGGATTCTGGATGATATGGAGCTCAGTGCCTTGGCTCTGAGCTGCGGGGAAACAAAGGCGATAGCAATCAGTATGGACATCCTCAAATTTGATGGAGATGTTGCCCCGCGCTATAAACGACGGATTTCCGAGGCAACCGGTATTCCGGAGGACCATATTTATCTACATTCTACACACATCCATACGGGCCCTGTTTTAAAAGCAGATTC
>CAZWJK010000158.1:2008-3444 GCA_964634035.1 uncultured Candidatus Cloacimonadota bacterium | reverse complement strand
GCTTCAACAGGGTCAACCGCAGGCACGGACGCGCGCTCAGCACCTGGCCCAATGTCTTTCTGAAGCTGATGCGCGCCCAGCATAAAGCCTTGCCGGAACTGGATTACCAGACCCTGACCCGCGCGCAGATCATCGCTCAAAACCTGCCCTGCAGGTCTATCAACGCTGCTGTGGCTGCGGGTTATCTGGAAGAAGTTCCTGCTTATCAGGAATTGGAGAACACGATATGACACAAAAGAAAGCCATAATTACCGGCGTGACCGGACAGGACGGAGCTTACCTGGCGGAGTTCCTGCTTAAGAAAGGTTATAAGGTGATCGGGCTCAAACGCCGCTCTTCGCTCTTTAATACGGCACGCATCGATCATCTGTTTGCCACTGACAACAGAGAGAACCCGAACTTCAGCTATGCCTATATGGATATGACAGATTCCTCCAATATCATCCGCCTGATCAAGGATTTTGCGCCGGATGAGGTCTATAACCTGGCGGCGCAATCTCATGTCCGGGTCAGCTTTGACACGCCTGAATACACTGCCAATGCGGACGGGATCGGAACCCTGCGGCTGCTGGAAGCGATCCGCATGATGGGTCTGGATCAGCAGACCAGGTTCTATCAGGCGAGCACATCGGAGCTCTTTGGCAAAGCTCAGGAAATACCTCAGAAAGAGACCACGCCTTTTTATCCGCGCTCGCCTTATGGCGTGGCGAAGCTGTATGCTTACTGGATCGTGGTCAACTACCGCGAAGCTTATGGACTGCACGCCTCCAACGGCATTTTGTTTAACCATGAGTCACCGCTCAGGGGTGAGACCTTTGTCACCCGCAAGATCACCCGCGCCATTGCCAATATCGCACTGGGACACCAGCACAAGCTCTATCTGGGTAACATCAACGCCAAGCGTGACTGGGGCCATGCCAAGGACTTTGTCAAAGCCATGTGGCTGATGCTTCAGCAGGGCAAACCGGACGATTATGTGATCGCTACGGGAAAGGCCACTTCGGTGCGTGATTTTATCCGTATGTGCTTTGATTTTATCGGTGTTCAGATCAGCTTCAAAGGCGAAGGAACTGACGAGACCGGCTTGATTGACAGCATTGATGCGGACAAATTCCATTCCGTCATGAGCTTTGAGCCTGACCGCCTGAAATGCGGACAGGAAGTGATCTTTATCGATCCCTATTACTACCGTCCCACGGAAGTGGACATCTTGGTGGGAGACGCTTCCAAAGCCAAAGCCAGGCTGGGCTGGGCACCGGAACACGATCTGGACTCGCTGGTCAGGGATATGATGAAAAGCGATATCAAGCTCATGCAGAAAAACGACTACTTGAAAAAAGGCGGATTCGACCTGACTCCGAGCGTGGAAGATATTCTTTAGGTGATGGAGATATGGAGTGATGGAGATATGGAGTGATGGAGATATGGAGTGATGG
>CAZWJK010000158.1:0-1908 GCA_964634035.1 uncultured Candidatus Cloacimonadota bacterium | reverse complement strand
TATGGAGTGATGGAGATATGGAGTGATGGAGATATGGAGTGATGGAGATATGGAGATTTCTTCTTCACTTCCTCACTTTTTTACCCACTTCCTCACTCCATCACTACATCACTTCATCACCACTACACTTCCTCACTTCATAACTTTATTACGAGGTACCAATGTCCTACCAAGACCTGACCATTGAACGCTCAAAAGTGATCCCTGACGTGCTGATCATCAGGCCGTCCATGAACTGGGACCTGCGGGGCAATATCTATACTTCCTATAATGTGGAGCTGTATAAGGATATCCTGCCCAAGGGAGTGCAGTTTATCCATGATAAATTTGCTTTGTCCAAATACAATGTACTGCGCGGTCTGCACGGAGATAACAAAACCTGGAAGCTGGTTTCCTGCGTCTTTGGCGAGCTCTATGAAGTGGTGGTGGATATGCGTCCTGAATCGCCAACTTATAAGAAGTGGGATGCCTTTACACTGAGCAGCGATGATTATATGCAAGTGCTGATCCCGCCCTACTTCGTCAACGGCTACTATGTCAAAACTCCGCAGGCGGTCTTTCACTATAAACTTGCCTACAGCGGCGATTACATCGATGCGGCAGAACAGCTCACCATCCGCTGGGATGATCCGGAATTGGGAATAGACTGGCCGTGCAAGGAGCCGATTTTGCAGGCGAGAGACTGTAAGTGATGGAGTGATGGAGATAGGATGTGATGGAGTGATGGAGATATGGAGTGATGGAGATAGGAAGTGATGAAGATAGGGAGTGAAGGAGTGATGGAGATAAGGAGTTATAATGGGGCATAAAGAACTTGATGTGTGGAAAACCAGTATAGAGTTTGTATCTGATATTTATCAGATTTCCGGCAATTTTCCCAAAGAAGAGATATATGGTTTAACCTCCCAGATAAGAAGAGCGGCTGTCTCCATTCCATCCAATATTGCTGAAGGTGCAGCCAGGAATCATAATTCAGAGTTTATTCAGTTTTTATACATTGCAATAGGTAGTCTGTCAGAAGTCGAAACTCAGTTACTTATTTCCCGGAATTTAACATATCTGGATGAAGATATTTTAGAATTGATGGAAGGTAAAATCAAACTCATCAGAACCCAGATTTCTGGATTGATTAAGTATCTGAAAGGCAAAAAATGATCCCCCTCACTCCATCACTCCCTCACTCTGTCACTCCATCACTTCCTCACTTCCTCACTCCCTCACTCTGTTACCCCCTCACTCCATCACTCCCTCACTCTGTCACTTCCTCACTTCATCTCTGCAAGGAACATAAATGATCAATAAAACCAATCCCTCCCTCGCCATAAACGGCGGAACTCCGGTCTCTAAAGAGACCATCGTAATTCACAAACCGTATCTGGATGAGGCAGATAAAAAGGCATTGCTGGAGGCATTTGACTCCACCTTTATCTCAGGCGACGGCCCGCAATGCCGGCAGTTTGAAAAAATGCTGGCGGAATACCTGGGAGTCAAGCATGCCCTGTTTGTCAATTCCGCGACCACAGCGCTGGAACTGGCTTTCCGGGTGAAGAACTTTCCTCCCGGTTCGGAAGTTATCGTGCCGGATTTCACCTATACTTCATCAGCTTTGGGACCGCTTTACAACAACCTCAAGGTGGTGCTCTGCGACGTCTATCCGGATAATGGGAACATCGATGTGTCAAAAATAAAAAACCTGATCACGCCCAAAACGGTGGCGATCGTGCCGGTTGATTATGCCGGTAATCCTGCCGCAATGGACGAGATCAACCTGCTTGCCAAAAAGTATAATCTGTATGTGGTGCATGATACAGCCCAGTCTCTGGGTGCTGTGTATAAAGGCAGGAAGACCGGAACTCTGGCGGATATCTCCACCTTCAGTTTTCACGGCACAAAAAACATCACCACCGG
>CAZWJK010000157.1:0-3472 GCA_964634035.1 uncultured Candidatus Cloacimonadota bacterium | reverse complement strand
CGCAAAGGTTTCTTTGAACAAGCCATCCGCATCTATGAACAAGCCCGCACAGCCCTTAACCGCAACGATGTATTTGCCATGGAAATAGGTAATGCAGCGTTCAACAGCCAGCTTTATGACAAAGCCATCATCGAATATGTCAAGATTCTGGAAAGCCAACCGGGCAATGTCTATTTCGTCAGCAATCAGATAAAAAACATTCTAATAGAGAACCCCGACCTGATTTCACAGCTTAGAAACATCTCGCGTAACAGTAGCAGCTTTGAGGTGAAAGAAGTCTATGCCATTGCCTTAAGCCGCCTTGGACGCTTGACTGAAGCTCTTGCCGAGTATGAACAACTGCCAACAGAGAAGCTTACCGCCTTTGCCAATGAGCAGTTTGCCGCCGGGCAGGACGCAATTGCCATTACCGCTTTCAACAAACTGCGTGACAGACAGATCGATGTGACCACTTTGGGCGATATATTACTTAAATCTGCCGAAGCGCATATCAGACTGCGTCATTTTGCTGAAGCAGAAAGCATTCTGACCAATATTGTCGATCCTGTTTCTAAAAAAGTCAATTCGAAGTTCGAACGCAGGCGTTTTCCGTTCCAGGCATACATGATCTTGTCAGATCTGGCGCAATGGCAGAACAGGAAGGTCGATGAAGTCACAGAGCTTCTGCAGGAAGCCCGCCGGTTGGCGATCAACTCTGATGACGCAGCGGAAGTTGATTTCCGCTTGATTGGAATATACTACACTGCTGAGCAGTACGAGCAGGCAGAGACGCTTCTCCGGAAGCAGAATCAGGTCAGGCAGCAGGACAGGAAGCTTTACTACAACTATCTTATCGCCATGGCAAAATCTCAGCCCATGGAGGCAGATTCGCTGCTCAATCAGTTGATAATCGCCAATCCCGCCAGCCCTTATGTCAATGACCTGATGACCATGAACATCCTCCTGATGAATTTATCTCCGGATGCCCAGAAAAGCTTTCTGCATGCCTATCGCAACAGGCTCAGCCATCGGGATTCTCTGGCGGTCGGGATCGTCTATGATCTGTCCAACAAAGCCAAAGATGAGGAATTGCGCATTTTGGCTGCGGACTGGGCAGTTGCTTCAGGCATGAAGCAATGGGCGCTGGAAATTCTCAATCATGATTGGCGGGATGAGCTTTTGAGAGATTACGCCGCCCTGCAGACAGTCAGACTGCAAACGAAATCCGGCACTTCGGAAAGCATGGCTCAGGACTTTCTGAAGAACAATCCCAACAGCGTTTTTTCCCCAGGATTCAGACAGATCCTGCAAAAAGCGCCGCAGGGCAGGCAGAGCCTATAGCATGATCAATTTCAAATAAAACATATAAAGGATGTCTTATGAAAAAGCAGATCCGCAGGACTTACACTTTTGACGACGTTTTACTTCTGCCGCAAAGCTCATCTGTGCTGCCGGCAAAGGTTGACCTGAACACGAGGATCACGCCGAAGATCAGGTTGCACATTCCGTTGGTCAGCGCTGCCATGGACACTGTCACGGAATCCGCTCTGGCAATAGCTTTGGCGCGTGAAGGCGGGATCGGAATCATTCACAAGAACATGCCGATCGAGGAGCAGGCCAAGCAGGTCCATCTTGTGAAAAGAGCAGAGAGCGGAGTGGTCAGCAATCCTTACACAGTTTCGCCTCAGGATACGATGGACCAGGTCTGGGCGCTGAAGAACCTGCACAAGATCGGCGGCTTCCCCGTGGTGGACAAAGGCAGGCTGGTAGGCATTCTGACCAATCGTGACATGCGTTTCGAAACCAATCCCAAGAAGCAGGTTCGGGAACTGATGACTCCTCGTGAAAGACTTGTTACTGCTCCGGTGGGAATATCAATGGAAGAAGTTCAGCAGATCCTTCAGCAGAACAGAATCGAGAAGCTTCTGTTGATCAATAAGAATGGTGAGCTGGCAGGCATGATCACAGTGCGCGACATCATGAAAAAGATCGCTTATCCGGATGCCGTTCAGGACAGGAAAAACCGACTTCTGGCAGGCGCGGCGGTAGGTGTGACGGGTGACTTTCTGGAACGGGCGCAGGAGCTGATTGCCAAAGGCGCGGACGTGATCACGATCGATACGGCGCACGGCCACCACATTCACATTTCACAAGCCATAAAAGCCATCAAAAAGCATTGTAAAACTGAAGTCATCGCCGGCAACATTGCCACCGCCAAAGCAGCCAAATACCTGATTGACAGCGGTGCTGACGCCATCAAGGTAGGCATCGGGCCGGGCTCCATCTGCACTACCAGAGTGGTGGCAGGCATCGGAGTTCCGCAGCTCACTGCTGTCATGGACTGTGCCGAAGTGGCTCACAAAGCGGGCATTCCGATTATAGCCGACGGCGGGATCAAATACTCGGGTGACATTGTCAAAGCTTTGGCAGGCGGCGCCAACGTTGCCATGATCGGCAGTTTGTTTGCCGGAACGGATGAAAGCCCCGGAGAATCCATCATTTACAACGGCAGAAGATTCAAGTCCTATCGCGGCATGGGCTCCATCGGAGCAATGAAACAGGGCAGCAAGGACCGCTATTTCCAGGCAGAGTGTGATGAAAGCAAGCTTGTCGCAGAAGGCATCGAAGGCATGGTGCCCTACAAAGGACCGCTGAAGGATTTTGTCTATCAACTGATCGGCGGCATCAAATCCGGCATGGGCTATGTCGGCGCCAGAAACATCAAAGCCCTGCAGGAAAAGGCGGAATTCATCGAAATCACGGCCGCAGGATTGAAAGAATCCCACCCTCACGATATCAGGATCACCAAAGAAACCCCCAATTATTTCAGCAGTGAATGATAAACTCGGATCCCAGCAGCTAAGCGCGCTCAACAGCTTTCTGTATTATCTGAAAGTCGAGAAAGGGATGGCGGAAAACTCGGTGCAGAGCTATCGCACCGACCTCGAGGACTTTCTCCGATTCGATCCCAGGCAGGTTGAAAGCTATACTGCAAAGGACATCGTGTCCTATTTCGTGACCCTGCAAAGTCTGGGCCTGGTCAATACATCCCTGGCGCGAAAAAGAGTCGCACTAAAACAGTTTTTTCTGTATCTGTCGCGTCAGGATGTTGACATCAAAGTTGATTTTGACCAGGTGCCGAAGATCAGGATCAGTCAGCATCTGCCTGATTTTCTGACGGTTGACGAAATGTTCAAACTGCTCGATTCGCTGCCATCAGAAAATCCTCTGCAGATCCGCAACAAGGTGATGATGGAAGTGCTCTATGCGACCGGGCTGCGCATCTCCGAACTGCTCGGCCTGACTCTGCATGATATTATTTACTCCGACCAGGTGATTCTGGTTCGCGGCAAGGGCAGCAAACAAAGATATGTCCCATTGCTGGAAAACGTTCTGGAGCAGCTTTCCGTCTACATTACTAAGGTGCGTCCCATCCTTCTGAAATTGAAGAAAAACGACTACATTTT
This sequence comes from uncultured Candidatus Cloacimonadota bacterium, assembly GCA_964634035.1. Classification (GTDB taxonomy): domain Bacteria; phylum Cloacimonadota; class Cloacimonadia; order Cloacimonadales; family Cloacimonadaceae; genus UBA5614. The sequence continues at coordinate 26 of CAZWJK010000157.1, read as the reverse complement.
TCTGAATAATGCCGGCAACAAAATGA
>CAZWJK010000156.1:0-3504 GCA_964634035.1 uncultured Candidatus Cloacimonadota bacterium | reverse complement strand
CGACGTTTTGCTTTGGATGTTTTCCCGCAATAACGACAAAGGACATAAATACTCTGTTGGATTCTTTGTAGATTCTGACGGGCATTTAATTTGTAAGCGTCAAATACTGTGTGTCTAGATACCTCAAGCCAGGAATGTTATACTGATCCAGACAAGTGATACTGGTAATAAGATGCTTCGGCCAATCTAGAAAATGACTCATTTTTTAGACTTGACTAAAAAATGCATGACTACTATGCCAGGAGGCAGTTCGCCACCCGGCCAAATAGTCTTTATCATTTACCTTCACACTACATGCAGTGATCAGGATGCCCGATCTTTTTTTCGTGGTGTTTTGGGCAAGACAACAGATTCATGATCCGAGCAGTATCGGAAGGTTTCCTCCTTGGATGTTTTCTCATAAGTTCGGTAGGTTTCCGACCACGGCATCATATCATCCAGGAAATCGAGGCTAGTCCCCTCCATATGGTTCGGCATTTTCTGAAGAAGATACATCAGATAGTAATATGGATGAACCTGATTGGCTTTGGCCGTTTCTACCAAGGTAAAGATGATAGCCATCACCTCGGCACCAGTGAGTGAATAGCTGAACAGCCAGTTCGATCTGGAAACAGCGAAGGCGCGTATCTTACGTTCACAGTGGCCGTTATCCATTGGAATGGATGCATCTTCGAGGAACATCCGCAGACGGGTTTCCTGATGCAGGGAATAGCTGACTGCGTCCCGTAACCTGTCACTGTACGAGGGGTCATCCATATCTAGGGAATGCAGATAATCAAAGAACGCATCCACTTTGGGACGCACCTCGGTATTCCGGCGCTCCTTGCGTTCCTGTTCAGGCAGTCCTTTTAAAGGTGTCTCTGCATCATAAATCTCATCGATCAGAGACTGGCTTCTGTATTCGGGCAGTTGCTTTATAGCCTCAGGGTTTAGCTCCTTCAGATTGCGTACAAGGATTGCAACTACAAACCGTCTCCGGCTATGCATGAAGCATCCGGTGCTGGTGATATCTCCATCAGACTCTTCTTCCAGTAAACCATAGGAAACATATGCATCACTGGTGATCATACCATGGTAGCCGTTTTTCAGGTAGAAATCCCTGAGATGATCTGTACTCCTCGTCAGTTCGTAATCGAACACAACGATTGGATTACCTCTAAAGAGCTCTGAAGTTGAGTGAACCCACATAAAACTTTTAGACCCAGCCTTGCGGCCATCCATGATCACTTCAAGTGTCGTCTCATCGACTTGGTTGTACCTGCATAGCCGCAGAAGGAATGTCAGCCTGTCATAGACCGGACCGAACAGATCAAGAGCGAACCGCGTGATCCAGTTCACCATATCCTGTCGTGCCAGAATGACCCCGTTCCGCGCCAAATCCTGCTCCTGCCTGTAAAGAGGCAGCCCCAGTACGAACTTGTCATACATTATCTCGGCAAGGATTGAAGCAGACACCAGGGAGCCGGGAAGGAGCTTTCCTTTGTAAGGATAACGGACAAGACAGTGCTCCAGTCCGATGGACAGAACCGGTGCATAGGTCACTTTCAGGTAGGTGGTACATGGAACGCTTACGTACTCCTCATATTTGGTCCAGCTGTATATGCGCCAGTTTCCAGAGCCGTAGGTTCGATCCAGTTCATCAATGTCTAGCAGGAATTCTGTCTTCTTTGGGACACTGGACAGGTCTTTCTTCCGTTTGCCTTTCTGCTTCCCGCTATTTCCGTGTTTGTTGCCGCTCTCAATCAGACTGGTGCCGCAACAAGCAGCATCCGTAGACACTTCACCGGGAACCAGATCTTCAGAAAGAGGATCCTCATAGACTTCATTAGTAAGAGCAGTCCCCAATATGCTGGATTTTTTTTCAGAAGCGCGCCCGAACAGATCCTTCTTGCGGAGGTTCAGTTGCTCGGTCAGCCGAAGGTTCTCTTTTTTGAGGAGTCCATTTTCCTTTTCCGCACCGGAAAGACGCACCTTCATCTCACTGAACTGGATTGCCATCTCAGTGGATATGCGTTCCTTTTCACCGGACTGGTCAAGCAGGTCTGAATACTCCATCAACACTGCCCTTAAAGCAGAACGAAGTTCCTCCGGTGGTATGGCATCCAAGCTGTCATAAAGCCGCTGCAGATCTTTTCTCATAATGCAGTGCTTACCTCCGCACAGATGCATCAGTCAAACAGATTTCCCTGCACTGGTTAATATGTCTGCTGATAAGGTTTATGGTATCTTGCAATCTGTGGTTTTTCTGCTCCAGACGGATGATTTCGGCATCCTTCTGTGCCAAGGCAATGGTAAGCTCACGGATTCTTTCATCCTTTTCGCGGGCTTCAGCGTCAGTCCGATTGTCGGATACAACAGGAGTTTCTTTGCGTTTCCTACCGCGACTGCCCGTGGGAATGACTTCCCCTGTCTCCGAGTCGAGTTTGCCCAGCAGCTTCCTTTTGGACCGGGACTGCTGTTTGTCTGCATCCCAATAGCTGGCAGACTCGTAAACGTAAGTAGTATCCGTATCCTTGTGATATTGTTTGATGATAGCCATGAGGCTCCTCCTCGTTACATTTATTTCTTTTATTATATCACTTATTGCAACGAGTGTCAATATATAAGTGACATAAATTTTGAAAATATGTCACTTATTAAGATGGATCTATTGGCATTTGGGCGGTTAGGTTAGTAAAGCCTGCACCGCTGATTTTCGGAAACACTTCCCGGATAGAGCTTTCCAATGTAAAGCCGCCCATCAGCCGACTGTACTGCTCTGGAGAAATCTCCCTGGCTTCATCAGGTGCCCTCGGCCACTGGAACCGATTTCCAGGGGCAAGACGTTTGTAGATCAGGCACGTGCCGTCACCTTCAAACACAAGTCCCTTGATCCGGTCGGTACGTGTGCCGCAAAAGAGAAAGAGTGTTCCTTTTTCAAATGGTTCCAGTCCGTAATTCAGCTTTACATATGCTGCCAGTCCATCGATACCCCTGCGCAGATCGATCCGGCCGCAACAGATAATCACCTTCCGGAAGGAAGTGTAGTCTTTAAGCATGGCGTATGACCTTCATAACAGTAGCAAGAGTCTGTTCTTGGACAGCTCCACTGACAAAGACCCGGAAATCGCCGGATTGAATCATCAGTTCAGGAACAAGCGTCCTTTCAGCAGAGACAGCTTCTTCAGATAAAGGTGCTGATCTGGATACATGTGAAGTGATGTCAACAAAAGCCGGCACCGGTGTGGCAGAAGCTGCGCCCAGAATGAGAAGTTCGTTCCTGAACTGGTGCTGCCAGTAGTAGAAAGACTTGATGTTAACCCCGTTCATCCGGCACCATTGGATTTTGGGAATGGACTGGTCACGACTGTTACACTCTGTTACAATCCGGAGCCATTGCTCGCGGCGGACTTTATATGAATTTTTATCCATAAGGAATGCTCCTTTTACAATAAATTCTGCTGGATTTATTATAAAGGAAGATGGTCCCTAAAAAAAGACACACAGTATTTAACGCTTACAGCA
>CAZWJK010000155.1:0-3515 GCA_964634035.1 uncultured Candidatus Cloacimonadota bacterium | reverse complement strand
GAGTGGACATTGCCAAAGGCTCTGCCAACCAGTTCAACCTTAGTTGGGACGAGGTTACGGAAGGCGGCTGGGAAGGCAATTCCTACCCTGAGATCAATCTCATCACATATAAAATCTATGCAGGCGATACGCCTGATTTTGAGATCAGCCCTTCCACGTATCTGATTTCAACCACAAATCCTTATGCCGTTTTGAATAACCAGACAGCGGACAGGAGATTCTACAAGATCATAGCATCCGATTCGGAATAATCACCTTTGACCAACCATAAACAGGGCGGGCTATTTCCTGCCCTGTTCCTCTTTTCACCATAGCTTCCAGGCGTCTGGCCAGGTGCCGGCCCCCTGTTTGCCTCCCCCGCCCGGGCGCAGGTGCTCAGCCGGAGGACGGCAGGTTGCCTCCCTGCCTCATGTATGGGTGGAAGTTTATCAACTTCAGGAAGGACGGGAACGGGTTGTCAAGCTCCCGCTTGAAAATTGGCAAGCTGGAGTTTGCCACTCCAATCACTTTCTCAAGAATGACAGTTGTGGCTCGGGCAATCCTGCCCGGGACAAGAAAATGTCTTGACACGAATTTAGCAGAAAAATATAATTCATTCATAGGGATCAAACAAGCTATTTATAAAGGAGATAATTATGAAAACGCTGGTTATCTTTTGCATTTGTTTTTCCTTCACCGGACTGGGAGCGCTGGCTCTGGTCTCGCAATACTTTGATAGTGATACAGGCTTTCCATACGGTTGGACGAAGAGTCCCGAGATTTCCAACTGGATTTGGATTGGATCCAGCGTTGCAGGCGGAACGCCATGAGAATTGAGATTGGCATATGACCCGCCCCAGCCCACAGGAACTTACAGATTCGTTTCTCCCGCCTTTGACACGCGCAAAGTGCATAACATGCGGCTCTCCTTCAACCATAGGCTGGATGATTATGATGGCAGTTCCACCATCTACACGATCGGGGCGGCGATTTCCAGCAATAACGGCTCCACCTGGACCACTGTCTGGTCTGTAACCGGAACGTCAGACATTTCCCCGACCGTAGTGGAAGTGAACCCGATCAGCTTCGGTTTGGGAATGTCGCAATACACCCGCATCTGTTTTTTCTTTACAGGCACCATATACAATGATATTGATTTCTGGTATATTGACAATGTCCTGCTGGCCTATGACAACACTCTGGGCAGCGGTACCTGGAGCGGATATCAGTTCTATGGCATCGAAGGCAACCTGATCGTGCCAAATGGCCATACTTTGACTCTGCCGGCAGGATGTCAGCTACAATTTTCGGCTGAAAAATACTTCAATGTCCAGGGGAGATTATTGGTCAACGGGATTCCATCCGCCTATGTAACCATGACAACAAGCAGTTCTTCTGTGTACTGGGCAGGCCTTTTCCTGGATGGAGTAAGTCCCGCCAATGATTCCACCCTGATCAATTATGCCTATGTATCGCAAAGCAGCGGAGGAGGGATATCCATCTACGACACTGATAAGGTGCGCATCAGCAATTGCATTATCGCAGACAACTTTGATTATTATGGCGCAGGAATCTATGCCCACAACTCTGATATCATCATTGAATGATGTGACATCCATGACAATGCAGCGAATGAAACTGCAACTGGGTTGTATTGCTTGAACAGCACCCCAACTGTCCGCAACAACAGGATTTACGACAACCATTGCGGTAGTGGCAGTGCCTTTCGGTTGACCAATTGCAATGTGAATAATGTTACCGGCAATATTATAGCGAATAACTTTTTTGCTTACGAAGGGGAAGGCGTAGGTATTGTTTCCGGCTGCACAGGGCAATTCAAACGCAACCTGATAGCCAATAATGGAGGTACGGGACTGATGCTGGCTTCCAATACGGATGTCATCAACTGCTGCATTATCAATAATGCGGGTTTTAACATCTATCATCAGCTCGGACCTACAGAAATAATGAACTGCATCATCTGGGGTAATTTGTCATATCAAATATATAACAGCGGTCTGGCGGAATCTCTGCTTATTTTATTCACCTGCATCCAGAGCTATGAAGTGGGTGGTAACGCGCTCCCTTTATACAACTTTTTGGAAACTACAACTTCCGATCCGCTGTTTGTAAATCCCACTTCCGGATCAGGAATTGGTTACAACGCTCTGACAGCGGACTGGAATCTGCAGATCGGCTCACCCTGCATAGACACAGGCAATCCTGGTTCAATATACGATCCCGACGGCAGCAGAGCCGATATGGGCGTGTACCCCAGGAATTTAAGACCGGTTATCACCAGAGCCAGAGATTATGCACCCGAACAGGGTCATCAGCTTGATTTAAGATGGAACCGCAGCGACGCTGATAAATCCGGCGTTTACAATGATTACTACAGCATCTGGAGAGAGGGCGAAAGCCGTTCAACTGATGCGATAATTCTGAATAATCCTAATGAGTTTACACCGGAACTGGCAGATTCAGGACGGGAAATAATCTTTCGCGATGGCAGCAGGACTTGGTATTTCATCACCCAAATGTCTGGCTTGGGATTTTACGATTATGGCTGCATAGCGCCCACCCTGCAGGATTCCTCCTCCACAGGAACCCACGCTGCCAACTACATGGTGGTCTATGATATTGCCAGTACAGGAACCTGGACATCAGTTCCTGTAAGCGGTTACAGCGTTGACAACATTCCGCCTTACGCACCGGCCAGGGTTGACATTGCCAAAGGCTCAGCCAATCAGTTCAATCTGAGCTGGGACTAGGTCACGGAAGGCGGCTGGGAAGGAAATTCCTACCCTGAGATCAATCTCATCACCTATAAGGTCTACGCCGGCGACACGCCTGATTTTGAGATCAGCCCTTCCACTTATCTGTTATCGACCACAAATCCTTATGCAGTTCTTAATAATCAGACAGCAGAGCGCAGGTTCTATAAAATCATAGCAACCGATTCGGAGTGATGTAGCCCATTCTTTAGAATGGCTGTTCCATAAACTTTAGTGTGTCTGTTTGTGGAACAGTGAATAAGTGGAAGGCTGCGCTACAAATCATTGCTCCGGCAATACCATTACCGGAACCCAACAGATTGCCAATCTGCAACACAACACACAAAATGATATATTTGTGGAAAAGTGGAACAGTGAAAAAGTGGAAAGCTCCGCAGGAGCGAAAGGTCATAGGCTGGGGTGTTAATCCCAGTAAAACATTCATATTCAATCTAACCCCGCAGGGGTGACATAACATAGGCTGGGGTGTAAACCCCAGTACAGATGCAAATATTATTCAACCCCGGAGGGGTGACACACTCCAGACAAAACAACACGGACAGGATTGCGCAAAAATGCGCGAGAGAAGTTATCCGTGCCGCACATAACACTGACAAGGTCGCGCAAAAGAGAAAAGTTATCCGTGCCGTATTTACCCCTTTGTGTCTTTCGTGTTTCCTTTCTGTTATTCCTTATGTTTCGTGGTGAAAAATCTTGACAGCAATTTAAAAGTGTAATCAAGTATTATATATATAAATCCCG
>CAZWJK010000154.1:0-3515 GCA_964634035.1 uncultured Candidatus Cloacimonadota bacterium | reverse complement strand
CTTGATATGCATCTCCCGGCACTCACGTGCCGGGTTACATTCTGTCGTCCCGGAGGGACTGTCTTTACGGCTTTGCACCTTTGCATCTTTGCGTTAAAATCCCTTTGTGATTCTTTGCGCCTTTGTGGTGAAAAAGAAAACAGAATGAAGATGTAGGTACAGGCGTCCCGCCTGTACTATGACAAGCGAGGGCGCTTGTCGGCACGGCTGATTAAGATTCCTGCCTTCGCAGGAATGACAGGCTTAAGAGATACATACCTGAGTCAGGAATGACGGACTTTTCTGCCGCTTGAGATGCATGTCCCGGCACTCACGTGCCGGGTTACATTCTGTCGTTCCGGTGGGACTATACGTCACTTGTTTCTTTGCAGCTTTGCACCTTAGCTTCTTTACTTTGAAAAAAACTCCTTTGTGTTTTTTTGCACCTTAGTGTCTTTGTGGTGAAATGAAAATAATGTCTTTGGGGTGAAAAAGAAAAAGCCCAACCCGAAGGCTGGGCTTGGGGGAAAGATCATAAGCCGGATTCTGTAACCTGCCTGACGGCAGGCTGATGTCCATTCCTCTGTGCCGTGATTCGCATCACGGCTAAAGCTGCCTACCCGAAAGCATGATGGCGCGAGCAGCGCTGAGCTTTCCTATTTGGCATTGCACCGGATAAGGCTTTCCTGGCCGGTTCTGTCACCAGAACCGCCGGTGGTCTCTTACACCGCCTTTTCACCTTTGCCCCGGCCAAAGTGAACCGGGGTAGTCTGTTTCTGTGGAGCTGGCTCTGCCTTGCGACAGGTTCCCGTTAGGAACTATCCCGCTCTGTGGTGTCCGGACTTTCCTCTGCTTCTGACAGCAGCGGACATCTGATCTTCCCTTCTATATAATAACTCTATTACCACGGAATACACGGAAAAGAGTGAAAAAGTGGAATAGTGAAAAGAACACTAAAAAGGAGCATTCGTGTTTTCAGTTCTTTTCGTGTATTTTGTGTTCCCTTATTCTTTTATTGGTTCAATCAAACTCAGAATCGTCGAAACGGTTCATCAGGATGCGTCCGCAGCTTTCGCAGTTATGGATCTTTTTGCGCAGTTCCAGTTCGATGCGGATCTGGGGCCTGATCACAAAGCCGCATCCGCTGCAGGCGCCGTTCTGGTTATAGGCGACGGCCTGATTGCTTTTGTTTTTGATCAGGTTGCCGTATTGCTTGACCAGAGAATCGGCATGCAGGGTGAGGGCGAGCTCGGTGCGTTTTTTGCGCAAGGCTTCTATCTTGCCGTCCAGTTCGCTGATCTGTTGCCTGAGGTCATCTTCTTTTTCGGCTTTGCGTTTTTCCGCGGCTTTGAGTTCGTCCTGACAGACAGCCAGTTGTTTGTTGATCTCGGTTTCCGTTTCCATCAGCTCGATCAGGGTGGATTCGATATCGCTGTTTTTCTGGGTCAGGCTGGCGATCTCGGAATTAAGCGCCTTGTATTCCTTGTTGGTTTTGATATCGGCCAATTGGTTGCCATATTTAAGCTTGAGTTCGTTATTATGCTTGATCTCGCTTTCCAGTTCGTGCTGGCGTTTGACGATGCCCTCTTTGACGGTACTGGTCTCCTGCGTTTTGGCAGAAGCTGAATCCACATCCTGGATGAGGGTATGCAGTTGTTTGGGCAGGACTTTCTGCAGTTCGCGGCAGCGTCCTATCTCATCATCCAGTTTCTGCATCCTGGCCAGAGTCATTAGTTTTTCTATCATTATTACTCCTTGAATAACAGGCTGATGTCCAGGGCCTTGACGGAATGGGTCAAAGCGCCGACGGAGATGAAGTCGATTCCGGTTTCGGCATACTGGATTATGTTGTTTTCATTGATGCCGCCGGAAACTTCCAGTTCCACCCTGCTGCCGTATTTTTTGACGGCCTGCTTGATGGTTTTGATGTCCATGTTGTCCAGCATGATCCTGTCCGCACCGGCAGTGTAAGCTTCTGCCAGTTCCTTGGGATTGGTGACTTCAATCTCGATCTTGTAGGTCGTGTTATGCACTTTCACTCTCTGCAGGGCGCTGGTGATGCCTCCGGCGGCCCGGATATGATTTTCCTTGAGCAGGATCATGTCATACAATCCGGCGCGGTGATTGAATCCGCCGCCCACCCGGACGGCGTATTTCTCCAGGCGTCTGAGCAAAGGAGTGGTTTTGCGCGTATCCAGGATCCTGGCACTGGTGTGTTTGATGAGTTGAACCAGATGGTCGGTTTTGGTGGCGATGCCGCTGAGGCGCTGGATGAAATTGAGTGCGGTGCGTTCTGCTTTGAGAATGGAGGAGGGATTGCCTTCGATGCGCAGGATCTCGTCTTTGGCTTTGACCCTGTCACCGTCCTTGCGGTAAACGGTGATCTTCAGTTCGCCGTCCAGCAGCTTAAACACCCGGATGGCAATGTCCACTCCGGCGACCATGCCTTCCGCCTTTGCGATCATATAGGCTATGGTATTGGTGCGTTCCAGGTCCAGGTAGCCGGTGGTGATATCGCCGGTGCCCAGATCTTCTTCCAAGGCCTGCAGGATCAGATCATCCAATCTCATGTTCACTCCTATAAACGAAAAAAAAAGCATCTGCAGGGTTGCAAATGCTTTCGGTTTATCTTATTATGTTATTAATGCGTTTTGGTTGTCGGGTGCCAATCATCCTTAATAAATCTCCTATATAGAGGTATAAGATTTTTTGGTTGACGTTTTTGTCAATAAAAAATGATGTAGGTTAAAGACTGAGACTTTTCAGGAAGCATGATGATGATTAATCAGATAGATAAAAAAAGTGTAATGGCAGGTCTGCTTATGATGATCCTGATGCCGCTTTTCGGTGCGCCCAAGATCGCCAACGTCTATCCTCTGCCCAAATCCTATTATACGGAAGCCAGACTGAACGCGGACCTGAAAGCCTGGGCCAAAGCTCATCCAGAGCTGGCCCGACTGCAGGTGATCGGCTATTCGGAAGCGGAAAAAAGGCCGATCCAGGCCCTGCAGATCCAGACTGAGTTTGACCGGGAACCGGTTCTGCTGGTGGGTCAGGTGCATGGTGATGAGGTATTGGGAGTGGAGATCGTCATGGCTTTTGCCCGGCGTCTTTTGACCCAGCCCCAGAACGGGGAGGTCAGGGCTGTGTTGGGCAAATACTCTTTCTGGATCGTGCCCACCCTCAATCCGGATGCCTATCACACCGTCACTTCCGGTCAGTATCAGTGGAAACGCAAAAACAACAATGACACCAATTACAACGGCAAACTCAATCTCAAGACCGATGGAGTGGATCTCAACCGCAATTTCCCCACTTTCTGGCACCTGGATAACGGCCAGCCCGCCAAAGGCGCCTATTATAAAGGTATGGCTCCCGCTTCGGAAAGCGAAACCAAGGCCCTGATCGAACTGGGGGACCTGGTCCGCTTCAGGTATGCCTTCTTCTATCACAGTTCCGTGACCGGCACCTACAGTGAAAAGATCTTTCTGCCCTGGCAGGACTATAGGAAACCGGAACTGGAAAAAGACTTTGCT
>CAZWJK010000153.1:0-3582 GCA_964634035.1 uncultured Candidatus Cloacimonadota bacterium | reverse complement strand
TCCAGTCGGGGTCCACTCGGGCTAAATTCGACTGGACCCCGACAGGATTATGACTAGCAAGCAGGCAGGAAGCATGGTTCCTGCCTGCAGGGCGTATACTTTTATAAACCTGAATGACTTCAGGGTTGATCTAATATATTATTTTTAAGTCAGTTACGGGTTGCCTGATTGCTGACGGCTTTTACGAAGTAGAACGCCATGGGCAGAACTTCTGAATCGGTATATTCAAGGGCGGAAGTTGCTGTCAGCAAGGAATAACTGCCATAAGGCGTCAGACTGCGGTAGATCTGATATTCATCCGCATTGGCAACAGCATTCCACTGCAGCAGAGCGCCAAGACCGGTTCTGGTAATGGTGACGACCGGTGCATCCAGATCAATTATGACATTGGTGATCAGGGTGAAGGGATCGCTGCCGGCGCACAGAGGCAGGGTGGTGTTCTTGCCTGCGACATCAGTGCCCTTGATCCAGTAGTAGAGCGTTTCTCCATAACCGGGTGTCGGCATACTGGCGGTCCAGCCTTCCCTTCCGGAAAGGGTGAGCGGCGCATATTGCCAATCCGCGGCGGGACTGTGTTTCCAGGCGACAAAGGTCTGGGCTGGATTGAGGGCATTGGTATGAGTGATCTGCACATTGATGGCGACAGAGTGGTCAGCCGCGACAGAGGTGGGCGGAACGTGCTGCAGGGTAATCATCTGCTCGTCAAAGACAGTGTTGGCGCGGCAGTGGATGGCGTCGGTGCTTTCGAAATTGGAGTAGGAATAGCCAAGAACGGTGTAGCCCGGCATGGCATTCTGATAGGCGGTGAGGGCCGCGGCGTCATTGGCGGTGCCCATCTGGGGGACATAGATCTTCTTGTTCAGGATGTAGGCATTGGAGTAGGGTTCGTTGTTGGGAGTGTAAACCCTGTAGATCCTGTAAGGCGTGCCGTAACTGGAGGTTTTGGTCTGCCAGTTCGCCACGACAGCTTCGATGGCGCTGTATTGCGCATGCGAGGTCGGGACGCTGCGGATCATCACTTTGTCCACATCAAGCAGTTTTGCCCAGCAGTCAATGTGGTCGATATAAGTGTTGTTGGGATCAACATACAACTGGTATTCCGTGACGCCCAGGTAGTTTGAGAACATTGTATTGATCTGGGACTGAGTGAGAGAAGTGTTCTCCTCAAGGACCAGTTCTGTGCTCATCGCCTTGCCCATGCCGTCGGTCATGATGTTGCCGCCGGTGTGCGTGATGGGCATGTCATAATGGCCGATGCCGAGATAATCTGCCACCACGGTGGGAATGACGTCGTCATTGGGACGCGGGCGGTTGTAGGTGAAGTCCACGATTTTCATTGAGTTATCGGATTCGAAAATGGTCCAGGGACCGTAGTCACGGGTCCAGTAAGTGTCTGTCGTAGCATTGATGTAGCGGACGTTGGCCATATTGACGCCGTTGCTAGAAAGCGCTGTGTTGCAGGCGGACTGGTTGGCGGTGGAGACGATCACATAGAGCAGGTCAGAGGCGGAAATATTCGCCAGCAGAGCATAGGGCAAGCCCAAGGGATAACGCACGATGGCACCTTTGGCAGGTTCCCACTCCGCCACGAAACGAGGCCCGACGGGATAAGGATTCTGAGTGGTATAAACGGTTAAGCTGAGAGGAACACTCAGACTGGGATAGTTTACGGCATTGGAATTGATCACCAGATTGGAGTTATAGGTGCCGTCAGCCAGACCAGCAGTATCAAAATGGATCGTGATGGTGGCATTGCCGCCGGCAGCTATGGTTCCAGAGGTCGGACTGGCGCTGAACCAGGTGGAAGGCGTTCCGCCGGATGGGGTCAGGATCATGTTGCCGGTCAGGGTGTGGGGCTCAGAACCATAGATATCTCCATCGATCTGATAGGGCATGGTCAGATCGCCGCTGAAGTCAGAATTGACGGTCACATTGACAGTGGCAGTCGCTGTTTCTGCAGGATAAACCACACCCCATCCACTGGAACCTTCCCCATGCCAGTTGATGGTTATGCCATTGCCGCTGGTCAGGTTGGGGGTCATGTCGCCTCCGCTGCCCCCGACAAAGTTGGTGGCGCTATTAACTGTGACACCTGTCGGGAAGGTGATGTAAACATCTTTAAGCCATTCACTGTCAGTGCTGGCATTATAAACTGAGAATGTCCAGTTTTCAGTGGCTCCGGGGGTGTATTGTGAAGCAGAGCAGGTCAGGGTTGAGCCGATTATGCTGCGCTCCGGCGCATCACTTAAAACCAGTTCCCTGCCCTGGATGCTCCAGTTCAGATTGGCGGTTCCGGTGTTGGTTACTGTGACAATGCGATTTGAACTGCTGCCGCTTTCCAAAGATTCCGAAACAGAGGCGGGGCTGACAGAGATAGCAGGAGCCTGAGTCTGGCCGCCCTGTAAAGTGAATTTGACATTGGGACGGTAAACAGATACGGTTCCGCCTGAAAAGACAGCAGTCTGGTCGGAAGTGTCATTCCGGGTATAACGGTAACCGTTTGTCACGGAAGTGTATTGCACAGTTCCGGTCGAAGAATACGTGGCCACCAGTCCAAAGGCAGTATCAATCACGATGTTGTCTGTTCCGTTCCAGGTGAAGGGTATGCTCAAGGTCAGCATTTCGTAGCCGCCGATGGCAGGCATGTAGGACGAGTTTGAGTAAACTGTGGTCATGCCTGTGCCGGTCTGCCAGCTTGAGACATCCGTTGAGGTTGTATGCTTCATTCTGATGATGAAATTGGGTAGGGCAAGGGTTGGAGCCGAGACATTATAAAAGCCGATCTGTGTAATGTTTATGGGTCCAAAGACACCGGCTGCATTCAGTTCCGCAGCAGTATAGACAGACTGGCCGTGCAGGCTCTTGTACCAGATATTGATGGGGCATCCTTCAGAAACTCCGGTGGCTGATGTTCCCGTTCCAATTATCACTGTGGGGGGAACGCCGACAGTTGTCTGTGTTGTTTTATTGGCAGTGTAAGCTCCGGCTGTGGCATTAAATATAAAGGTGGCAGCAGTTCCATTGGTAATGTCTGAGGCAGCAGTTACGGAAAAACTGATGTTGGCTGATCCGCTGGCGGAGATTGCAGTAAAGCTTTGCGGACTGTTGTTTATGGTGATGCCGGTGGTGGGACTGGTCAGAGTGGTGCTTCCCGAAGGAGAAGCTGCTGAACCGGTGTTGCTCAATGGTATGGTTATGGTGACAGTTTCACCAGGATCCAGCAATCCGTTGTTGTTACCCGATGGATCTGATATCGCCATGTTGCCGAAAGACAGGGCCGGCGCATTCAAGGTAAGGCTGAAATTGTGAATCCAGGGGTCCTGTCCGGCCATGGTCATGGTGATGGTGAAATTGGCAATGGTGCCGTTGGCAACGTTGTTGGCTATGTTAAAGTAATAGGCATTGTTGATGGTGGTGTTTGCTCCGGCGGCCAGGGAAGCGATGGTTTCCGTATTGTCAGTGATAGTGATGCCGGGTGTGGAGCAGGTCAGGACAGCAGTCACATTGGTGGCTGCGGCAGCTCCGATGTTGTTGAAGGTGACATTGAATCTGCCGGTTTCATTATATTCGGGAGTGTTGTTG
>CAZWJK010000152.1:0-3614 GCA_964634035.1 uncultured Candidatus Cloacimonadota bacterium | reverse complement strand
GTCCTGACCAGCGGCAATGTCATGCTCATGGGATCCGACATGATCGGCGCCGATGCGTACAGCCAGGGCAACGCGCTGATTATCTGCCTCGTCTGCAAAAGCAAGGATGAAATTGAAACTCTTTTTACCCGGCTGTCAATGGGTGGGAAAGTAACCACACCACTCGCTGAAATGTTTTTCGGTCTTTACGGCGATCTCACCGACAAATATGGCTTCAACTGGATGTTCCAGTATGGTGAAGCTCCGAATAAGTAGACGGTTATTCGTGGAAGGAGATGTTATGATGCAAAAGATTACGCCAAACTTATGGTTCGATGGCAAGGCCAGGGAAGCAGCCAATTTCTACGTTTCTATATTTCCAAACAGTAAAATCGTTTCCACGAGTTATTATCCCAAAAGTTCTGAAGAAGGTTTAGCTGACTTTCAGCTTGATCTGGCAGGCAAGGTTTTGACTGTGGATTTTGAACTCGTAGGGCAATCGTTCACAGCCATTAATGCCGGACCGGAATTTAAATTCAGCGAAGCAATCTCATTCTCGGTTGCTTGTAAAGATCAGACTGAGATTGATTACTTCTGGGGAAAGCTTTCAAGTCAGCCTGAGTCGGAGATATGTGGCTGGTGCAAGGACAAATATGGCTTAAGCTGGCAGATTATACCCGAAAACATGGGAGAATTGATGCAAAAGCCAGGCGCTTATGCCAAGATGATGAAAATGAAAAAAATTATTATCAGTGAATTTTAGCACTGATTATAGTTACTCCTGATTTTTCAAGCCTGTCAATTCGCAGACATGTGAGTATTCCGAGCCCGGGGACCACCTGATTCCAGAAGGGGGAACCAGCATTCCGAGGTAAAAAGCCACGGTTCCGAGCCGGGAACCAACCTTCCGAGAGATTTTATTGTCAAATGCACAGTCTTTGCTTACATGCACAGTTGACGCCGAAAGGCGTCTTTATCTTGTAACGGTCAACCGGCTTCGCTTTAATGAAATGGCACCGAGAGGTGACATTTTTCAAGGAGGCCAAAAACATGAATCTGGAAGAAAAAATCTTAAAACTGACAGACCTCGGGCTCAGTCAACGTGCAATCGCCAGCAGCTGTCAGTGCTCCAGGAAGAAGGTGATTGCCATCCAAAAAGCGGCTGTATCAGGGGATCCACCAGACATCAGGTTATCAGAGCAGATTTATCATGAACCGGATTTTGAAGCGATTCATGCCGCTCTCGCTGCACCAAAGATGACTCTCATGGTCCAGTGGGAAAAATATGTTGTACTGTGCAGGAAAGCGCAGCAAAAATCGTACATGTATTCGCGTTTTGCGGACCTTTACCGACAGTTCACGCATAAGACCAAGGCGACCATGCATCTGGAAAGCAAACCAGGGGAGATTATGGAAACCGACTGGGCTGGGACAAAGGGCGAGTATATTGACCGAGAAACCGGCGAGATCAAAGAGGCCAGTCTCTTTGTAACCAGTCTTCGGTCAAGCAAATACACCTACGCCGAATTATTTGCCGATCAGTCTTTGGAGAGCTGGATTCAAGGGCACATTCATGCCTTTGAGTATTATGGCGGCGTGCCCAGGGTTATTGTTCCCGATAATTTGCGAACTGGGGTGAATCAAGCAGACCGCTATGAGCCGGTCTTGAATCAAGTCTATCAGGAAATGGCAGATTTTTATGGGGCTGCCATTATCCCCGCCCGCGTGAAAAAACCTCGGGATAAAAACGTGGCGGAGAACAGTGTGGGTAATTTAACACCCCGCCTGTTGCTGGCGGAGCCCGAAGAACGCTTCTTCAGTTTGGCCGAGTATAACCAGACCGTGCGGAAAAAGTTGACTGACTACAATGGTAAACCATTCCAAAAGATACCCGGCAGCAGAAGCAGCGTCTTCCTGGCAGAAGAAAAACAATGGCTGCAGCCGCTACCGGGCTCCCGGTACGAAATGGCGACCTGGAAACAGGCCATCATTCAGTACTCCTATCACATCAGCTGTGATCATGTTTACTATTCTACTCCGTATGAGTATATCAAGCAAAAAGTAGATGTGCGCATGACCCCCAATATCATTGAGGTTTTCTACAAAGGCAAGCGCATTTGCAGTCATCCCAGGCTCTATACTTCGAAAAAAGGCCAGTATGTGACTAATCCGGAGCATATGCCGCCCGCTCACCAACAGATGCTGGATTCCTGGGATGACAGGCGATTTTTGCATTGGGCAGAAAGGATCGGGCCTTCGACACATCAAGTGATCCAGAAACTGTTGAATGCACGGGCTGTCCCGCAGCAAGCCTATAAATCCTGTATGGGATTGCTGAGCCTGTCCAAAAAATTCACTCCGGCTGAACTGGAATGGGCTTGCCACAGTGTATTGGCTGCCAGTGATCTCGTCAGCTACAAGATTGTCGAAGAACGGTTGAAACGGCGCCAGGAACAATCCGCTGCCGTTTCTACAACGGATGCACAAATCCTGCCGCAGCACAACAATATTCGCGGCAGCCAGTACTACAAAGATATCAAGGGGGGTCACGATCATGTTGAATAATCAGACCATCGAAAAACTCAAAGCCCTGCATTTGAGCAAGCTGGCAGAAGCCTTTGCCGAACAAATTGTCGCCCCAGGCTTTGAAAACCTTTCTTTTGAAGAGCGGATGGGATTAATCGTCGATGCCGAATGGATTCATCGCCAGAATAACCATCTGCAGCGACTGCTGAAGAATGCCCAGTTGTTTCATCAGGACGCCTGTATTGAGGATATCATCTACACGGCAGACCGTAATTTGGATCCCGCGCTTATTGCCAAGCTCGATTCTGGAAATTATCTGGCTGAAGCCCTGAATGTGATTCTGACGGGCAAATCCGGGAGTGGCAAAAGTTGGGTTGCCTGTGCGCTGGGTAATAGTGCCTGCCGGAAACGGCATTCTGTCCGCTATGTCAAGACATCATTGTTGCTGGAAGAACTGAAAACAGCTCGCGACCAGGGGAAATACCGTGCGGCTCTGAAAAAATTTCAGGAAGTCGGGTTATTGTTGTTTGATGAATGGGGGACATTTGTTTTCGATTTGCAGCAGTCACGCGATATCCTCGAGATTATGGAAGGCCGTTATCACAAAGCATCAACGGTTTTTGTCAGCCAGGTGCCCACAGATAAATGGTATGAGTTGTTCACCGATGCCACGATGGCCGATGCGATCATCGATCGCTTTATTTACGACTCGTACTTCATCGAGATCAAGGGTAAGATTTCCATGCGCGAACACATGTCCAGACTGAAAAAACAATAGTATTCATTAGAGCGAGATTCACCGGAATCTCGCTCCCCTTCGGGGACCAATTCAATCATCGAAGATGAATCCTGTCAACTTGCACAATTGGGTTCTTTTTCGCGGAACCATGGTATCTTTTCGTCGGAATACTCACTGGTGCCTTACGCCCGAAACGCCCGCACCCACAACAAGGAGCAGATCCTTCAGCTTCGGGCATCCCTCCGGGAATTCGGCTTTGTCAATCCGGTCATCGTTGATAAGGACCTCAACATCATCGCCGGCCATGGCCGGATCCTGGCTGCCAAGGAGGAAGACATCACCGAAGTGCCGTGTGTGTTCGTCGAACACC
>CAZWJK010000151.1:0-3621 GCA_964634035.1 uncultured Candidatus Cloacimonadota bacterium | reverse complement strand
AATGTGGAAGTTACAAGTGTCTCGTTCAAGTTTACTGGAAAGGCAAATATTACGTGGATAACTGGCTGAAAAAAGGGATCAAGTTCAAAGTCTCTATGCTGTCGGGCAGCGATGTAGAGATTGACGTTAAGCCGGTTGACGAATACGAATATACAACCCCAACGGATAGCGAAGCAGATCCAGTGGATCTCATGGACAGTGAAGTTAATTCCGCCTGGGAGTTCATTGGCATAACCAGCGCCAGCGAAAGCAAGCTGAATGACTGGTTTTACACCGGCCTGGGCGTGACCAGAGGGATCTGGAACACGAAGCGGCGCAAGTCAACCATGCTTACCGGAACCCCCAAAGTGGAGTATGTGGACAGCCGGCGCATATTATTTGACCCTGCAGGCCGTGCGCCTGATCTGTCTGATATCCGGTATTTCTTTCATGAGGAATACTACAGCGTCAAAGAACTGCGGCGTCAATATCCGAAGTTTTACAGGGAAATCACAGCGACAACCGATTCCGACCGGATCCATGCAACGGATCTTTGCCATATAATAACCATGCAGTTTAAGGAAACAATCGAAATAGAGAAAGTCTATTTTGAGGACCTGGACAGCGGGTTAAAGTGGAGCGTTCCCAAGCCGGAATATGACGAGGATCTGCTGGAGATCAGTCAGGACCCGGAAACACAAGCAGCCTGGCAGGAAACCGACATGAGCGTCCCTTATGAGGACTGGATCCAGCGGGGCGGATATCTGCCGGAAAAGGTCAGAATGACAGGGATCCTGTCCACTGAGGAAACCGCAGTTTTCCAGGTTATCTTTACAGCCGACAGTAAAATCGTCTTGCAGCCACCTCAATACCTGGGCGAAAACTTCAACTACTTTTTCCTGGCTGGGAACCAGCACTCTAATACAGTCTATCCCTTCGCCATCATTGAGGACATGGTAGATCTGCAGGAAATTGATATTGCAGCAACCACGATTTATACTTTGATGCTTTTCCGCTACTATCTCAATAAGTGGATGATCCGGGAAGGCGCCCTCAAGAACGAAAAAGAGTTTAGAGAATATGGACACCGGACTGATGTGCACCCTCTGATTGATTCCGAATGGGAGAGGGAACATCCCAATCAGAGAGCAGTGGAGGCCCTGCCCATTCCAGAACCACCCCGGGCGTTTATGGAGCTGCATGAGCGCATAGCCGCCGCACAGAAAACCTTTACCGGCGCCATGGATGTTATGCTCGGCCAGCAGCAATACGCACAGACGCCGGGCATTGCCATAGCACAGCTTCAGGCAGCAGGGCAGAACTATCAGAAAGAGGAGATAGACAAGTATAGAGACGACCTGGTTCGGACCGCCTACTGGCTGAAAGAGCAGATCGTCCTCCACCGCAACTATCCCCATAGGATCAGATCTATTGACATGGCCGGCGCTGATAAGATGTTCCCTGTGGCAACCAATGCCAATAATGAGCTTTCCAATGATAATTGTTACCTGGAAATCACGATCCGGGCCAACCAGGAAATCATGAAGCAGGTAGAACAGGAACTGGCAATGCAGATGTTTAGGAGCGGACTGGCCGGAAGGCTGGACACTCTGCGCAAGCTGCCAGTGACTAATCCTGACCGGGTTAATGACAACAAGATGATGGAAGATGGTATTTATGATCTTTATAAAACCATCCAGCAATATCCAGAACTGGCCCAGGAAATCCAGGCGCTGATCACTCAGTATGCCCAGGGAACGGAGAACCAATCAAGTGCCCAACCAGCCTGAGCACGTTAAGAACACGATCGAATTTTTGTCCGAGCTAATAAAAAGCTTGACAAGTTTAGCTTACTATGGTGAGGTGACATTGTCTTTCAGGGCTGGGCAATGTTTTAAAATTGTCAAACGTGAGACCCTGGTTAAGACAGAGTTTTTAACGTTACCGGGACAAACCGAAAAAGAGGAAGAACCTAAGTAGGTCCGGTTACAGCTTGACACCATAATAGATGCCAAAGGGCGCGGGAAAAACCTATTAGCCCCAGGCACTCTCAACAGAGAGCTGTCTGGTGCTTTTTTTATATTCACAGAAAGGGCAATGCAAGCCAACCCAATATGAGGCAATGGCTTAGCAACCTAAAGGATAAAACAATGGAACAGAACCCTAACGCAAGTCAAGACAAGGAAGTCATTGAGATTAGTGGACAGCAAGCCGAAGTCTCCCTGGGAGCGGACGGCACTATCAATGTGAAGCCCCCGGAAAGCCTTGTCCATGATCCGGAGGCACTGGCGAACTGGAAAAAGGATGTGGAGAGCATGGACCGGGATAAACTCCTGCCTAAGCTTTATCGCAACCGCCAAACCGCCGATCAGGAAATTGAACGACTGAGAAAAGAAAATGACGAGCTCAAGAAAGGTCAGGGGCAACCAGCGGCAACCCAGGAAAAGGGCAATGATCAGCCGGACCCAAGATTGAAACCTATCCATGAGCGCCTGGGCCTAAAGACCGAGGATGAGCTGGATGAGTATATGGCAGATAATCCGGGAGCTTACCGAAAAGCCAGCCAAAAGTATTTTGAGGATTTGGCCGACTATAAGGCAGAGCAACGGTTTTCTACCGTTCTTAACCAAGCGTCATTATCGGCAGCTCAGCAGATCCTTATCAAGACGATTGAGACCGATGGCAACAACCCGACAGATTTTAAAGCCTGGCTGCAGTATCAGAAAAGCGAAGGCCTGGATCTGCCGTTTAATGAAGGAAGTTACCGGCTTTACAAGCAAGCCCGGACAGACAAGAGCGATCCGGTTCTGGCCGCTCAGCTGAAATCTCAGGCAAGGCAGATTGTCTTTGTTGAGAGCGGCTCTGAGGTCCCCCCGGATTATCTGAACCTGACAGAGGATCAGATCATGGCGCTGTCGCCGGAGAAGCGTAAAGCCATTAAAGAATACCTAATCAAACTCAAAAAGAAACAAGGATAATATAGGAGTTTTATCATGAATAGAACAGATGCAGCTCTATTCAAACAACTTGATGTTGATCTGCGGCTGGAAGCCAAGAATCATCTTTGGTGGTCCAGAGTAACCGGAGACATTGAGTATGTGGAATCCCTTGACAATAACGACTACTGGATGAAGCCCAGCGGCGATATTATAGACAGGGCAACCAAGCCGGCACCTAACGGTTTCGGCGACGTAATGCTGGTCCCTATGCAAATGCAGCTTGCCGGCGTAGGCACCTATGGAGACGCAACCCTGATCGGCCGGGAGGAACCAACCGCCCGCAAGGTTGCCGCTGTGCACTGGAATCAGATCCGTCATGCAGTTCCCATGCAAGAGGGAATGATGGACCTGATCAGAGAGGAACCCTGGAAAGCTTATGAGCTTTGCCGTCCGCAGTTGGCGGAATGGCATGCTCAGATGGAAAACTGGGAGATCACCTCTGCCTTAATGGAAGGCGTTGACGAACACATCAGCACCCCTACAGCCGACCCGACCTATGGCCAAGGCCTGGGCTGTGCCAAGCGCCTTCACCCTAACCTTTATACATGGACTGGAGCCTCTGACGCTGCCGGTGCTTTAGCCCGTATCGCTCAGACCGCCGGAGAATTCCAGTTCCGATAGGATCAAGACACCAGCGGCTTTG
>CAZWJK010000150.1:0-3625 GCA_964634035.1 uncultured Candidatus Cloacimonadota bacterium | reverse complement strand
CACACGGCTTGCACTTACATTGGCGAATAAAATATATGGAGGTAAAAATGAAACATACTACTGTTCTTATTATTGCACTGCTTATTTGCCTGCTGCCCGTTCTGCTGCTGGCGGATAACGATGTTATCCTGGAAAAAGGTCAAAAGCGGATCATTATCAAAGGCGACGGTGATCTGTCCAAGCTTCAGGAATTGAAAAAACTCCAGCTTAACATGACCAATATGCCCCAACCTGAAGCACCCGATGCTCCATTTTTCGGCATCTATCCTTCAGAGCTTGATTTTCCCAAAGCGCAGGCTTTGGATTATCCTTATAGCTATGGAATCCTGATCACAGGCGTGGTTCCCAATTCTCCCGCCTATGAATACCGTCTGGCGGAAGATGACATCCTGATGGAGATGGATGGCAAAAAAGTGCTCAACCTGAAGGAGCTTGACAAGCTTAAAACCCTTTACCGTGCAGGAGATAAGTTAACTCTGAAGATCTTCCGCAACGGTGAAGAAAAAGAAATAGAATTTGTTTTTGGCAGTCGCGTAAAGCCACAGATCTCCGAACTGCCTGAAGATAATCAGAAAATCATCAAAAAGAGACTTTCTGTCGGCGGTGGCGGCGGTTCCTGGATCCCCATGTATTTCAATCCTGATATGGAAGACGTCAATGAACTGATCACAGCCATCGGCTTTTCCAAGCTTCCTGAAGACGGTGTCCTGACCCATGGTTTTGGTCTCAAGGGCAACGTCGGCCACGGCTGGTTCCTGGGCGGCCAGTTCCAGTTTTATGGTGACAGCAAAAAAGTGAGTGTCGCAGATGATTACATCAACAACATGAAGTATGATATGTTTATCGGCGGTGCCACAGTTGACAAGAGATTCGCTCTCACCAAAAACCTGGTTTCTTCACTGGGAGTGATGATCGGCGGCAGTTCGCACACTGTCAGTCTGATCCACACCAACGGCAATTACAATTGGCCTGTTGCCGGACAGGATACATCAGACATCATGGACAATAATTCAAACACCACCATGAGCAAGGGCTACATCCTTGTCCAACCCCGGGCGGAGCTTATGCTGCGTCTGCTGAGCTGGTTCGGGCTCAGGGCTGAAGGCGGTTACCTGTATGGCTACGGTCCGACTGGCGGCTGGAAGATCAGGAATGAAGAAGGCGAAGCTTACGAGATCAAGAACTCTCCCGACACGCCTTTCCAGGGCTACACCATTTCCATCGGTCCCTGGTTCGGATTTTAAGGCTTGAAAAAAAATTGCCGGTATGCTTAATCGGCACACCGGCAAATATAGAAGATCAGAGGTTTTAAAGATACCCCTAACCCTCCTGAACATCTCCTGAAACAGCCCTCAACCCCCTGAGGGCTTGTTTCATTTTTGCTTTAAAAGTTTTACGGTCTTATCAATTTCCCCGGAACGCACTTTCAGCAGATAAATGCCGGCGGGAATTTCTTTGTTCTGGTCATCCCTGCCGTTCCAGTCGATCATCATCCGGTTGCTTTTCACTTCACCGCTGAAGATAGTTTTAACCAATTGCCCTTTCAGGTTATAGACCTTGATCTCAGCCGGCTGGGCTGATTTGCTTAAAGTCAGGTTCAGTCTGGTTGTTGCATTGAATGGGTTCGGCCCTGCCGTGAAGCTGTTCTGCACAACGGTCACTTCATCTTCATTGGCTGTGACGGGCAGCAGCACTATGTAGCCCGGCTGCATATTCAAAACCAGGGTCTGGTTGTAGTAGAAATCACTGATCGTCAGAGTGGCCAGGGAGACGTGCCCCACATTGCCGATCGCTCTGAATCTGAGCTTGAGCAATTCTCCGTTGCCGACCAGCATGCCGTTGAAATTAAGACTGAAATCCAATTGACCCGGAACCGTTTCCGTGACTGCGATCTGGGCATTTTCCGCCAGGGTGCCGGCGCTGTCATAACCTTCCCAGCTCACCTGCGCATCAGGATAGCTGACCGAAAAGCTTGCCGTCGTCACGTTCCAGGTGGGCAGCAGAAAGGTAGTGGTCAGAGGCACTGTGGCGATCGCATCATAGGGAATATGCATTGCGTTCATCAGGTCGATGACGGAATTCTGCAGTTCGCTGACTTCCGCCATCACGTTGATGGTAACGGAGGACAGAAGTGTGACCGGTGTGCTGTTCAGTGAAAATGAGCCAAGGTTAAACACGAAGTCGCCCGGAATGGTTGGCTGGAATTTAACTTTGAACAGTGTTCCCGCTCCCGACAGAGCTGAACTGCAGTTCACCGAAAACGCCATGCTGCCCGGCTGCATCTGCATTACGCTGACAGCGTCGCCTTCCAGCATTGTACCCGTTGTCTCGTAGCCTACGTAATTCACGAATTCGTGGTCATATTCCACCACGAAGTTGAGACTTGTCACGTTCCAATCCGGCAGGATGGGATAGGTGATGACTTCCAGGGTGGCGGTCTCGCCCACGGAGCAATTCGTTCCCGCCATCGACATCTGCACCGCTCCGATGTTGTAATTGATCGGCATGATGTTGAAAACAGCGCCCTGGTAGTTGTTGAAAGTAGAGCCCGGATTCAGGTTGCTGACATAATAGTAGCCGTCATAGGAGCCTGACCAGCCCCAGTTGAAATGAAAATAATTGGTTCCCTGGTAACCGTCGCAGTTGAAGGCGTGGCCGCCGCCGGAACCGCTGCCGCTGTAATACAACGGGCGCGCGCTGTCCAGTTCGTCTCTCAGCATCTGTTCCCAAACCGAACTGCTGAAATTGCTCTTCATTTTCTGCTGCGCATTGGTTGCATATCTGAAATGGTCGATCAGAGCGGACGGAACCGCTGCGCTATAGGCTCCGGAGCCATCCGGCGCATACATCATATTAACGGAAACGCCCAGATGATAGAGCAAAGTTGCCACCGCATCATTAGGTGTATGGACCGAGTTTGGCATCTGAGCCCATTGATAGGTGGTGTTGCCGAAATTCACGCTCTGGTTGCCATAACCTTGTGCATAGTAGGAATGCGTTCCGGTTCCCGTGATCGGCCAGTTCCAGTACTTGAGCACCTGGCCCATGGCAGTCGCTACGCAGCCGGCATAGACGTGCCCGCCCGGTCCGGCGGCGTCAACAGGACAATACATGTTATATGGCCAGCCCTGATTCCATTTGGTCGATATCAGCGGAGCGACACTCCGCGTCCCGTTTCTTTCTATGTTGTTGGATAATACATCGCGCCATTGGATAGCGGTAAAGCTGTTATCCAGACCGCTTTGCCTGATCTCAATGATCTCCTGCTGCAGCGTGAGCAAATAATCGCGGAAGGCGGGATTGTCTTCAATGCTGCCCACCACGGTGTCAAAACCGTAGGCCAGCACTGGCTTCACGGCATCATCTGCCGAAGTCACGACAAATCCGTCATTGTATTGGAACAGATACAGCGCAGGCTCATTCCTGTCGCCCAGCGGGATGGTTTGTTCTATCGCTCTGGCGTCAAAACCGGCAGGAGCCCAGACCTGAGCCCAATTTCGGGCTGCCAGGGCTGCCGTGTCCCGGTCCACCGGCGCTGCGCTTAATAGCACGCTCAACACTATCAGGCTGATCATCACAAAGTATTTCATACACAATTCCTTATCTCTTACATGATTATTCCTTA
>CAZWJK010000149.1:0-3705 GCA_964634035.1 uncultured Candidatus Cloacimonadota bacterium | reverse complement strand
TATCTGATCTATGGATTACTTTCTATGTCTGTATTATATTTCTCATTATTTTGTATTTACCTCATAGCTAACATAATACAATTAGTCTAATCCTTATTTAATATCAGCAGGATATCAGCGGGTTTTATTGCCTGATACCCCGCTAATTTCGTGCTTCGCTCAAACTGAATTGTTTAAGCGCTAACCAATATTGATCTGAATTCCATAATTCTTAAACTTAAATAATCGGATTAGTACGCTGGTTTATCAGATCGGGACAAGTGCTTTTTTCAGTTGACAGAAGCGGGGCTTCAGGCAAAATAAGATGCGGGAAATGATGAGAAGAATAAATCTGAAGACCAACGAGATCATAGCGCTGGTCGATTGCAATAATTTCTATGTATCGTGCGAACGGGTGTTCAATCCGAAGCTGGAGGGCATACCCGTGGCCGTGCTGTCCAATAATGACGGCTGCATAGTCTCGCGCTCCAATGAGATCAAGGCGATGAATCTGCCGATCGGGACTCCCGGCTTCAAATATGAAGGCATGATCAAAAGCAAAGGCGGAATCCTGCTTTCCTCCAATTACACGCTCTACGCCGATATGTCCAACCGGGTGATGCAGACTCTGGAGCACTTTTGTCCTGACCTCGAGATCTACTCCATCGATGAGGCCTTTCTGAACCTGAACGGGTTTAGGAGCAGAGACATCAGCCAGTATTGCGCAGAGATCAGGAAAACGGTGCGCAAATGGACCGGAATACCTGTTTCCATCGGCATCGCCAATACCAAGACCCTCGCCAAGATCGCCAATCACACCGCCAAGAAATATCACGGTTACAACGGCGTTTTCAACATGGTGAAACATCCCAAACTGGACAAGATCCTGGAATCCATCCCGGTCGCCAAGGTCTGGGGCATCGGCAGGCAGTATGAGAAATTCCTCATTCAGCGCAAGATCACCAACGCCCGCCAGCTCAGGGACGCGGATGAGAAATTCATCGACCACTACATGACCAGCGTGGGACATAAGACAGTCCTTGAACTGAAGGGTTTTTCCTGCATAGATATGGATGAAGCGCCCGGCCCCAAAAAAGGGATTGTGACTTCCAAATCGTTCAGTAAACAGGTCGGAAGCCTGGCTGAACTTCAGGAGGCGGTTTCCACCTACGTGATCAGGGCGGCGGAAAAACTGCGCAGGCAGAGATCCGTGGCGGGGCATCTGATGGTCTTTCTCAATACCAACCGATTCAAGGACGGACCGCAATATAACAACGCAGCTTCCACCACCCTCTTCCCACCCACCGCCTATACGCCGGAACTGATCTCCACTGCGCTCAAGCTTCTGGACGAACTCTTTGCCCCGGGCTTTGAATTCAAGAAAGCGGGCGTCATGCTCACCGACATCATCCAGGAAGAAGACGTGCCCCTCACCTTCATGGCGGAAAACTACCTTGACGATAAACGCAAAGTCCTGATGGATGTGATCGATGCCGTGAATAAATACATGGGGCAGGATACGGTCTTCTACGCCAGCGCCGGGATCCAAAAGGACTGGGAAATGAAACGGGCAAAACTTTCACCCCGCTATACGACGCGATGGAGCGAGATCCCGAAGGTGAAATAATAATGAAGACGATAGATAGAATCTGTTCAAATGCGATCAAGGTCAAGCGGTCGGAATTCATCGCTTTTTTGTATCCGTTGAATGATACGGAACATGTTAAGCAGATCATTTCCGAACATAATGATAGATATAAGGATGCCACCCATAACTGCTATGCCTATGTTTTGGGCAGAAAACAGGAAACTCAATATTATTCCGACCAGGGTGAGCCATCCGGAACGGCAGGGAAACCGATCCTCAATGCCTTACTGAAAAATCATCTGACCAATGTCCTGGGCATCGTGACCCGCTACTTCGGTGGTGTCAAACTGGGGGTCAGAGGATTGATCGACGCTTATTCCGAAGCTGTGGAAGAGGTTGTTTCCAAGAGTGATTTGATCGACTATATTATTTATGATAAAGTCATTATAACATCATCATACTCAGCTCTGGAAGGGCTTAAGCACCAACTTGCGCAGTTCAACGCCATGATCAATCCGCTAGAATTTACCGAGCAGGTCAGGGCTGAGGTCATGATCCCAGAAGAAAATCAGGCGGAAGCGCATAAAATCCTTGACGATTTGATTCAGAAAGGGCAGCTTTGCATCGTTGAGGAGAACGGAGGCAAAGTCACTAAAGAGAGGTAGTTATGTTGAGAAAAGCCATTTTCGCGGGCAGTTTTTATGACAGCAGTCCGAGCCGTTTGAAGCAGGAAATCGAGAACTGGATCAATACTTCCAGGATTCCTGCCCTGAAGGAAGAGATAATGGGTGTCATCTCTCCTCACGCCGGATACATGTATTCGGGTTTCTGCGGCGCGCATTCCTATAAACTGCTCTCACAGAAGAAGTTCAAAACAGCCATCATCATCCATCCTTCCCATCGGGGCAATCATTTCAGCTTCAGCGTCAGCCCTTATCAGAAATATGCGACTCCGCTGGGAGAGCTGAGCCTTAATGCAGAACTGGCGGAAGAGCTTTTTGCCAAAGGCGCTGAGGTGATCGACGACTGGTATCACCAGAATGAGCATAGTATGGAGGTGCAATTGCCTTTCCTGGCTTACCTGAATCCGGAGGTCAAAGTCGTTCCCATCATGATCGGCAATCAGACCAAAGAGGTCAGTTCGCGTTTGTCAGAGCTGATCTCCGGCTATCTGGACAAAGATACCGTTCTGGTTGTATCTTCTGATCTGTCACATTACCATTCGGCACAGGAAGCAGAAGAGATGGACCGCAAGCTGATCGAGCAGATCAAGTCAAAAGACACGGACAGCTTCTACAGCAGCATCAGAACAGGCAGAACAGAAGCCTGCGGATTCGCCGGGATCATGACACTGATGCACCTGGCAGAAAAATCTGAGGGCAGCAGTTTCAAGGAATTGCTCTATACTCATTCGGGAGCGGCTTCCGGCGATTACGGTCAGGTGGTGGGCTATCTTTCCGCCGCTTTGCTGAGGGGATAATAAATGTTCAGCGAGAAACAGAGAAAAGAGTTACTGGCACTTGCGCGGCAGTCCATCGAAACGAAATTCAGCAAGGATTTCATTATATATCCGGATGACGAGGCATTTAGTATCCAGATGGGCGTCTTTGTCACTTTGCACAAACACGGCGAACTGCGCGGCTGCATAGGTTATATCAAAGGCTTCAAGGATCTGGTGCCCAGCATTGTTGAAATGGCAAGAGCAGCAGCTTTTCAGGATCCCAGATTCCCCCAGGTCAAAGAGAATGAACTGCCAGACATCACGATCGAGATTTCGGTTCTGTCACCGATGCAGCTTGTCCTTGACACCAATGAGATAGAGATCGGCAGGGACGGTCTGTTGCTCAACCATCCCTATGGCAGCGGATTGCTGCTGCCCCAGGTTCCGGTGGAGTGGAACTGGGATCTGCCTACCTATTTAAATCAGATCTGTTACAAAGCAGGGCTGCCGGCGGGAAGTTGGAAGGACGACAAGGCACAGCTTTACCGCTTTTCGGCAGAGATCTTCAGCGAATCGGAGCAAAATTCTGATTGACAAAATCAGGGTGTTTTTGGTTTTGGATAAACTGAAATGATTTAACGGGCGGGAATAGCTCAGTGGTAGAGCGCTACCTTGCCAAGGTAGATGTCGCGGGTTC
>CAZWJK010000148.1:0-3753 GCA_964634035.1 uncultured Candidatus Cloacimonadota bacterium | reverse complement strand
TGATCCCAGGCACGGTTCATCAGTTCATTGGTCAGAGTTTCCACATACCAGCTTCCGCCCCATGGATCAATGACTTTGCAGATGCCTGTTTCGTGCTGCAGGAAGAGTTGTGTGTTCCTGGCAATGCGGGCGGAAAAGTCAGTCGGCAAAGCTATCGCTTCATCCAGAGAATTCGTATGCAGGGATTGGGTATGCCCCAAAGTTGCCGCCAAAGCTTCAATGCAGGTTCTGGTAACGTTGTTGTAAGGATCCTGTTCTGTCAGGCTCCAGCCGCTGGTCTGGGAATGGGTTCTCAGCGCCATGGACTTGGGATTCTTGGGATTGAATTCCTTCACTATCTTTGCCCATAAGACTCTAGCCGCTCTCAGCTTGGCGATTTCCATAAAGTAGTTCATGCCTTCCGCCCAGAAAAATGACAATCTGGGTGCGAAAACATCGATGTCGATTCCGGCTTTGATGCCTGTCCTGATGTATTCCCAACCGTCTGCCAGAGTATATGCCATTTCCAGATCGGCAGTCGCGCCTGCTTCCTGCATGTGATATCCCGAAATGCTTATGCAGTTGAATTTCGGCATATGCTTGGATGAGTAGGCGAAAATATCTGCAATGATCTTCATACTCGGCTCAGGTGGATAGATATATGTATTGCGGACCATATACTCTTTCAGAATGTCATTTTGGATGGTTCCGTTTAGTTGTTCTGTCTTAACTCCTTGCTCTTCTGCCGCCACAATGTAAAATGCCATGATCGGCAAAACAGCGCCGTTCATCGTCATGGATACTGACATCTGATCCAAAGGAATGCCGTCAAACAGGATCTTCATATCCAGGATGGAATCGACCGCCACACCGGCTTTGCCGACATCGCCGACCACTCTTGGGTGGTCACTGTCATAACCTCTGTGGGTGGCAAGGTCAAAAGCAATGGAAAGGCCTTTCTGGCCCATGGCCAGATTGCGCCTGTAAAAAGCGTTGCTTTCCTCGGCTGTGGAGAATCCGGCATACTGTCTGATCGTCCACGGCCTTTGGATGAACATTGACGGATAAGGTCCTCTCAGGAAAGGCGGCAATCCCGACAGATAGTTCAGCAACGGATTGTCTTTGACATCTTCCATGGTGTAGAGCGGTTTCACATTGATCTGCTCATTTGTCTTCCAGAGCAGGTGCTCAAAATCCTGCTTAGCTTTTTTCTCTATATCCGCTTTGAATTTATTCCAGTCAGGATTGGAGGTTGAGAATCCGGGTTTGATTTTGGTCAGATCAGGTTTCATTATTTCACCCCCATCCTGTTAGCCAGTTCGGATAATGTCTCAAAGGCGTTAGCTCTGAGATGGATAAAGAGGTCAATGCCCTGTTGCTTATAGGTTTCCACCATGTCCTGAGGATAGCCAGCCAGAATGAAAATCATATCCGGTTTTTCTGCTTTTATTATGCTTATGATTTGAGGCACCAGTTCAGGATAAGTGTCATCCGTGGAGCAGATGCATACTGCCTGCGCCTTTGAAAACAGAGCTGCTTCCGCTGCTTCTTCCGGTGTGGCAAAACCGTCGTTGCCGGCAACGTAAAATCCGCCCACCTGCAGAAAACCTGTGGCAAAATCAGCTCTTGCCTTATGCTGTGCGATCGGACCCATATTGGCAAGGAAGACCGACAGTACAGTCTGATTGGTCTGCTGATATGAAACAACTCTATCGCGCAGCTCTTCCAGATGCTGAACCGCCCTGAGTTTGGGCAAAGGTTCAACTGATACTGACTGATTCTTAGGATTAAGCGCCAGATCGATCTCTTCGATGGTTGCATCGTGCAGCCAGGCATCGGTTATCATGTCCACCATGAACGGATTGTGAATATTGTCCTTGATGTATTGCAGGCTGGCTTGCAGCCCCACCCGGTCTGATTTGATCAGGTCATTAATCTTGTCCAAGCGTTCCTTTGATTTGCATGAACAGGCAGTTTCGGATTGCTCCAGAGGCTGCTCCAGCGGATTGGCAAACATATTGATCCCGATGAAGACATCCTTGCGTTTATCAGCATTTCCGATTTTGTCCTGAGCGATTTTTCCGATGGTAGCTTGAATTAGCCCTTCCTGCAAAGCTTTTGCCATACCACCGGCAGCTTCAATTTCCAGCAGCAGCGACCACGCCTGCTCTGCAATTTGTGAGGTCAGTGTTTCCACATAATAACTTCCTCCCGCAGGGTCTGTCACTTTATCGAAATGTGTTTCCTCCTGCAGGATGATCTGCTGATTGCGTGCCAGGCGGCGGGAAAACTCAGCATCAGGTCTGACAAATTCGTCGAAAGGTGTGATCTCCAGGCTGTCCAGACCGCCGATCACGCCTGCGAAACCTTCTGTCGTGGTTCTCAGGATGTTGACATAGGGGTCATAGATCGTTTTATTGAAAGCTGTGGTAATGCCATGCACCCAGATCTTCCGGTTTTCTTCCCTGGTTCCGTAAGCTTTCATAAGTTCTGACCAAAGCAAGCGCGCAGCTCTGATTTTGGTGATCTCCATGAAGAAGTTGGAACCCAGGGACAGGTTTAGTTGAAAGCGTGGAGCGATCTGTTCTATGGAAAGTCCCTTTTCCAGCATGGCTTGAATGTATGCGTTGCCGGTGGCCAGAGCCATGGCAAGCTCCTGCACTGCATTGCATCCGCTATCGCCGTAAATTGCAGCATTCAATAGAATTGTTCTGATCCCTTGAGCTTTGGTGTCTGCCCAAAAGGTCATCTGATGCATTTGACTAAAGGCAGTCTCCAGATCCGTTTCCAGCTTGCCTTCCGAAGCCAGAACAGAGAGCGGGTCAAATCCGACGCAGCCTTCAACGCTGCTGAGTAAAACGTCTTTTTTCTTCAGGCAGGCATTGAGCAAACCCAACATGGGTAAAGCCACCGCGCCTGACTTTATGCTGATGGGAACGGCATCCAAAGCCACACCTTGGAAAACCGTGCAGATGTCGTCCAGGCAGCAAAGGCTGATTCCGTAACAGTTAGGGTCACTTTCAGACGGATTCTTTCCTTTCAATGTGGCTGCGCTGAGTTTTATGTTAACTGCGTTCAGCCCGCGGTTCAGTTCATCGAGCAGGACTTTGTTTGCTTCTTCGGGATCACAGTCGTTTTGTTCCTGCGCGATCTTCCAGCCCTCCAGCGCATAACCTTCAGCCCTGTTGCCGCGAACGAAGGGTGGCTGTCCCGGCAGTGAATTCAGGTGGGGCAGGTTTTCAATGTCATCTTTTCGGTATATGGGCTTCAGGTCAATCCCCTCATAGGTTTTAGTGAACATTGCCTTGTCAAAGGGAACACCTTTGAGCGATTCCTCCACTGCCTGTTTCCATTCTTCCCATTGGTGGGGTGGAAACTCGGCAGTGATATCAAGTTTTGACGGCTGCCTGGATTCTTTGTCCATGCCGTTTCTCCTTTCTAATTTATATTTTATCTTATAACTGTCATTAAATCTGCAAGATGCTGACTTTCAGTTGCATACATTACTGAAAGTGTTCTTTAATCCATTTTATCCATCTTGCCAAAACAGGCAAGTAAATTCTCTCTGCGTATGTCCTGCATACCTGATTCCTGATCTTTCCCAACAACAATGTCCTTTCACAGAACTTGCATAGAAGCACTGCTTTACCATTACTATAGCATTACGGTACCATTACGGTTAATTACCGTAATGGTACCGTAGTAGTACCGTAATGGTCAAGTAATGGTATTATGGGAAAGGCAAGGTTTCACAAAAAGGAACAGAAGGGTTGC
>CAZWJK010000147.1:0-3791 GCA_964634035.1 uncultured Candidatus Cloacimonadota bacterium | reverse complement strand
GCCTGCGTTCACGGTTCAGTTCCTCATCCAGTTCATCCATGCGGTTGATGAGCGCACGCACATAATCTTCCTTTTCCAGCAGCAGCGCAAATTGCTGATACTTTTTGGAGTCAAAGATGATCTCGGCAAAAGGCAGGATGAAAAACATAAACTGGCTGCCGATGCCGTGCAGCGGACGCAGTGACTCGGCAGCCAGAATGCCTGCAGAGGCCATTCCGCGCTCCGCCACATAGCGCGCCACCTTTTCGATCATGATGTGCGCTTCTTCCGTAGTGATCGTTACATGTAAATCATTCATCCTAAGTTCCGTGACAGGCTGTCATGACAAAAACCTTTGCTACGCCTGCCTTGAGCAATGTTTTGGTTGCCTCGTTGACCGTTGCGCCGGTCGTAAAGACGTCATCTATGAGCAGAAAGCTTTTCCCTGAGGGATCCAGTCTGCCTATTTTGAATGCGCCGATGATGTTTTTCCGGCGCTCATACCTGTTCAGTTGAGTCTGAGACTCCGTATGATGCCTTCGTACCAGAGCTTTATCAGTGAAGGGTTTTTCGATTCTTGACGCTAGAGCCCGGGCGATCAGTTCCGATTGATTGTATCCGCGCTCACGTTTGCGCACCCTGTGTAACGGTATGGCTGTGACATAGTCCACCTCCGTCAAGGTCTGCTCATGCAGCAAAACCCTGAACATCTGGTTCCCAAACCAGTCTCCGATGCCCTTTAAACCTTGATATTTCATAGCATGCACCAGCGCTTTGGCTGAACCTTCATAGCTGAATACGGAAACCGCCCGCGTGAACACATAGTTATTCTCAAAGCAGTTCGGGCACACGCTTTCTTCGGTCGGAATGCCGCATTTGGGACAGATCTGGTCCGGCAGATAACTCAGCCTGTCATGGCAAGACCCGCACAGCCAAAGCTTCTGGTCCGCTATCCTTTGATGGCAGTTCGCACAGACCTGCGGGAAAAACACATCCGCCAGTTTTGAAACCTGCTTATTTATGCTGAACATATGCAATACTTTGGGGCAAGTCTGTTGCCTGCCCAGACATACACTCTATTTACTGAAATATTTCTCAATCGCCTCGATGATGAAAAGCCCGTCCCGCGACACTGTGTGTTCGCACGCAGCCCTTTCCGGATGAGGCATCATGCCCATCACGTTGCGCTGCTCATTGCAGATGCCGGCGATATTGTCCAAAGCGCCGTTGGGATTGGCAAAAGGAGTGACACTGCCTGCTTCGTCACAATAGCGGAACACGATTCTGTCCCAGTCCTGCAAAGCTTTGAGTCCGTCCTCATCGATGAAGAAATTGCCTTCTTTGTGCGCGATCGGGATGTCCAAAACCTTGCCTTCGGGCAGTCCGTATGTATATGGTGTGGAATCGCTCTCCACGCGGATAAACTGATGCTGGCAGATAAACTGCAGGGATTTGTTCATCATCAGAGCGCCGGGCAAAAGCCCGCATTCCGTCAGGATCTGAAAGCCGTTGCAGATGCCAAGTACCAGGCCGCCCCGGTTGGCATGGCTGATGACTTCGTTCATGATGGGAGAAAACTTGGCGATCGAACCACATCTTAGATAATCACCATAGGAAAAGCCGCCCGGCAGGATCACCAGGTCAGGACTCTGTAACTCAGTGTCCTTGTGCCAGATGGAGACAGTATTGTGACCACGCTTGGCAAAGACTTCCAGCGCATCGTGGTCACAGTTTGAACCCGGAAAAGTTATGACGCTGACCTTCATTTGTCTTCTGCCGGCTCCAGTTTAAAGGCATATTTTTCCGTGTTGGGATTGGCCAGCAGCTTGTCACAGATGGTGTGCACCTGTTCACTCACCCTGTCTGCATCGGTCTCGTCGAACAGGATCTCGATGTATTTGCTGATGCGGGTTTCCTTGATGGCGTCATAGCCTAAAGAGTGCAATGAATTTGTAACTGCCTGCCCTTGCGGATCCAGTACGCTGGGTTTGAGAAAAACATGAATTTTGGCTTTCAGCATCGGTTTTTTCCTATCTGTTCATTTTTATGTCACAAGTCTATGAAATGTCATAATCTTGCAAACAGCGTTTTGGTCAATGATTTATTTCCTTTTGCTACGCCCATAAATCCCTCCCTTTCGATCCGCTTCAGATACAGCCTTTTCTGAGTGCTTTATGGAGGAAATCAAGTGCAATTATTTGTTTGACAATAAGGTAGGTGCGCAATACAAGGAAACTCTAAATAACTTGGTCAGATAAAATTAGTGGGGAGATGGATAATGCTGAGTATCTTCAAAAAACAACATGGTATGAACATCATCGGCAGCGGCGGAATGATCATCCTCTTTACCTTGCCTTTCCTTCTGCTCGCTTTGTATCTGCAGTTTTACCTGCCCAGAATAGCAGCTCTGCCTGTCGGCCTGGGTTATCTGATTCCCATCGGTTATATATTGCTGGTTATTGGCTTGTTCTTCTGGGGCATAGCAGTCCTGCAATTGATTTCAGGTTTTTCCCAGGGTAATCTGATCACGACCTCTGCCTACAGTATCGTGCGCAACCCCATTTACGCAAGCATGATCTGGCTGGTTCTACCTGCCGTCAGCTTCATTACACAAACCTGGATTTATCTGGCAGTATCGGTCTTTATCTACCTGGGAGTGATGCTCTTCATCAGAAAAGAGGAAAAGCGGCTTCTGGCAGCTTTCGGCAAAGAATATGAGGACTACCTGAAACGGGTGCACAGACTGATCCCGTTTGTTAAACCGTGATTTATCAACATCAGGATGATTCCAGTATCTGATTTTCAAAACAGCAGCTGGTTCTGACTGATGAAATCACCTGTAATGCGGGCTGCCAGTGCTTGTCCGGCGTCATTCCAATGGTCGTCATTCAGGCGGAAATACAGTTGTTCCGGTTGGGACGAACTGAAGACAGGAAAGAGATCAAGCGCCGGGATGTTCTGGTCCCGGCAGGCCTGTCCGATCACGCTACAAAGTCTTTCGGGCCTGTAATCCTGATAAGAGGAAAGGTCTTTCGGCCCAAACAAATGATTGGAGCACAGATCAAAGACCGGAGGCTGGATCAGGACCATCAGCCTGCAGTTGTTTTCCGTGCAAATCTGAGAGGCTTTCTGCAATAAACCGGATAGCAGTTTCACTTTGATTATGGAGCTCTCAGCTTGCGGACGGATGGCAATATCGATGTCATAGTGGTCAGCAAAATGGGAGAACTGCAGAGGGCGGCGTTCTTTGTAAACGCGGAATTCCTCATCGTTTGTCCTGTCTATGCTCTGAATGTAAGCAGCCGGATCAAGCTGTCCTTTTCTTGTGAGAGAGCGGTTTAACCTTCCCGCCAAAGCAAAGAGGCGGGTATTTTTCAGCCTGGCCTTGATCCCTGTTTCGCTCTTGAAATCAGGATCAGGCAGCAGTGGAAAGTCGGTTTTGACCAGCTTACCTTCCTCATCAAGCTCGAACAGGCGGTTTCTGATCACGTCACCCATGTCATTGGAAGCAAAGATGTGTAGGATGACCAGGTCAGGTTTGAGCCGGGGCAGTTCCTGTTCCATCCTCAGAACGCACTGATCGGTTCCCGCTCCCACCAGTCCGGCATTGACCACTTCGATGCTGGTATCGGAATTTTGAGAGCTCAGTCGTGCTTGGAGTTGAGCAGTAAAGGTATCTTTCTCTTCGGAAAAGCGCGCTAAAACGTTGGAATCGCCATAGACCAGAATTCGCTGATCTGGATCGGGCAGCAGTTCTGCACCCCTGTAACCTAAGGAATTGGTGCTCCAGGTGATCCGGTTGCCGCCGTTTT
>CAZWJK010000146.1:2607-3812 GCA_964634035.1 uncultured Candidatus Cloacimonadota bacterium | reverse complement strand
TTACTGACAGTATCGTTGACAGATGCTTTGGTAAAATCTGAATCATCCCTTGTGATGTTCAGTTCAACCCCTTTGGGAAGCTCGCTCTGCAGTTCAGGCAAAGCCTTCCTGATTGCTGCCGCGATGCTAACGACATTGCCGTCAGAATTATTAGTGATGGATATTCTGACCACATTGTTGTCCTGTTTCATGTTTTCAACATTGAAGAAAATTGCTCTTTCGCGCACTTCTTCAGAAGCATCTTCAACATCTGCAATCTGGCGCAACTTCTTTACTCCGAAAGCTGTGGGAACTTCAGTTTCTCTGAGTTGCTCCAGATCCTGAAACTCGCCTTTCAGTCTTACAGCATATTCCTGTGTCCCTTTGGTAAATTGCCCCGCGGGCATGTCAAGATTGGAAGCGGCTAGAATCTGATTGAGCTGTGCTAGTGAAATCGAGTTCTCATAAACTGTCCTGTCTTTCAGCTTGATACTGATCTGGCGCTTGTTACCGCCGGTGATGTTGACGCTGGCAACTCCTTCCAGTTGTGAAAGCCTGTCCTTGATCTTTTTATCTGCCAATTCAAAGAGATCCCTGCCGTCCATATCACCGGAAAGAACCAGTTCCAGAAATGGAAATGCATTTACGTCGATCTTTTGTATGGTCGGCTTTTGAGTGTCAGTAGGCAGATTTGTGATCACGGCATCGATCTTGTCCCTGACTTCCTGGCTGGCTACGTTGACATCTTTGCCCATATCGAACTTGATCACACTGATACTGACATTATCCAAAGAATAAGACTGGATGTAATCGAT
Organism: uncultured Candidatus Cloacimonadota bacterium; assembly: GCA_964634035.1. Lineage (GTDB taxonomy): Bacteria > Cloacimonadota > Cloacimonadia > Cloacimonadales > Cloacimonadaceae > UBA5614. The sequence goes on along the minus strand of CAZWJK010000146.1, from coordinate 3,018 downwards.
CTGACTTACCGTTGAGACAGCATCCTCAATTACTTTGGTAACCTGGGTTTCTATTTCTCTGGGACCGGCACCCGGATAGATTGTGGAAATGCTGACATAGGGTATTTTGAATTCAGGCATCAGGTTCATCGGAAGTTCAAAATAGGCCAGCAACCCAAACACAACGAACACCAGGATGAACATCGTGATCAGAACCGGACGGTCGACTGATATCTTTGATAGAAACATTCACAGTCTCCTTACTGAATGACCTTGACCAGGCTGCCTTCATAAACCATGGCCAGGCCTTCTGTGATTATCACATCCCCCGGCTGAAGACCTGATCTGACTTCAAACCTGATACCGTTATTGCTGCCAACCTCGATTTCTCTCTTAACGGCTTTATTGTTTTCAACCAGCCAAACATAATAG
>CAZWJK010000146.1:0-2507 GCA_964634035.1 uncultured Candidatus Cloacimonadota bacterium | reverse complement strand
GATCAGGATGATTGCGTGTTTTCTCATTTTTTACTCTCCGTTATAGTTTAAAGCCCATGGCTTTCATGTATTTTTGGTTTGCACTGATCAGTTCGTAAACTGAATTGTTATAGCTGAGTTTGATGCTGTTGAGTGTCATCTGGGCATCAAAAACCTCAAGCTGAATTCCTATCTGGTTTTCAAAGCGGACCTGAGCAAGCTGCAGATTTCTTTCTGCCATTTGAATATTCTCAAGTTGAACGTTGTAATTCTCCATAGCATGCTGAAGATTCTGCCAGGTTTGCCTGACTTCCAGAGTGATCAATTCTTTGGTATCGGTTTCTTTAAGCTGAGCCTGGATATAACCGTGCTTGGCACTGATCCGTTTTGCTGTGTTTGATAATCCCGTAAACAATGGAATGCTGAAACCGATTCCGACATTGAATGCCGTGCCGAAATCATCTCTTTCGATTTTGTATTCATCTGCCGCTGTATAGAGTGAATAACCTGCCGTTAGAGCGACATTGGGGAGATAGTTCCCTTTTTCGGCATTATATCTAATCTTTGAGATCTCCGTATTTATGGATAGCAGTTCCAGTTCGATCCTTTGCTGTTCTGCCAACTGCAATGCATTTTCCAGATCTTCGGTTCTGACTTCCGGCACCACAAAAGCACCTTCCAGGGTCAGTTCCGATCCTGCAAACCCGATCTGGTTACGGAAAGCGTTCAGTGCCAGATCATAATTATTATGGGCTTTGACGACATCCGGACGCAGCTTTGCCACTTCCAATCTGGCTCTGAGCAGATCGAAATCAGAGATCTGGCCTTCCTGGTTAAGCAGTTCAACTCTCTGCAAATGACGATTTGCCGTGGTCAGAGCTTCCTCTTGTATATCATATACCTTTTTTGCCAGCATGGTCTGATAGAACATATCAGTCGTTTTAACCACAATATCCTGTTCCAGAAGCTGATATCTGAGCTTCTGAATGGATCTGTAGCGCTTGACCGCTTTGACTCCATTGATCAGTTTCCCACCGGAGAATATAATCTGGTCGAGCTTGATCTGACCTGCCAGAGATCCTTCTTCCATGGGGCTTTTTGGTATCATTCCGGTGTAGAATCCTGTCATGATTCCTGCCAGGGTGCTGTCATTGGCAGAAGCAAATTCATCAAGGCTTTCCGAAAAATCCATTGACGGCGGAATTACTGAATCAGGCAGCCAGGTAGTGTTGATTTGATATGCCCCCTGCAGCGTAATTTGCGGCAGCAGCATACCGCGCACCTCTTTGTAAGTCTGATCCGCGATTACGATATCACTCTGGGCGGAAAGCAATTCCTTGTTGTTCTTCCTGGCCAGATCCAGACTTTGTTCCAGAGTCAGGGCTGATAAAAGACTGAGCCCGACCAATGCTGTTAACACTGTTAGAATAAGTTTTTTCATTTATTATTTCCTCTTTCTAAAATTCCGTTCAACAGGATATCCACGATCATTTCATAGTCTTGTTCGGCTTTTCTGATGAACTCTTCGGGATATTTGATGATGATGTTCGAATCGCCCAGCAGAAACCAGTCAAACAAAATCTGAGCAAACCTTGCTGAATCAATGTCTGCTGAAACTTCACCTTGTTTCCTTCCGTAATCTATTACGTTTTGAAGGATTTTTTCCATTCTGTGCCGATTCGCTTCTCTGAAAGAACATAGCGTTAGCATTGAGTTTTCCGAAATGTTCTTGATGGCGTCGACCAGGATGGGGGCATGTTCATAAACCAGCTTGATCGGATAACGGATCACTGCTGAAAATTTGTCTTTAAAATTTGTCTGCTTGTCCAGTTCTTGCACAAATGTCTCATAAAACAGCTCTGCGTGCTTGATCACCACTTCGATGAAGATGTCTTCCTTGGAACTGAAGTAATAATAGATCGTTCCTTTGCCCAAGGATGCGTCCCGGGCAATGTCCTCCAGGGATGTTTTGGAATATCCGTAGCGTTGAAACAGATTCGCCGCTGCGTTAATTATCAAGTTTTTCTTTTCAGGAGAATTGGGCATCAATACCTCGTTATTTATTATCTTTTCATTTAGAATATGATATCATAAATCAAACTGCTTCACATCATTCCAGCTCGTTTTACTACCAATCGATTCAGTATTTTATCCACGCTGCCTCCACCCGGGCTCAGCCCGCGTGGACCCTGAGTGGACCCTGCGTGGATTACTTAAAAGAGCTATAAACCTTGAGTCTTAACAATACTTAATCTGCTGATATATAGTAATATAGTAAGGGTTGGCCTTACTATTCGACCATTTTGGTATTTGGGTCGAATCTGTCAATAAAAAAAGCAGAGATCACTCTCTGCTTTTTATTTTCTTTTTAATTGTTATCAGTTACCCATCACCTCATTCAATACCGATGTCATAAATTGCTTGGAAGTGCTGCGGGTCATATAGGAAAGCGGGAAACCGACAATGTAGCATTTGTTATTCGGAGTGACCTTTTCCAATCCTACAAATTTGTCGTTCACACTGTTAAA
>CAZWJK010000145.1:0-3843 GCA_964634035.1 uncultured Candidatus Cloacimonadota bacterium | reverse complement strand
GTCCTATACGATCGGCGCAGTTGAGTCGGCAGAATTAAGCCAGGAAGAAAAGCAAATGATTTATTACGGGAACGCGGCGAGGATTTTCAGTCATTTGGATTTTCAGATGACCAGAAGCAGGCAGGGATGATAGCTATGGAAAAGCTGGCTATTTTGGGCGGAGAAAAGGTCAAGAAAACACCGTTCGGCACGGGGAAAAGATTTGGCGAGCCGGAACTCCTTCAGCTTCGGGAGGCCCTGGAGCAGAATACCCTGTTTTACTGGATGGGTACCAAGGTCAAGCAGTTCACGCATAAATTTGCAGAATTATACGGTTCCAGGTTTTGTTTAGCCACCTCATCCGGCACCGCGGCTATCCATGTTGCTCTGGGTACGCTGGGCGTGACTGCCGGCGATGAAGTGATCACGACTCCGATCACGGACATGGGAACTATTATCGGCATCCTTTACCAGAATGCCATCCCCATTTTTACTGATTTGCAGCCGCACACCTATAATCCCGATCCAGAATCCATTGCCCGGAAGATTACGGACAAGACCAAGGTAATTATTGTCGTGCACCTGGCAGGCAATCCGGCAGATATGGATCCGATCATGGCCATCGCCCGCCGACACGGCATCAAGGTTATCGAAGACTGCGCCCAGAGCTATCTGTGTAGCTACAAGGGTCAATTGGTCGGTAAGATGGGAGATATAGGCTGCTTCAGCCTGAACGACTTCAAGCATATATCCGCCGGGGATGGCGGGATGTGCCTGATGAACGACCAGGATCTTTATCATATGGCCTTCCGCTTCGCCGACAAGAATTATGACCGGCTTTCCAAAGATCCATCCGTGATGAGAAGAGTGGAGTTTCTGGCGCCAAACTACCGAATGACCGAACTTCAGGGTGCCGTTGCCTTAGCCCAGCTTGATAAGCTCAATTGGATCTGCGAGAGGCGAAATGAATTCGGTGACGGAATAACTGATGGCATCCGGGGTTTGCCTGGCATCTATCCCCATGAAGTCATCGTTGGCGGGAAATGCACCTATTGGTTCTACATGCTGAGGCTGAACGAGCAGGAAGCGGGAGTCAGTCGGGATGAATTCTGCAAAGCCCTTTCAGCCGAAGGCATTCCCAACCAACCGGGATATATACCGGCCTGTGTCTATGAGTACGATCTGCTCAAGCATAAAAATGTTTATCCCGGAGGTGATTGCCCTTTCGGCTGTAAGCTTTACGGTTGGGAAATCAGCTATCAGACAGGATTGTGCCCTGTGTCTGAAGAAATCCTGAGGACGGCTGTCCGACTCAATGTCAATGAGTTTTATACCAGGCAGGATCTGGAAGATGTTGTCGGAGGCATCCGGAAAGTAGCCGGATATTTCAGCAAGGACGATCCAGGTGAAGCGGGTGTTTTCTGGAATGGACAGAAAAATTAGTTTTGGCATCATTGGCTGTGGCACAATTGCCCGCTGGCATGCAGATGCCATCAGGACTTTTAATTGTGCGGAATTGCTGGGTGTTACAGACAGTAATCAGGAAAGCGCCAGGGATTTCGCCGAAAAATATGGGGTAAAGGTTTTCGGGTCACTGGAAAACATGCTTTCCTGTGCAGATATCGATGGGGTCTGCATTTGCACACCGAGTGGTTTTCATGCCTCACAGGCCATGATGTCAGCTCAGGCAGGGAAACATATCATTATTGAAAAGCCGATGGCTCTTGATCTCAAATCTGCAGATGCGGTTATTGCGGCCTGTGAAGCCAGCAAAGTCAAAGTTGCAGTCATCGCGCAACTCCGCTTTGCACCGGCAGTGAGAAAAATGAAGGATGCGCTGGACAGCGGGCTGCTTGGCAAAATTACTTCCGCTGATCTATCGATGAAATTCCACCGTTCCCAGGAATATTATGACAGCAAAAATTGGAGAGGCACCTGGGATTTGGATGGCGGCGGCGCGTTGATGAACCAGGGGATCCATGGCATAGACCTCCTACGATTCATGATGGGGCCGGTGAAGATAATTTCTGCAATGACGCGCACTCTTGTCAGGAGGATTGAGGCTGAGGACACAGCAGTGGCGATCCTGGAATATGCCAATGGGGCTCTCGGGGCGATTCAAGCGACAACCTCGATATTTCCCGGTTATCCCCGGCGATTGGAAATCTGCGGCGAAAAGGGCAGTCTTGCTCTTGAGGAGGACAGCATTACCCGATGGGATGTGTCAGGAATGCCGGTGCCTGCTGATGTTCAAATCCAAAGTTCGGTTAGTCAGGTTGCCAGTGTTCCGACCGCTTTGGGAATTGAGGGTCATGCCCGACAGATCAGAGATATGATCGAAGCGATCCGATATGACAGAAGGCCTTTAGTCGACCAATACGAAGGGCGCAAGCCGATTGAAGTCATCATGGCCATTTATGAGTCATCCAGGACAGGAAAGATGGTTGAGCTTGCGAAGGACAGCGATAAGCTGTACAGTACAGTACAGAACAGACTGATTGTTTCTGCCGGTCAAGAAAGTGGCGATTAATCGTATGGTCACCCCACTAGAGACTGCTGTGAACAAGGTTATTCGAGTTTCCGAGTGACCTTATTATGAAAGGGAGGAAAAGAATTGGGCAAATGTAGCTTCGACAAAATAATCCTCAACGATATCTTTAAGGCGAAATACCCTTTTGGAACTAATCTGGAAGGGCGTCTGATTTACATCGAGGATGAAGGCAGACAGTGGCTTTTGGGAGCTTTCGACTTCTCATATATGTTCAGACGCAATGCACTTGAATGGAGGGAAAGCCTATCGAATGCAACTGGTATCCCGGTTGAAAACATCTGGTATCATGAACTGCAATTACACAGCGCGCCTGTCGCTGTAGAACTTGATGGTGAACCATGCCAAAAGCTTATTGAGAGATGCATTCCTGTTGTTAACAATATGGTGGGTCATGCAGTTGAAATCGAAATGAATTTTGCAATAGCAAACTTAAATGATTTGTTCAATATGAATAGGGAGCAGTATATACCTGATCTGGGCAATGTTACTGTATGGATGGGATTGAAGTTTGATGATTTTGGTCGCCCGTATAGCCAAGATCCATCTGTAATGCTCTTGGGTGATTATATTCCCGATATACCTGCCTTAAAGAAACCTGTATATTTTGATCGGCCGGCAGATCCACAGGGAGCTCTGATCGTCTTCCGCTCTAAATCTGGAGAAATTCTTGGGACACTTTTACGGTTTGCCGGACATCCTGATGTCATCAACACACCTAGCTTGAAAGGAATAAAGAGTGAATACCATTATAGTTATGACTGGCCAGGTTATGTAAGAAATACTCTGGAGAGAGAACTGGGAGGGACTGCAGTTTTTGTAAACGGTCCATGTGGTAACCTTTCAGTAAAAAAGAATTGCGATAGTAAAGAAATGGATACATTTTCAGGTTGCGACAAAGAAGCGCGTCGTCTTGGGGAAGGAATTGCCGGGGCATGCATTGATGTATGGAAGAATGCAAGCAATAAATGGGAAAACGTCAGTATTCATAGTATTAGAAACATACATATAAGTGTACCGGTAAGGGATACAATACCCAAGAATCGAGAAGATTCAATTAACCGTGAACCATATATTCAGAAAGCAAAAGAAGATATGGATAGAGCCATTGAAATTGGAGCACCGCCTTCTTGTATTAAAAGGCAGATAGATGACATGATGCATCAAAAAGTGATCAATGCAATTGTAAACAGATGGACAGGCATGTCGGATGAAGAATTGTTAAAAGGAGAAATAAACATTGAACTTGTGGCAATGAAGATCAACGATCTGGTCATTGCGGGAATGCCCGGTGAAAATCTGACTGAGACCTGTAT
>CAZWJK010000144.1:0-3862 GCA_964634035.1 uncultured Candidatus Cloacimonadota bacterium | reverse complement strand
GGTAATGGGGTTATAGGCAAAGGGATTGGTCCTCACCACGATGCCCCGGAAGTCCCTCATGATGTAAGGGTCGGAGAGGGTTGCCATCTGTTTTGGATAAAACTCATTCTGCTGATAGACGTCCCCGAAGCTGTAAGGAACAGAAGCGGGGTCGATATCACGGGTCAGGTTGCCTTTGGAGGGAGCGATCGGCAGCTTGATGTCCTCATATCTGACATCATAAACTTCCAGTTTCATTTTGGCATTGTCGCCAATGATGATGCTCCGGTTGAAAACAGGCAGTTCCGGATAGCCGGCATCCAGCGTCTTGCCTTCTTTGGATAGCAGGATGTGATACCAGTCCTCCGAATTGATATTGACCTTGAATTTCTTGAATTCACCCACGTTGAATTGCAGAGTTGTTTCAGTATCGGATGATCTAAGCACTTGCACAGAATTGCTGCCTGAACCGATCTGAACGACTTCTACTTTGGTGTTTTGCAAATTTGCCCCTGCACCAGTGCTGGCAGCGATTCTATCTGCCTGAGCAGCCAGACTCAGCACCATGCAGCAGGAAAAAATGAGGATAAAAAATAAGCGTCTCATAAGAACTCCTTTGTGCATAACTGTTTGATGTTGCCTTCCTTTTACTCTCAGATTTCGTGAGAGAGCTGAACTAATTCCCGCAAAGCTCAGCTTTTTGTTCATATGATAGAAGTTCCGTATTCAAAGGCAGACTTTTTTTGATTGTCTGGAAATGGATGCGAAGCAATTGCCTGACAACTACGTTGAAAAAAGATGGAAAATGACTCTGGATATTGTAATTAAAGTGATGGAATCCCCCTGAGGTGCAGGTGGATTGGGTTGCCAAAAAAGTGTGCAGTTGTTCTCTAAATGATGCTTTCAGTGATGTCGGTCCGGAAAAAGTGGACTCCTGAATTTGTACAAATTTGCCTTTCAGTCGAAAAACCCGAATTCCCCCGAAAAAAAACCTGCCGGTACTTTGCCGGTTCATCGCGTTCTCACAAAGCAATCAGCAGGTCACTTAAATAAACAAATACACAATGCCATCTGACGCCTCCATTAAACAAATTCATTAAAAAACGAATTCGTTTTTTATGTCAAGCAAATTATTGGATTCTACGCAATTTTTGCCAAAGACTTGAGCTGCAGTGCTTATCATAATGATAATGAACGATTTATCAGATATTGCACGTGTCTCGCAAGGATCATGCATCAAACATAAATGCACTACTTTACTATTACGGTACCATTACGGTACCAATACGGTTAATTACCGTAATGCTACCGTAGTGGTACCGTAGTGGTCAAGTAATGCCAGTATGGATGAAGGAAGAAAAAAGTCCCGCCTGGAAAGGCGGGACCTTTGCTACAGGCCTGACCGGAAACTTAGTTTACTTGTTCCGACGCCGTTGGTTATCCGGACTGAAGGATGGCTCGGGATCCTGCAAGGCAGCCCAAACCTGTTCAGCCGTTACGATGTAGAAGTATTTATCAGCCGTGGTGGTATCCACAAACTGCATAGCGGGATAGGTGACATTGGCGATGAAGGTCGCAGGCGAAGGAGTAAAGAACGGATCCGTGCTGCGATAGATATTGAAGTGAGAAACCGTTTGTGGATAGGACCAGTTCAGGCGTTTGTAGTAAGTGCCGGGCGCAATTTCAATGGCAAGGTTGGTAATGGCAGGCAAAGAGAGTGGCATCCAGGTTAAGTTTATCGGTCCGTAAAGATTATTGTTCTCATCCAGTTCCTCCTGAAAACCGTCTGTATCAACGCGCAGCCAGGAAGTCCAGGTCCCCGGTGTGTTATTCTGAACAACAAAGTAGAAGGTCTGGTATGAGCCTGCTGGCAGAATAAAGAAATTTTGGGCCTGATTTCCATACATACCCTGAGGGGGAGGAGACGCGAGGTTCCAGTAAAAATCAACATAGACAAATGAGACTGTCAAACCTGTAGTGCCAATGTTGGCTACCCGTACTTCAAGAGTGTTGCTGTCTCCCACATAGGGCTGAGGATTTGACCAGAAGGCATCGAGTATAATCAGATCAGGCAGATAAGTGCTGGTCCAATTGATACGGTTGAAGGGATCGTAATCATACATTTCTCCGCTCCACATACCTGTAGCATTCTGAAAAGTTGCGACTCCCTGGTCCAGATTCTTTCTGACATTGGAATTGCCGGACCAGGTGTTGGCAGGAAAGTCCGCTTCCACAATCAGAACGGTCTGGTCATTATCAATCGTAAGCAGTGTTCCTCCCGAGACGCCATTTCTGAAGATGCAGTGTGAAAAAGGCTGGTCGGCACTGATCAGAGCGCCGTCTTTGACATTGACGCCGGAGGCGTTCATTTTCTCAAAAATGCTGTAAGCGGCAGCAATGGTGCCGCCGGAATTGACATTGAAAGCAGTGTAGCCGGTGGAGTTGGTAACCAGATTGGTAAAGGTTGAGGAACCTATGCTGGTAAAGGTTCCGCCGATGTTTACATTAACGGTTTTTCCAGCCAGCATGGACAGATTGGAGGCATAGTTCGGATTGGACAGTTCAAGGGTTCCACCCATATTGATATTCATGTTTCCTTCACAGTTCAGAGTAGTTCCCCAGACCTGCAGTTTTCCTGCATTGACATAGATGTTGTTGCGGCATGTCAAACCTGGAGCCAATACATATGCAGTATTGGCCCTGTAGTGGGTGGATTCATTTCCTTCCCTGTCACGCCTGACAATGCTTTGAGGAAGATTTTCGTCATCAGAGCGGGCAAACTTAGCCACAGACAGGTCATACAGCGACCCTGCCGTCATCAGAATCTCCGCATCCGTGCTGCCGATCATCTGGATAGTGCCGCCACCCGGATTAAAATTTGAGCGATGGCAGGTGAAATCTCCAGCAACTGAAATAGTGCCGCTGGTTATAACGTTGCTGAATACATAGTCATCATAAATGTAGAGCCCTGAATCGTGAATGATGATGTGCCCGCCGTTCATGGTCAGCGATGCATTGCCTCCAAAGGGCCAATAGGTGTCACCATTGATGCCGTGCAGATGCAATTGGCCGGTCATTGAAACGAGTAAACTGCCCCTCAGGTCCAACCATTGGGAGGTGTCCTGATAAAAATGTATGGCACCGTCTGAAATTACGACTTCACCCATAATGGCGTCATCCACCATATCATAAGCAGTGAATGTGCCGCCATTGACATAAAGCATGCCGCTGGTCCAGGTATAGGATTGACAGGTTATTGTCATGTCCGGGGAAAATGGTCGCAGGTAATAGGAACCGGTCTTGTTCAGTTCCAGATTAAAAAAGTTTTCGGTATCACAGGTGCTGTTCAGACCACCATCAAAGACGACCAGGCCAGTTCCTTCCACAAAGGCATCAGGGCCGACGTTATTGTACCAGTGACTCTGCACATTCATCTGAGCGGGAGCAATGAAAGTTCCGCTCTGAATGAGAAAATAACCGTTGATATCAAGATTGGTCGTAGCTGTGACAGTATTGCTGCGCGATAACACCGTTCCTTCTGTCCGATTTCCGAACCTGTCAGTATCAATCAGAGGGTTTTCATCGATTACCTCCTCTCGTGACGACATTTTGTTGATACACAGATTATTAAAACTGGAACCCACCTCAAGAATAACCAATGCATCTGTGCTTCCATACAATTCTATCGTTCCGCCGATGGGATTGAAATCAGTCCTTAAGCAGAAAAAGTTTCGACTGGTGCGGATAGTTCCTCCTGTAATATTGTAGGAGAAAGTATAATAAGATGTGTCCACACGGATGCTTCTATCCTTGAAATCAAGAATCCCTCCGCTCATGGTTAGGGAGGCGTTGGCATTATAAGGCCAGTAGGAATCATAGGTGC
>CAZWJK010000143.1:2310-4039 GCA_964634035.1 uncultured Candidatus Cloacimonadota bacterium | reverse complement strand
CTGAATTCACCTGCCGTGCTGAATGCAAACCTGTCTCTGCAGAAAATGCCTGAAGTCTGGCTGGCAGGGCAGTTTGCCGGAGTCGAAGGTTACACTGAATCCATTGGTATGGGTCTGCTGGTTGCGCTGATCTTGGATTTAGAGACATACACGGATAAGATTTCCAATGTTACACTTCCGGAAACAACGATCCTGGGGCAGTTCTGGCGAAGGTTGATCACACCGTCTGAACAGCGTTTCCAGCCCGTCAACGCCAATTTCGGTTTGCTGCCTGAACTGATTGGGGTTGACAGAAAAGATAAAAAAGGGGAGCTTGTCAGAAGGGCATTACAGGATTTACAAAACTGGAAAATTGAACACAGAGACACTGAGAATAAAAATGAGCATGGAGAATCAAAAGGAAAGAAACTGCAATCCTGATATCTGTTTAGGCATCATAAAAAGTATGTTCTTTTACGTCTGAAAAACTCTGTGGCTCACCAAATGCTCTGTGATTCTGTGTGAAAATAAACATCGGGAGAGACACTATGGAAAAGCTGATTGCCGCCTGCGGGATCGACTGCAGTGAATGCGAGGCCAGGAAAGCGACTTTGGCCAATGACAATGAAAAAAGGGCACAGGTTGCTGCCAAATGGTCACAGCAATACGAGGCGGAACTGACCGCAGACAACATCAACTGCATGGGCTGCATGGAGCCGGGAGTGCATTTCGGGCACTGCAATGAATGTGATTATCGTTCCTGCGTGCGCAGCAAGGGTCTCAGGAGCTGTGCGGACTGCGGTGAATACCCCTGTGAAATGCTCTCGCAATTCTTTGGCTATGTGCCTTCCGCCAAGGCAAATCTGGACGCGCTGAGAGGCTAAAAAAGCTCTTCATCATTAAGTATTAGTTGACGTTCTTCCCGCCGGCAAAAACCTTGCATAGCAAACAGACCTAAATGCAAGGAAGGTTCATGCATGGCTAATCAATGGGAAGAGAACTGGCTGAGGACACGCGCTCAGGTCGGATGGGTGGAGCTAAAATCAGCCACCCCTGAAACGTACCGGGACCTGGGTTTCAAATGCGGCCTGGAGGTGCATCAGCAGCTTGATACGGCCAAAAAGCTGTTCTGCCGCTGTCCCACTGGGATTTATCACGATTTTGACAATTTTGACGCTGAGATCGTGCGTCATATGCGCCCCACCCTGTCTGAACTGGGCGAGTATGACGGCACAGCCCTGATGGAATTCAAAACCAGAAAAAAGATCATCTACCGCATCAAGAACGACTCCGCCTGCACCTATGAAGTGGACGACACGCCGCCTTTCCTGTTTAATCCCGAGGCCCTGGACCACGCCATGCAGATCGCCCTGCTGCTGAAGATGAATATCGTGGGCGAACTGCACATCACACGCAAGCAATACCTGGACGGCAGCATCCCGACCGGCTTTCAGCGCACAGCCATTCTCGGCATCGAGGGTGAATTTCCCATATCCAATAAAAAGATCCGGGTCATCCAGTTCAGCATCGAGGAAGACAGTTGCAGAGAGGTTTCAGACCATCGGCATACGCGCATTTATTATACCGACAGGTTGGGCATGCCGCTGATCGAGACAGTGACCTATCCCGATATGCTGACACCTCAGGAAGCTGCCGAAGCGGGACAGTACATCCGCTTCCTGGCACGCAGTTCAGGCAAGGTCAGAGTCGGCATCGGCGCTGCCAGGCAGGACGTCAATGTCAGCGTCAC
>CAZWJK010000143.1:0-2210 GCA_964634035.1 uncultured Candidatus Cloacimonadota bacterium | reverse complement strand
TAAGTAATGCGGATTGGCAGAAGATCCAGACTCAGCTTGGCGCTTCCGAAGACGATGCCCAGATCCTGTTCTGGACTCCTGATGAAGACCTCAAAACTGCAGTGGAGACCATTGCTGAACGCTGTCAACTGGCCTTTCAGGGCGTTCCCAATGAGACGCGGAAATCCAGAGCCAATGGTACAACGCTGTTTGAAAGAGTGCTGCCCGGTCCCGACAGAATGTATCCTGACACGGATTCCGCTCCCATCTCAGTCTCTGATGAGATGATCGAAACGGCCCGCAGGCAACTGCCCATTGACTTACAGGAAAGGTTGAAACAACTCTCTGAATGGCAGGCTCCGCCTGATTCCTATACATATATTTTGCGCAATAACCTGATGCCGGTCCTGGAGCAGATGTCTGACGAATACAAACTTGTGCCCCGCTTCCTGGTCAGGATGTATGCCCACACCCTGAAAAGCCTGCAGGGCAGGGATCCTTTGCCCTTCGGCAACGAGCGGATCTCTGACCTGCTGAAATTCATCCAAAAACGCAACCTGAATCTGGACATTCTGCCCGCCATACTGAAGGTCCTCTACAATAATCCCAACATGGTGTTTTCATCCATTTTATCCGTGATCGGCTACAAACAAACGCAGCCTGATGAGGTCTATAAAGAGATCCCGGTGCTGCGCCAGATGTTCGGCAAACTCAAGCGCAAAAGCGGAGTGAGGGCAGATGCCGAGGTGAACTGGATCATGGGCAGCCTGCGCAAACCCGCTCTGGGCAATGTTTCGCTCAAGGAACTGCGCGCCAGAATTGAAGCGGAGATCGCTGCGGAGGTGAGCCATGCTTGATATCTTCAAAGGTTACAAAGGCAGGGCTCTGGAGGTTCTCAAGTCCTTTCAGACAAGGGTTTGGGGCGATACAACAGTGGAGACGACCCGTGGGAAATTCCAGGGCATTATTCTTCCGCGCAGTGAAAACGACGACGACAGGCACATCGTGATCAAACTGATCACGGGCTACAACGTCGGCATCGACGTGGACACCATTCTGGACATGAAAGAGACCGGTTACAAGGAAGCGCATTACAAGATCCCGGAACGCGAATTCCCTTACACGGAAGGGCTTCCAAAGGTAAAGCTTCTCGGCACGGGCGGAACCATCGCCTCGCGCCTGGATTACAGAACCGGAGCCGTCATTCCGGCTTTCTCACCGGGTGAGCTTTACGGCGCTGTTCCGGAACTTGCCGATATCTGCAATCTGACCACGGAAAAGCTGTTTGCCGTGTTTTCTGAAAACATGGGTCCCGAGCAGTATAAAAAGCTTGCCATCTCCATCGGCGAGGAGATCAATAAAGGCATTGACGGCATCATCATCGGCCACGGCACTGATACCATGCACCACACGGCTGCAGCGTTGTCCTTCATGCTGCAGAATTTACCCGTTCCGGTGGTGATGGTGGGTTCGCAGCGCAGCAGCGACAGGCCCTCTTCCGATGCGGCTTTGAACCTTATGCATGCCGCCACGGCAGCAGGGCACAGCGACATTGCAGAGGTGATGGTCAACATGTTCGGCCCCACCAGTGATGAATATGCGCTATTGCACCAGGGCACACGCGTCCGCAAGATGCATTCGTCCTACAGGAGCACTTTCCGCACCATTGGCGACACACCCATTGCCATGGTGACCAGGGAAAAGGTCACACCCATCAAGACAGACTACAACAAGCGCCGCAACGACCGCAAGGTGGACGTCCTGCCCTTCTTTGAGGAAAGGGTCGCCATTGTTTATTATTATCCCAACATGCATCCAGACATCATTGATTCGCTTACGGACAACGGCTACAAGGGAATCGTGATAGCCGGAACGGGTCTGGGGCACATCAACAAACCCGTCTATCCCGCCATCCGCAGAGCTGTGGAAAAAGGCGTGCACATCTATATGACAGTGCAGACGCTGTGGGGTTTTGTGCATATGTTCGTGTATGACACAGGCCGTGACCTGATGAGCATGGGCATCGTGCCCGGAGAAAACCTGTTGCCGGAAGTGGCATACATCAAGCTGGGCTGGGCTTTGGGCCAGACCACGGACAGGGAAGAAGTGAAAAAACTGATGCTGACCCCGATCGCCGGAGACATCACAGACGGCGAACCCTATAACGGTTACCTGATCTTCCAGGGCGGCATCCCCGAAGTCGAGGAATTCATCCGTAAATTCCATAAATA
>CAZWJK010000142.1:0-4111 GCA_964634035.1 uncultured Candidatus Cloacimonadota bacterium | reverse complement strand
TTAATGCTATCTGGCATCAATGTAAAAGTTAGCATAGTCCTGCTTTTTCCCTGATTGAAACCCGGCGGCCTCCTGCTTGCCTCCTGCTGAGCTCCTGTGCCTGGGCACAGGTAATCAGCAGCCGGATAGCAAGATACTGCCATGCCTGGATTAGGGCTGCAGGATCAAATCATCTGGTACAAACTCACGTTGTTGCTGTCAGGTCTCAGCCATCTTTTCCAAATTCCTGATTACAAATTACTTGACTTAAATTTTCTGATGATTTATCTAATCCAAAGGGTCATGGGAGTTAAATGTGAAATACTGCACAGTATTCTTTTTTCTCGCCTTTTTATTGAATTCGAGTTTCCTGCCGGCAGAGACAGAACGGCCTTTCCGGATGGTGGATATCAACATCTGGTCCGGGCCTGATTATCAAGGTCTGCTAAAATTCGGGATGTGGGAAACTCCTGAGCGATTGGAACAACGCTATCAGATCCTGCTTACCGAGCTAATAGAAATCAACCCAGATGTCATTTTTCTTCAGGAGACCAGTCCGGTGGATCACTATTGCAGGCGTCTGGCAAGGGATCTCAGGATGCATGAGATCCATCAGGTCTGCATTGCCGGGATCAAGTTTTTCGGGATCGGCCCACCCCTTGGCTTTAAAGAAGGAAACGCCATTCTGGCGCGCAAGGGGCTGAAGCTGACCAAACTCGATGACTGGAAGCTTTCCGGCAGCCCTGGAATCTACAGTGCCAACCTGTCTTATCATGTTGATGAGACAGTTTCTGCTTTGTTGGGCAGGATCAGCATCCGTGGCAAACCGGTCTATCTGGTCTGTATGCATCTGACGGCAGCGCCAAGGGATGAACAGGCTTTGCTGGACAGTCTCAGATATCAGCGCGATACCGGCATTATCACAAACTATGAGTTTGAAACCCTGTTGGAGCGTTGGAATAAAGGCATCCAGCGCCGCGAAAGAGAGATGAACAAACTGCTGGAGCAGATCGACAGGCTGCCATCAGGCATTCCTCTAATCGTGGGGGGAGATTTCAATGCCACACCTCAGTCCGCAGTAGTGCAGAATTTCATCTCCAGGGGCAATTTTGTGGATTTACCACTGACTCCTGATCCCGATGCAGTTACCTGGGATGCGGTCAATAACACCAATACGCATTATTCTCAGCGAAAAACCGATGCCAGAGGTAGGGAACGTGACCAATGGTATGTGTTTAACGCCATAGCAGCCAGTTTGCCGAGACGGCTGGATTACATTTTCCTGAATGAATCCTTTGCCGGGACCGATAGCATTTCCAGCAGGATCATTTTCGATGATCCGGTGGATGGAGTTTTTGCCTCTGATCATTACGGCATCCAGGTGGATCTCGTCATCAGCAAATCTTTGGAAGGGGTACCCACTCTGTTTGGTTATCTTCAAACGCAGCGCTTCAGCAAATCCATCTTTCCTTTGCTGTATCCTGCCAGTCGGGGACTCGGTTACAGCGCATCGGTTTATCTGCTGAGCCCTTTTAAGATGAATGAATCTTTTGATCTTACATTGGACAACTCAACCGGTGGGGAAAGATTCTACAGATTCATTTTTTCCATTCCCGATTACAAGCTCAGGCAACGCCATAGATATAATGCTGCTCTCGATTTGAAAGTGCAGTATGACAGAAATAACCAAAACAACTATTTCGGTTTGGGCAACGATTCATCTTACTCTGACAAGGAGACTTTCAACCGTCAGAACACAGAGGTATCGGTCGGTCTCAGCCGCTCCTTCAATTCATATCTGGTTGGTCAGATCGGCTACAGGTACAAATGGATCAGGATGTCAGACTTTGATCCGGAAGGCCTGTTGGATGATTATTTTGAGGCAGATTCCTCCACAAAGCAGTATTCCAACCTGTATGGAAATTTCCGTTATGACACGCGTAACAGCTTTACCAATCCCACCCGTGGTCTGCTGCTGCAGGAAGAAATTGAACCAATCACCGTTTTCAGTGCACAACCTTCAGAGTGGGCAGGCAATCTGAAAGACAGCTACACGAAGTACACCGTCAATGCCCAGCTGTTCAGGGTTTTGTTTTACCCTACCACGGTTCTGGCTCTTAGACTGCTGGGACGGCATGTATCAGACGGTGGAAAGAGCTCTGAAGTGCCGCTCCATCTGATGCTTCCTTTGGGCGGGGCGCACAGTCTGAGGGGCAGTGCTCAGGACAGGTTTCTGGGTAATACGATGGCGTTATGCAATGCAGAGATACGCTATCCCATTTACAGCAGTCTGGGGGGTGTTCTGGCCTGGGATACCGGCAAGGTTTGGATGGATCTTGACGATATCAGCTTTGCACAATGGTCAGGAAATCCGGTGGCAGGTTTGCGCTATACCCTGCCTGACATTGATATGCTGTTTCGCCTGGATTTGTCAAACTTCATGCTGCGCATGGACATTGGGTTCGGGAAGGAGAAAACCGAATTTCATTTTGGTTTTGGACAGGCATTTTAATTCTGGTGTTTAAATAAATCAGTTCATATCAGTCAGGTCGGTATGTGCATATCCGTATCTGCATCCCCACCAGTAAAGCAGAGTTGCCACTGCTCTGATCGCCATCGGCATCACGATTGACTGGATGTTGTTGAGGTCTTCATAGCTCAGGTTTTGCCCCCTGTGTTTCTGAAAATCAGGTGAACCGGCATACATTTTCATGATTCTATCCTGCATTTCCAGAATGAAGGGATATTGAGAGAACGGATGCTGCGGATTGGCTTTGAAATCCCCGTCGCAATCGTTACTGGGAAACATTGCCGTGACCTGATTTACCGTGTAGAAAAGGTCATACAGAAAATCCCTGTCACTCATCTCTGACGGCACAGGAATCAGCTTGTAACCATAGACTCTTGCCACATCAGATGCGGTCCAGCGGACGGAGGAACGCTTTTGCAGATATCCTCCGGTCGTGCTCATCAAGCCGGTGATATTCCATCCTTCATACTGGTCGCAGTCCTCTGATTTGGTATTGTTCATGGTTGGCACTAATCCGTGAATGTCATTATGGGTGTGAGTGGGAACGCACATGTCAGACAGCAGATGAGCCAGTCTGCCCAGATACTCGAATTCCTCATAACCGCCCTGCTGCTGCATCAGACTGTCCCAATTCTCTTCCAAAAGATGAACATAATAATTAGGCGAGTATTCTGAGTATCTGCCTTTGCTGTGGTAGTGCCCCAGGATCAGGATATTATGATTATTAATGTAATCATCGACGCTGTAGATGGAAAATCTGAAAGTACCATTGTTACTGGTCAGATCGACTTTCCTGGAGGGTATTTTCGGCTCCGGCACTGTATGAAAGCTGTGAGTGTTTTCTTCAGTACTGAATTCAAGAGTCCTGCTGTGATGCATGTCATTGCCGTAGATCATTCTTTCCGCTTTTCTTTGAGCGGATGGTATGTTGTGAATGGTATAGGTTCCCCCCAGCCATTTTCCTTCCACCAGATTGTGTCCGGAGCTGTTCACAGGTTCAGCCATATCCGCATTCCAGAAATGCGTGATGGTCATCGTATATTTCTTGATGGTGTTTTTGGCAAAGGGACTGACGCCCGAAATGAGGATTCGGGGGCGGGGTTTGTCTTTGCTTCCGTAACCGTAGATCCAGTCTTCCATATCTTCTTCGATGGAGTTTTCCAGCAGCACATTTATCCCGTCATGGTTATGGAGGTTGGAATAATGTTCAAAGTCAGAGATGTGGCTCAGGTATTCCAGCGCCTGCCTGACAATGTCTTCATGCACGCTGCCCATGTAGGCTGCAAGTTGCCTTACGATCAATAGCATTAATAAAAGCCAAAACAACTGTTTTCTCATCTGAACACTCCTGGTCAGACAGGTTGCGTTTTTCTGCATCCCAAAACTCAGTTGTTCAGAATGAACTGAACTTTTTTTTCATCCAGTAAATCTGAGTATGATTCAATAACAAGCTGAATAAAGCTATTATCTTATTAATGTCAAGATAAATAAATCCCGGTCAGAGAAATCATCTGTTTACGAAGTCTGAAGAAGGATCTTCCACCTTTCTGAGTGACGATAAATCTTGACAAAATCAACAGGATGCATAAAATATGTGCAAGA
>CAZWJK010000141.1:0-4131 GCA_964634035.1 uncultured Candidatus Cloacimonadota bacterium | reverse complement strand
GGGGAATAGGATTACGGTTTTTTTTATGATCCTGAGTCGAAGGTGACATCCTGAGCATTAAGACTAAAAGTAAGATTCCTGTCTTCGCAGGAATGACAGATAAGGAAAAACTATGAAGACGATAGCCCTGCTTTTGTGTTCCAATATCTTTATGACCTTTGCCTGGTATGGGCATCTGAAGTACCGTCACGCGCCGCTGTTGACAGTTATCGTGGTCAGTTGGCTGATCGCTTTTCTGGAGTATTGTTTCCAGGTTCCCGCCAACCGGATCGGCAGTTATCAGTTCAGTGTGGCTCAACTCAAGACTATTCAGGAAGTCATCACTCTGGTGGTTTTTGCCGGTTTTTCAGTGCTTTATCTGAAGCAGGAATTCAAGTGGAACTATCTGGTGGGCTTTTTCTTCATTATCGTGGCAGTGTTTTTCATCTTCAAGAAATGGTGATGCGATCTCATCAGTTTTAACAGGAGTAATTCATGCAGAAATATCATTGGATCGGATTAACGGCTTTGGCACTGAGTTTATCTTTGCTGGTACTGATGCTGAGTCCGGGCTGTATTAAAAAAACGAATCAGGAAGGTGCTGTCAGACTCGATGACAACACTATCCTGCTCGGGACGCAGGCAGGGGATTATCATTTCAGTACAACTTGTCAGATGCAAGACGGAGTTATTATGATAGCATCCGTTCTCAGTCCAAGATCAGGCAAACAGGATCTGGTTTCGGTCATTAAGCTTTCTGCAAATGGCGAATTTATTGGAGAGCAGATTTTCCCTTTGCATAAAGAATCCATCCTGAGTCTGCTGAAACAAAAAGGTAAAGGCCAGTCACTCAGAACCCATCAGATAAGTCATCATCAAAATCATTTCTACGTGCTTTTAACTGCACAGGCAAAGCAAACAGAGATTCCATACATTCTGAAACTTGATCAGAATGGTTCATTACTGGAAACGCTAAAAGTGGATCTTGAGTTGGAAAGCGGAACTTCGATCAAGACCTGTGTCAATGCAGAAATACTCTATCTCAGCTATCTCAACAACCGCGAAAAAATGCTCTGCGTATCGAAGATAGATTTGCTTTCGGCCAGGGTTTTACAGACATCGGTGCGATTCTTCAGACACAAGAATCTGAGCATCAATGCCGTGGCCGCCAATCCTGCCGATTCCATCTTCAGTGTGGTGGCTTATGACAAAGAACTGGGCTGCTCCTTTTTTCAGTACACGCCTCAAACTGACTTGAAAGAAATGTTCCGGACCCAGCCGGCAACGGATATCACTGCTTTGAAGTATTTTGAAAACAAACTCTATGGCGCAGTCAAGGAAGACAGTCTGCTGGAAGTGATCGATCTGACCGAGCTGGGCAAACCTTTGATCAGGGTGACGGACATCCCTTCTGCCAAAGACTTCCGGCTTGTCGATCTGGTTCTGGATAAAGCTGGATTTCACCTCCTTGCCAAATCATATAACCTCGTCGATGAAAAGAAATCATTTATGGCAGAGATTATCTCTTACAACCCAGATGGCAGCAGCGCTGCTGAAAAATCCTTTCCCATCAATGAATCAGACACCCTCAGACAGATCATTGATGATAATGGCACACCGGTTTTTATTCTGGGAGAAGGTTCAGATTACATGGAAAGCAAGGCATCCAGAATATTCATCAAGAGTTTGCAGAGTTAGTGGCACTCACCTTGTGGCACTCACCTTGTGGCACGGACAATCCTGTCCGTGAAAAACATATGCAAAAACAACTGATCTGAGGTACAATGCAGAAAGACAAATCAAATGACTTTGTTTACTATAAAAGAAATCTTCCTCATTTCCAGTACAAAGACAATCCCATATTCATAACCTGGAGACTGGCTTTCAACATGACACCCAGTATTGAGAAAAAACTGCAGTTGATGAAAACAAAAGTTATTGAAAAGTTGAGAGAGAAGTATGATCTAACTGGCTCAGAAAGCAAGCAGATTCTGGATAGGATGATGTTCAATGAATTTGACAAGCTGTTGGATTCTGAAAAAGGGCTTCCCAAATTGTTATCAAATCCTATCCTTGCCGATATAGTCAAACATGTACTTCATTTTAATGACAAGAGGTACTACAATCTTTTATGCTATTGCATTATGCCAAATCATGTCCATGCCCTTATCTCAATAATTAAGCAGGAAAGAGGTGAATATGCGCTGCTGCCCAAGATACTTAAAAACTGGAAAGGAATCTCTGCCAGACTAATCAACAAGGAGTTGTCAAGAACAGAGAATGTATGGCAGGATGAATCTTATGATCACATTGTTAGAAATGATGTTGAACTGAAAAACATAGTTG
This sequence comes from uncultured Candidatus Cloacimonadota bacterium, assembly GCA_964634035.1. GTDB lineage: Bacteria > Cloacimonadota > Cloacimonadia > Cloacimonadales > Cloacimonadaceae > UBA5614. The sequence continues at coordinate 1,806 of CAZWJK010000141.1, read as the reverse complement.
AGTATATCATTTACAATCCGGTACAGGCAGGTATGGTCAGTAATTGGTCAGAATGGCCTCACACCTATGTCTCTGAAGATATCATGAGTAGAGATGATTAAAGACAAGTGCTGGAATAAACTCATTCATTTTCACGGACAGGATTGTCCGTGCCACAACAGTTTTGCTTCAGTGTCTGATGATCACGGACAGGATTGTCCGTGCCACAATGTCTCATTGAACAATAATAACATTGAAAACGCTCGGGCATAACTAATTCTTGACGGAAAGACAGATTAAACTAAACTTGATAATTCAAAAAAGACAATAGGATTACAAGAGCAAAGCATGGGATTTTTGTTTCTGACCAGCGGGCTGTTTTTGGGTTGGTCCCTCGGCGCCAATGACCACGGTAACATCTTTGGCGCTGCCGTATCGACCAAGATGATGAAGTTCAAGTTTGCCGCCCTGATCGGCAGCATCTTTGTCATCCTGGGAGCGGTGTCGGAAGGCAGCGGCGGAACTAGTACCCTGAACTCCCTCGGCTCTGTCAATGCTGCGGCGGGAACCTTTACCGTGGCTTTGGCAACGGCTCTTGCCGTCTTTCTGATGACGCGCCTGAAACTTCCCGTTTCCACTTCCCAGGCCATTGTCGGTGCGATCATTGGCTGGAACTTCTTTGCCGAGATGCTGACCGATTATTCCTCTTTGCTCAAGATCGTCACCACCTGGGTGATGGCACCCGTCCTGGCTGCCATCTTTGCCTTTCTGCTCTATCATCTGTTCCGTTTTTGGCTGAACCGGTCCAGGCTGCATCTGCTGCATTTGGATAACTATAACCGCTGGGGATTGATCATTGTCGGCGCTTTCGGTGCCTACAGTCTGGGCGCCAACAACATCGCCAACGTGGTCGGTATTTTTGTAAACATTTCCCCCTTCAAAGACATCACCCTTTTTAACCTGATCCACATTTCCGGGCTGCAGCAGCTTTATTTTGTCGGCGGCATCTCTGTCGCAGTGGGCATTTACACCTACTCCAAAAAGGTCATCATGACGGTCGGATCAGACCTGTATAAGCTTTCTCCCCTGACCGGACTGATCGTGGTCCTGGCAGAATCACTGGTTTTGTATTTGTTTGGCTCACGCGGCCTGCAGCATCTGCTGCTGAGTCTGAACCTGCCCGCCATCCCTTTGGTGCCTGTTTCCGCCACTCAGGCAGTGATCGGTGCAGTGCTTGGCATCGGTCTGATCAAGGGCGGCAGAAACATCAATTTCAACGTCCTGAGCAGGATTTCCGTGGGCTGGCTGACTTCACCCGTTCTGGCGGCAGTCATTGCCTTTGTGCTGCTGTTCTTTGTGCAGAACGTGTTTGACCAGACTGTGGTGAGCCCCATCACTTTCAGATTCCATAAAGCGGAAATGATGGAACTGGAAAAGCGCGGCATCGACCTTGACCATCTGACTGAAGTGAACGGCAGGAGCTATGACAGCCCGCGCGCCTTGCGCCGTGTTCTGAACGGCATAGAACACTTGTCCCGCAAAGACAAGATAACCATGGTCCAGGTTTCAGAAGTCCAGAGCTTGAAGATCGATTATGCCAGACTGCAGCAAAAACTGCGTCCCCAAACTTTCACTCCCGTGCAATGGGAAAACCTCCAAACCCTGGATGGAAAAGCCTTCCTCCATATGTGGCAACTGGAAGACAAACTGATGGAACTCTCCGACGAATGGTCATACAAACCCAAATCCAATAAAACCCAGATCTTCAACGACAAACTGAAGGATAAATATAACCTGCTCTTCAACGAGAGCCGCATCCCTCCTGAA
>CAZWJK010000140.1:0-4140 GCA_964634035.1 uncultured Candidatus Cloacimonadota bacterium | reverse complement strand
TCCCGCCAAACTAGAAGTTCGTTTCCGCCATCAGCAGATGGTGCATTCCTTTGTCAAGAATACAATTACGAATGCTTTGCTGCAGTACGAGGAACAGAAATTCCAGAGCGCCAAGGATAAATTTCATCACGCTTCACAACTCGATAAAGCAACCCGGGTGGAAAAAGAGATCTATAAAAGCAGAGTGGAAATTCCGCGCTTTTCCTCCTACAAAAAGGAATTGGGCAATCTCTACCAGACGGATCTGTTTCAGGCGAATGAGCCAAAACGCACTGTCGAAGTGCCCTTTGTCAATCCTGAAAAAACGACTGAACAGAAAGACATCTTTCCGGAACTGCCCAATGACAGGGCCTCGCTGCCTCTGCTGGTCAAGAATGAAGAGGACTATGTCAACCCCTGGCAATTGCATGACAGCTATGTTTTCGTTCAGGTCGAGGACGGCCTTGTCGTCATAGACCAGCACGCAGCGCATGAGCGCATAATCTATGAGCGCATCGTACACCGAACCAAAGGAGCTCCGGCTGTCCGCCAGAAACTGGTTTTCCCACTGGTCACAGACATTCCGCCATACCTGGTTTCGCTGGTGCAGGACCAACTGGAAAGCAACCTGGAACTTCTGGAAAAGATCGGCTTCAAACTGAAAAAATTCAGCGGCTCATCCATCGTAGTGGAAGAAATTCCCGCCGAACTGAGTGACTGGCAGGGCGGCGAGATCTTCATCGAAATTCTCAAACAGCTTCAGGACGAACTTGAAGAGAACAAGGATTTCCGTGATTCGCTTGCCAAGTCGATCGCCTGCAAAGCTGCCATCAAAGCCGGCAAATATATGTCCAAGAAAGAGATGCTCGATCTCATCAACGACCTCTTTGCCTGCCAGACTCCGTATTTCTGTCCGCACGGCAGACCGCTGATGATCAAGCTCACGATGCAGGAATTCGAGAAGCGCTTCAAACGGATTGTATGATCCCAGTTGTCATTATCGAAGGCCCTACAGCTTCAGGTAAATCCGCTCTGGCTTTTGAATTGGCGCATAATCTGAATACGGAGATCATTTCCGCAGATTCACGGCAAGTCTATCGCTGCCTCGACATCGGAACAGCTAAACCCTCATCAGATGAACTTTCACGCATCAAACACCACCTCGTCGATATCATCGATCCGGATGAACGATACAACGCCGGGCTGTTCAGCAAGCAGGCGTTTGCCATCTGCCAATCATTGTCAAAGCAAGGCAAGATCCCGATCCTGTGCGGAGGGACGGGACTTTACGTGAAAGCATTGCTGGAGGGATTGTTCAAATCCGATGCCAATGATCCGCTGATCCGCCAATCCCTGGAAGCCGATTATCGCGAAAAAGGTCTGACGGCTCTCTATGACAAGCTACTTGAGGTGGATGGAGCAGCAGCTCAAAAGATCAGCAGCAATGATAAGCAACGAATCATAAGAGCTTTGGAAGTCTTTCTGGCGACGGGTGTTCCGCTCAGCGAGCACTGGCACAAGCAGCAACGCAATCAGCAGTTCAGAGCTTTCCGCATCTTGCTAAACGAAGACAGAGATATCTTATATAAAAGGATAGACGAACGGGTAAACAGCATGCTGAAAAGAAGTCTGATCGATGAGATAAAAGACATACTGAAAAGAGGTTACGATTGGTCAGATCCAGGTTTCAAGAGTGTCGGATACATGGAATTCCGCCCTTACCTGGAAACCGGTGAAAAACTTGAAAATTGCATAGCCCTGGCTCAGCAACACACACGCAATTATGCAAAACGCCAACTTACCTGGTATCGTAAATGCAATTTTCATTTGGCAGAAAGCAGCCTTTCGATTAATATTAAGATAGTTACTGAAACAATTCAGCGTTTCTTTGACCAATAATTTATCAGAGGACCGTAATGGAAATAATTGCGCAGGTTTGTGACTGGAATATTACCAGGACCGAGCTTGATTTTGAGGAATACAGAATCCGACAAAACTATCCATCTGTTGAACCCGCCGATTTAAGAGACCTTGCCATCAAACAGCTAACAGACCGTTATCTGCTAATGCAGGAAGCACTTAGGCACGGTATAACCATATCTGATGAAGAGTTCGAGCAGGCATTGCTGGAATTGCTTGATACGACAGATGACTCAGAATCTTCCGTTCTGTTTGACCGCAGCGGCAGGCAGGAGCAGATAGAACGTGTCCTTAAAAGCAACCTGATCATACATAAATACATTCAGACGCTTGATGTCTGCAGCCAGGACATTTCGGATGATATGCTGTATCAGTTTTACCTTGAGCGCAAGGAATTCTTTACACAGGAGGAAGAAGTCCGTGTTTCACACATTCTGATCAAAGGCCATGATGAAGCTTCATTAAAAAGGGTTCAGGAAATCAGAAACAGCATAAAAACGGCAAAAGATTTTATCAATCTGAGTGTATGTGATTCACAGTGTCCCAGCGGTGTGAATTGTGGGGATTTGGGTTATTTTCCACGCGGCAGAATGGTCCCCCAGATGGAAAAAGTGGCATTTTCACTCAAGGTGAACGATATCAGCCAACCCTTTGAAACAAAATATGGTTATCACATACTAATGGTCACGGATAGAAAAACCAAGCACACAATACCGTTTGAGGAGATCAGGGATAGCCTGATTGACAGCTTGAGAGAAATTGAAGAGGAGATAGCAAAAAGCAGGATACTGACAGAAATCAGGGAACGCAGTAAGGACGCAGTTCGGATTTTTGACAATGCGTTCCAATAAACTAGATTCTCTGTTCGATATCACCACTTTCGGAGAAAGCCACGGTCCTGCCTTGGGACTCGTTATAGAAGACATCAGACCCAATCTCGATTTTCCTTTTGATGAACTAAATCGTCTTCTTGCAAAGCGAAAATCAAATTCCACAGAGTATTCCACAACACGTCAGGAACCTGATGATTACGAAATACTTTCCGGTGTTTTTGAAGGCAAAACAACCGGCATGCCTATTTGTATAATCTTCCGGAACAGGGATGCGCGCTCAAAGGATTATGAGGAGTTCAGAGATGTTTTTCGTCCGGGTCATGCAGATTATGCCTGGTTCAATAAGTTCAAGATTTATGACTATCGCGGCGGTGGCAGAGCTTCCGGACGTGAAACCATTTGTAGGGTGGCGGCATCAGCTCTGGTTAGTGAATTCATAAAACCAGTATCCATCAGCTTTCAGACCATCAAGATAGGAGAAATGCAAGCTTCCGAGCAGACACAGTATTTCAGTTTAAATGATACAAATCCATTCTGTTGGAGTGATTCGGCGACCATTGACGATGTATATGCCTATCTGGATAAGGTCAAATCAGAAAAGGACACAGTTGGAGGCATTATCAGAATCAAGATCGACAATACCCCCAAAGGGTTGGGAGACCCAGTCTTTGAAAAAATCAATGCCAATCTTGCCAAAGCCTTAATGTCTGTGGGGACAGTGCGTGGGGTCAGTGTGGGAGATGCCTTTGCCGCCACTTCACTGCATGGCTCTCAGTTTAATGATCAGATGGATGGGAACAGCTTTCTCAGTAACAATCAGAGCGGCATCAGCGGTGGTATTACCAATGGACAGCCAATCATCATTAATGTAGCTGTCAGACCGATTTCTTCTCACGGCAAACAGCAGCAATCCACTGACAAAAAAGGTAACCCGGTCACCTTTCAAATTTCAGGCCGTCATGATGTGTGCCACATTCCCAGACTGATCCCTGTCCTGGAAGCTATGATCAAACTCACTCTGGCAGACGCAATCAGTTGGCAGAAACAAATATCAGGCGCAGAACTCAACCTCGATGATTACAGAGAAATGATTGACAAAATCGATGCCGATCTGCTTTTGTTACTGTATAGAAGAAAAGCGGTCGTGAATCTGGTCAAAGAGTATAAGCTTAAACAAGGCTTCGCTATCCGTGATATGAACAGGGAAAATATGTTGAAAGAGCGGTGGAACGAGATTTCCCGTGAACTCAACCTATCTGTGGAAAAGACCGAAGCACTGTTAGATATAGTTTTGGAGCTGTGCAGAGATGATAATTCTCTCCCTTCCCTATAAGGACAAAGAGAGCTTCCAGCCCCGTATTCCTTTTGGTGCTGACCTGGTGGAACTCCGTCTGGATTATTGTTCAGA
>CAZWJK010000139.1:0-4193 GCA_964634035.1 uncultured Candidatus Cloacimonadota bacterium | reverse complement strand
TTGTCGGTGTCTTATCCTTCGACTATGCTCAGGATGACACTTTCGCGGGAATGACGGTGAATTACTAATTATTAATTCTGATACAGGAAGCGTTTTATCTTTTGGGTGGGGGTTTTTTCAAAGGGTTCTTTTTGTTCGATGATCTTATGGATGCGGGAGAAGGCGGCGGTGTTTTTATTCACTTCGCTGCGGATGTTTTCCAGGATCTGCCTGATCTCTTTTTCCGCCTGGAGGCCGCTCATTTTCTCGACGCCGATGGTTTTATCCAGATACTCATAATTGAGAAAGACCCTGGCGATGATCTTGCCTTCGGATTCATAGACCAGGGATTCCAGAACGCTTTCCTGTTCGTTGATCCTGGCTTCCAGTTCCTCGGGATAGATGTTTTCGCCGCTGGGTCCGACGATGACGTTTTTGATCCTGCCTTTGATATAGAGATAGGTCTTTTTGGTCAGGACGCCCAGGTCGCCTGTCCTGAACCAGCCGTCTTCCGTAAAAGCTTCGGCGGTGCGTTCCTTGTCACGGTAATAGCCCTTCATCACGGTTGGCCCTTTGATCTGGATCTCGCCTTCGCCGGTTTTGGGATCGGGATCGGCAATGCGGACTTCCAGTCCCGGGATGGTGACTCCCGTGGAACGGAACCTGACTTTGGAAGGCGTGCAGCCTGCGATCAGGGGCGAAGTTTCCGTCAAACCATAACCGATGGCATAGGGGAAACCGGCTTCCAGCAGGAATCTTTCCACTTCGGCGGAAAGCAAGGCTCCGCCGATGCCAAAGAAATGGATGTGCCCGCCAAAGGTCTTCATCAATTTTTTCCCCGCTATCCTGTGCAGCAGCTTGCGGGTGGGGGGGAGCTTGTATAATTCCCTGAAGACGAGGTTGCCGGTCAGTTGGGGATAGACCTGCAGCTTGAAGATCTTTTCGATGACCAGCGGAACGCTCAAAACCATGGTCGGCTTGATGCTCTGCATGGCAGGGACCAGGATCTTGGCGGTGGGCGGTTTATCCAGATAATAGACACAGGCGCCCGTCATCATCGGAATGATGAATCCGATCGTGCATTCATAGGTGTGTGAGAGCGGCAGGATGGAGATCAGCCGGTCTTCGGAGGTCACTTTCTGGATGTGCTCGACGGTCAGGTAAGCGTCGATGACAAGGTTTTTGTGGGTCAGCATCACGCCTTTGGAACTGCCGGTCGTGCCTGAGGTGTAGATAATGGCGGCAATGTCGTCTTCCCTGACTTCCGTTTTGAGCAGTCCGATCGCCTGCATGGCCTTGGCTTTGAACTTGGCGAGGGTCAGCTTGCCTTCCTCTATGAAGTCCTTCAGCTTGTCCTTGGTGGTTTCCGGCTCTATGATTGTATAGTTTTCGATCAGGACCATCTGCGGCCTGGTTTCAAAATCGGCATAACCGATCTTTTCATACATGCTGGTGGAGACAAAGACCATTTTGCAGCCGGAGTGTTTCAATATATGCAGGATCTCGTTGCTGTGAAAATCTGTCAGAATGGGGACGACAATGGCGCCCATGCCGGTGATGGCAAGATAGGCGATGCCCCATTGCGGCATGTTCTGGCTCAGGATGGCTACCCTGTCGCCTTTGACGATGCCCTGCGCTTTCAGGAATTCGATCAGCTCTTCAATGTGCAGTCTGATCTCGCCATAGGTGATGGGATTCTCGTTGACCATAGTCAGAGCCGGCCTTTGGGGATAGGCGCTGCAGGTGCGGTTGATCATTTCCGGAAGGGTGAAGACGCTCAGTTTATCCATTCTAAAAACTCCATTGAGTTATGGTACTTTAAGAGCGCTAAAAGTCAAGCGAAATAAATACCGGAAGTCATGAACACAGGTATTTGCCGTTAAAACCGATTGACAAAAAAACGGATATTTTGGCTTTTAGTTCCGATCGTATTAATTTATCTGCAATGGAGGAAAACTCATGAAAAAAGTTATATTGATTGGACTGACCCTGGTGCTTCTGCTCGCTCTGATGAGCTGCGCCAAGGTCAAGGTCACCCGCATCGATACAGGCACGCAAACCGACCTGAGCGGACGCTGGAATGACACGGACGCCAACCTGGTGGCGGAAGAAATGATCAAGGATGTTCTGTCCAGACCCTGGTACAGCAATTTCCTGAAAGAATCAGGCCGCGAACCCGTCATCATCATCGGCTCGGTCAGAAACCTCACCACCGAACATATCGACACCGATATCTTCATCAAGGACATGGAACGCGAACTCATCAACAGCGGCATGGTCAAGTTTGTCGCTTCGCGCATTGACAGAGAGGAGATCCGGGAAGAACTGCAAAGCCAGCAGGATTTTGCCAGCGCTGAAACAGCCAAGAAGATCGCCGAGGAAACAGGCGCTGACCTCATGCTCCAGGGCAGTATCAAGATCATCATCGACCAGCTGGAAGATGTCAAAGCCAAATACTACCAGACAGACCTGCAGCTCATCAGTCTGCAATCCACGGAAAAGGTCTGGGTCGGCACCAAAAAGATCAAGAAGATCGTCTCCAAAGGCGAGTATAAACCCTGATCCTGAAAGAATTAACCCTTACCCGATCAGTCAACAAGGCCGGTGGTTTGCGCTGCCGGCTGACTGAACGGATGGCAACCAGATCAGTGAGCGTGAAAACAGCAAGACTCATCATTCAGACCATCACCCTGGCAGCGGTTCTATCGCTGACTGCCTGTGCCGGTGTCTGGGCTGATGCGAAACAGTATAGAAAGTCCTCCGAGCTTCTCCAGAAAAGGGAGTTTGACGCTTTAGTCAAAGAAACCGAACAAAAACAGAACAAGCTTTACAAGCACAAAGACCGCGCCATCAAGTATCTGGACCTGGGCATGCTCTATCACTACAACGGTGATTATGCCAAGAGCAACCAGTATCTGGAACAGGCGGAACTGACCATTGACGACCTCTTCACCAAAAGCGTTTCCAAAGCTGCGCTCTCCATGCTGCTGAATGACAACGTTCTGGAATACAGCGGCGAGGACTATGAAGACATCTACACCAATGCTTTCAAAGCGCTGAATTATCTGCATCTGAACAACTTTGACGCCGCCTTTGTTGAGATCCGGCGCATCAATATGAAACTGGACCTTTTGGAAGATAAATATGCCAAGATGTCTGAAAATCTGAATGCGTCGGAAAACAGGAAAGCGGAATTCAAGGCGGGCAGCAACAAGTTCTACAGCTCCGCTTTGGGCAGATACCTGAGCATGATCATCTACCGCCAGGAAGGCAAGATCGATGATGCCTACATTGATTATGTCAAGCTGTTGGAAGCTTTTGAAACGCAGCCGGAGATCTATCCTTTTGACCCTCCGCCTTTGGTGAATCCGCATGAACAGACAGGCCAGACTTTGCTGCATGTCGTTTCTCATGTCGGGCGCGCACCACGCAAGCAGAGCAAAGAGATCAACCTTGCCACCAGCAGGGACAGGATCACTTTTGTCGGCATTGATGAGGACATCTTTCCTTTGTCTATTTACTGGCCCGGGATCGATCCCAATCTCTACTTCAAATTCGTCATGCCCTATCTGGTGAATGAGGATTCCGAGATCGGCAGGGTGGAAGTGGTGGTGGACAGTCTCGTCTATGATCTGGCACTGCTTGAGAATATCGGCAGCGTGGCGGAACAGACTTTTAAGGTCAAGCAGCCCCTGCTCCTTCTGAAAAACGCCACCCGCACAATTGCCAAAGGCCTGGCAGGACAGATGGTCAAGCAGCAGATGAAGAAAAATAATAAGGACCTGACCGGCGATCTGCTGAGTCTGGGAACTGATATTGCCCTCTATTTCAGCGAAAAGGCGGACCTTCGCAGCAGCAGATATTTTCCCAATGCGGTCCTGGTGGCGGACATTCCTCTTGCTCCCGGAGAATACAATATCACAGTCAATTACTATGACAGATTCGGGTATCTGATCTTATCCGATGTCAAAGGCCTTGTCAGCGTCAGCGGAAGAAAACTCAATCTGATCGAAAGCTGGCAACTGCAGTAAGATTCCTGCTTTTCCACCCCATAAGACAAGTCTTTTGAGGACCCCGGCCGCAGGAATGACAAAGAAATACATATAAATCAAGCGTGTCACATTGAGCCAAGCGTGTCAGTCTGAGCTTAGTCGAAGACCGAACACGCGTCAGGTTGTCGGTGTCTTATCCTTCGACTATGCTCAGGATGACAC
>CAZWJK010000138.1:1836-4212 GCA_964634035.1 uncultured Candidatus Cloacimonadota bacterium | reverse complement strand
GTGACGGTTGACTGGGCCAACTGCCAGACCGGAGACGCAGTCGCTGCCTTTGTGGGAACCGAATGCCGCGCCGCAGCGGAAGTCACGATGAATGGCGACACCGCCTATGTGACCCTGCTGGTCAATCTTGCCTCCGCCGGTGAAACAGTCAGCTTCAAGGTCTATGATTACACAGCCGACACCATCTATCCTGTTTTGGAGACCTATAATTTGAACTTCGGGCAGGTGATCGGCAGCCCCACCCCAGTACCCATCAACGGTGTTAGCTCTGTGGCACTGGATGCGCCCGTGGTCTCCAACACCCTTTCTGAAGGCAGCGTGATCCTGGGTTGGGAAGCCGTAGCCGGCGCCGGTGAATATCACATCTACCGCTCCCTTGACCCTTATGGAACCTACTCTCAGATCGGCACCACCACCGCTCTGCAATATACCGACACAGCCGTCTTTGACCAAGCCTTCTATTATGTGAAAGCCGTCACCAACCTGGCGGCCGCAAGGAACTGAGATGAAATACATCATCATGACAGCTTTGCTGATTCTGCTCTCCCTGTCTCTGACGGCAGGGGAGTGGAACCAGTATTACTTCCAGTTCAGGATCAATGACCGTTCCGAACTGGAAACCCTGACCAGGATCATATCCATCGACAACGTCAGCGGCAATACGGTCCTCGCCTATGCCAACGACAGTGAATGGGAAGCCTTTCAGAGTCTCGGTTATGAGGCGGAACTGCTGCCCGCTCCTTCGTCTTTGTATGAACACGATATGCGTGACGCGGGGCAGATCACCCGCGAATGGGATTACTATCCCACCTACGATGCCTATGTGGCGATGATGTATGACTTCCAGGCCAATTATCCCTCCCTGTGCCAGATCATTGACGCGGGCACCACGCTGGGCGGCAGGAAGATCCTCTTTGCCAAGATCTCCGACAACATCAGCGTACACGAAGCGGAACCGGAAGTGCAGTATATCTCCACCATGCACGGTGACGAAACGGTCGGCTACATCCTGATGCTGCGCCTGATCGACACCCTGCTCAGCCAGTATGGCTCCAATCCGCGCATCACCAATATGGTCGATAACCTGGAGATCTGGATCAATCCCAATGCCAATCCGGACGGAACCTATTATGGCGGCAACAACACCGTTTCCGGCGCCAGACGCTATAACCTGAACGGCTATGACCTCAACCGCTCCTATCAGCCCGATCCCTGGACCACCAATCCTGTTCCCGCCCAGGTGGAAAGCATGATCATGCAGAACCTGGCGAATGCCCAAAAATTTGTTCTTGCAGCCAATTTCCACGGCGGTGCGGAAGTCGTGAACTATCCCTGGGACGGAGTCTATACGCCGCATGTGGACGAAGCCTGGTATATCGATATCAGCACCGATTATGTCTCCCGGGTGCATGCAGTTTCCCCCGCTTCCTACATGGACGACCTCAATAACGGCATCACCAACGGCGCCGACTGGTATGTGACGGTCGGGGGCAAGCAGGACTGGTATAACTATTATGTCCAGTGCCGGGAAGTCATCATGGAGATATCCAGCACCAAGCTGCCCGCCGCCTCCACTTTGCCCACCTACTGGAACTATAACTATGACGCCCTGCTCGGCTTTTTTGAGAACGCTCTTTATGGCCTGCACGGCATTGTCACGGACGCCTATGGCAATCCGCTGAGCGCTACCATCAACATCGTAGGCTTGGACGATGCCCATTCCAAAGCCACGACCGATCCCGCCCACGGCGATTATGTCAGGATGCTGCTGCCCGGCTCCTACACGGTCGAGATCAGCGTGGCCGGCTATCCCACCCAGACCTTTACCAACGTGGCGATCCAGGCCAGCCAGAAGACCACGCTCAATGCCGTATTCGGCGCTCTGCCGGAGCAATCGGTCTCCCTGGCGGCGGGCTGGAACCTGATCAGTTTGAACGTGCAGCCCTCTGACCTTTCCGTGACAAATGTCCTGGGCGATATCGCGGGCAGCGTCCTGCAGGTCAAGAATGCCGATGTCACCTACGCTCTGGGCGTGGCAGCATATTTCAACACGATGACGGAACTGGACATGACCAGCGGCTACTGGATCAACCTGAGCGCTCCCGCCACCCTGACCGTGACGGGAACCGCCATCAACCCTGCCGCCGCACCCATTGCCCTCAAACAGGGCTGGAACCTGGTCTCCTATCTGCCGTCCGGGCCTTTGACCGTCACCACTGCCCTCGCTTCCATCGCGCCATATCTGCAGGAAGCGCGCAGCCTGACCCAGGTTTACATCCCCGGCGGAGGAGCCAATACCCTCACCACCATGTCAGCCGGCAACGGCTACTGGCTCAAGGTCAGCCAGGCCTGCACCCTGATCTATCCCTGATCAGA
>CAZWJK010000138.1:0-1736 GCA_964634035.1 uncultured Candidatus Cloacimonadota bacterium | reverse complement strand
GTATTCTGTTTATTCCGTGTGTTTCGTGATTATATGATGCTTATATCGCAGCCTAATCCATTTTAATGGCTTTGACAAAGTAGAATCCGGGAGTCAGCAAGGCTGCTCCTGTATGAGTATATGTGGTGCCTGCAGCTTGTCCGAGCGGCAGCAAATCAGCATAGGGATCGCTGGGGTGGTAATAAACTTCATAGTAGTCAGGTGTGACAGGCTGGCCATATGTATCTTCGGTAACGGGATTCCACTCCAGCAGCATGTCATTTCCGCTTTTAGTGATGATCAGGTTTTGCGGAGCAAGAGGAGTGGCGGGAGCAGATGCAGAAGACAATTTGGCAATGAAGATGTCCGCATAGCCTGGTGTGACGCTTGTTATCGAATTGGTGCCAAAATAAGCAGTTCCGAGCAGATATCCGGTCACATAAAGATTGCCGTTGGTGTCCAGAGTGATATCCTGACCGTAATCATTGTTTGTACCGCCTGCGCCTTTTACCCACAGCCAGTTACCGCCGGTATCAAGTTTGGTAACAAAGATATCAGCAACTCCATTCGTAGTAAGCGATAGAGTGCCGAAGCTTGCAGTTCCGTCATAATAACCTGTTACATAGACATTTCCATTGGGATCAACACAGACAGAGTTACCATAATCACTGCTTATTCCGCCGGCTTGCCTGGCCCAGGACCAGGAACCGGAAGAATTGAGTTTGGCGACAAAAATGTCATTATAGGTACCAGTGGTAAGAGTATAGGATCCAAAAGTGGCGGTTAGCTTGAATGTCCCCGTAACATAGATATTTCCATTATTATCTCTGGCAATGCCGTTGGCAGCGTCCCAGCCTGAGCCCCCGGCTTTGGTTGCCCAGAGCCAGGTTCCCTCTGTGTTCAGTTTGGCAACGCAGATGTCCCTGTCGCCGGAACTGGTCAGAGACAGTGTGCCGAACGTTGCTGAACTGCTGAAGTATCCTGCTATATGGACATTTCCGTCTTGGTCACAGAGCATGTCATAGCTTATATCATAACTCATTCCACCGGCTTTGGTAACCCAGAGCCAGTTTCCGTTGGTATTGAGTTTTGCGACAAAGATATCCGATTGTCCGCTGCTGGTCAGAGACATAGAACCGAAAGAGGCAATATTGTAGAAGTATCCGCAGACATAGAGATTAGAACCTTGAGTGCAGATGCCAAGACCATAATCGGCCTGCTCTCCTCCTGCACTGACAGCCCAGAGCCAATTGCCGGTATTGTTTAGTTTGGCAATGAATATATCATAACCACCGTTGCTGGTTAGGGATATGGTTCCGAAGCTTGCCGTGCCTTGAAACACTCCGGTGATATAGATATTTCCGGAACCGTCAAGGGTCAGGCTATAACTGTATTCAGTTCCTGTGCCGCCTGCGCTGACCACCCATTGCACAATACCAGAGGGATTGGTCTTCATCACAAAGACATCATTATCGCCTGCGCTTGTCAGGCTCAAAATACCAAAATAGGCAGTTTCGGCATAATTGCCTGTTGTGTAAACGTTACCGCTGCTGTCGGTGACAATGCTTCTGCCGTTGTCTGGGCTCGTTCCGCCTGCTCCGATTACCCATTGCCAATCCGGGACAGGTTGTGCGTAGAGTGTGATTGCGAAAGTGAAAATGGAAAGTAAAATGAAGATTCTGTTCATGATTCCAAACTCCCTGTATGAATTTATGTTATCATCAAGTCAGAGACAACGGCAGAAGAATCTTTCCGCC
>CAZWJK010000137.1:2163-4238 GCA_964634035.1 uncultured Candidatus Cloacimonadota bacterium | reverse complement strand
ATTATTCACCCTGTAACTTATCACCCTTCGACTATGCTCAGGGTGACACACATTCATAATTCGTAATTCGTAATTCGTAATTGTATTCCACCCGTAACCCGTAACTCGTAACTCATAACTCACACCCGCTCCAGCCGCTCTGCCAGATTCCTGACCTGCCGGCTGCGCTCATACTGCTGCGGAACTGTAAAGCCAAACTCATTTTTCTGGAGCAGGGCAATAAGTTCTGTCAACCGGGCTTTGATCATGTCAATATCATCTATGTCAGCAATGGCATGCTGGCCGCTGCGGCGCAGTATGTCTGCCGCTTCGCTGTTTTGAGCGGCAAGCGCCAATATCGGCCTGCCGCTGCGCAGGTATTCAAACAGCTTGCCGGTCACCACCCAGTTGTGTTTCTCATCGCCGATCACCAGCAGCAAAATATCGGCATCCAGCATCACCTGAATCGCCTCTTTGTGACTCTGCTGACCGATGAATTTGACCCTGTCGGCAATGCCGCTGTTTTCCACTTCCCGGTGAGTTTCGGTGTAAAAATTACCCACCAACCAAAGCTCAAAGGTTGCTTGGGGATTTTTCTGTTGAATCTGCTGCAGAGCTCTCAGGAAAAAAGCAAGCGGCCTGTCGCCATACAGCGTGCCGGTATAGACGATCCTGATCTTTCCATCCGGTTGTCTGGAGCGTGACAGACCTGCAAAATCTGCTTCATCCCAGCCATTATAAAAAGTCATTATCCTGGCTGCCAGATCCTGTCCGAAGTGCTGTGCCAGAGCCTGTTTCATTAAGTCCGTGGCAGTCAAAACAAGAGAGGCAGATTTTAGGCAGTTTTTTTCCAGACACTGCAGCAGTTTGAAGAAAAAACCTCCGGATTGCTGCGTTGTGTTGTTGAGAGTCCAGTGGTCCCGGTAGTCCATTATGAAAGGCAATCTGCCCAGTTTGGCAATGCGCCGGGCTGCCAAGGCAGAGGAAAAAGGTCCGCAGGTCACCATTACTGCATCATAACGATCAGTCAGCAAAGCTTTTCTGCCGGCCTGTATGGCAAAGGGCAGCCAGCCGATCTTGTCATCGACGGGAAAGAGTTTTTTCAAAGACTTTTTTTGAGAAGTGCCGGTTCTGAAGTAGAGTTTATCAGTGTTCAGGCGCAGCAGTTTATTAAGTTTATTGAGCAGGAACATCGGGTCCAGGGAAGCAGTGCGGAAGATCCTGTTATGACGGCACTCACTCAGCAGCGATTCATCCCGTGAATGATAGACAATATCCTGCGTGGTGATCACATCCACCTGCCAGCCCAGTTCAGTCAGATACTTGACCGTTTTGCATGGTCTCTGCACTGCCGGACCGCCCAAAGGCGGATAAAAATAGGCAAACAGCAGCAGTCGTTTTGATTTATTCATCTGCACCTGAGATTACGTTTCGGGTTGTATAACATAACTGACCGCATCTAGCAGAGCGGGCTCCACCGTTTTCCACATGAAGTGCTGTTTGATCGTATCCCGGCATCTTTTCGCCATCGCTTCCTTTTCTTCCAAGTCCATATTCAGCAGTTTATCTATCGCTTGCGCAATGTCATTGGAATGGAAGGGAACGCAGAAGCCGAGATCGTGCTTTTCGACGATTTCCCTGATCTGCGGAAAATCATTGGCCACCACCGGCAGTCCGACTGACAAATATTCCAGCACTTTGAGCGGCAGGGCTTTTTTGTATCTCTTATAGCCCGGATGCAGGACGGAGAGCCCGATCTTCACTTGCCTGAGCACGCCGCAGACCTTGTCGTGCGGAACCGTGTCACGCCAGTAAATGTTCGGATTCAGGTTGTTGTCCATGATATAGGTGAAGAACTTGTTCTTGAAAGCTTCGGAGAAAAACGGCCCCACAAACAGCGCTCTAATCTGACTTCGTTTCTGCCTCAGGATCTTGATGGCCTGCAATAGCTTAATGATGCCTCTTTCTTCTGTCAGTCCGCCCAGATAGATCACGTCGAAATTGATATCAGGCAGAAGACCGCTGATGCCGCATGACTTCAGATCATCCTTCCAGATGGAACTGGATGGAAAGTTCGGCAGCACCAGTCCCAGGTG
>CAZWJK010000137.1:0-2063 GCA_964634035.1 uncultured Candidatus Cloacimonadota bacterium | reverse complement strand
AGGCCGAACAGCCTCAGATGCGGCGTTAGTCCCGAAACGATGATCCGGGTGGGTTTGACTGTTTTCAGCTCTTCTTCCGCCGGATTCTTCTCTTCGATAAACGAATCCATCAGACTGCCGACTCCCCGCGCCCCCAGAACATAAACTGATGCAATTTTGCACAGGCTTTTGGCCAGTTTGTGATAGAGCCGGACGTCGTTGGTGCTGTGACTGTTGGAGATAATGCAGATGGTTGGCTGGTTAGTCATGCTTCCTCACTGCTTTTGCTGCCGGCTTTGCCGAGTCTGACGATGGCCACGCTGTCGGGCCGGACATTGGAAAAATAGATGTTCTTGCCATCCAGACGCGCTTCCAAGCCTTCGATCTGTAGGATGCTGTGAGGACCGAAGTATTGGATGGCAAAGCTTTCCATCGCGTCTGGAAAGCTCAGACTGAAATCAAACTCGCTTTCCTCGATCGTTACTCTGCTGCGTTTTTCCCACCAGTCGCTGATCTCGGTCAGGGTTGCGCTGAACGCTTTTTCCGCCTTGATCAAAGCCAGCAGGTAGGTATATAGCTTACTGCAGTAGGGGATATCCGTAAAGTTGGCGACCGTGAAATCCGCCACAAACAGTCCCCGCCTGCGCCGGACCGCTTGAAAGGCCTTTTTCAGCATTTGTTTGGCGTCATCCAGTCCCAGCAGGCTGTATCTATTAAGCTTCAGAAATCTGTCCTTGAAGCAAACCGGCAGTTCGGTGTGGTTGCTTTTCAGGGATGTGATCCACGGTTGGAAGGGAAAGATCATTCCGCTTTTGAAACCGGCGGTTTCCCTGAAGGCGAGGCTGGAATCATAGGCGGGATAAATCTTCTGATGCATGTCCCGCGTTTTTTCGTTCAGGATGTAGCCAAATTGCCTGATTCCGAGCTGGTCTTTGCGGATCTGGCTGAGCATGATCTGTTTGCGCGTGATGTATTCCTCGCGGATCAGCTTGTCATTCGTGTGGAGCAGCCCGATCTCATTGCCCTGCTTGAGAATGGACTTGATCTCGTCCTGCAGGTCCGCATCATCCAGGCTGTAGTCGATATCGGCAGTGTGCTCGGCCGCTATGAACCAGGTGGAGCGTATGTGTTGCTCCCTTTCCGGGACCAGGAATTCCTGAAAGTTCCAATACATTTCGTAATTGGTGAAGATATACTTCAGTTTGCTCCAGATGTTGCGGAAAAGCTGCTGCCAGCGCAGGGTGAAGAGGAGGGCGAGATCGTCCAAAATGGAATAGATGATGCTGTTGAAATCCCATTTCTGCAGGTCGTCCACACTGTGGGTCAGTCCGACCGCCATCTCCTCAGCCCTGGGCCAGTAATGCTTTTGCACGATGTATTGTCCCTGCGCTTTAGACTGGTCCTTGATCAGGTTATCCAACAGCCACAGAAAGTTATCGATGTAGGGGCTGTCCTTCCAGTTGTAGAAAGCGCTGCCGCTGTCTGGCAGGCAGTCATAGTGGTCGTGCGCGTTGTCACACAACTCTTCGCGATTGGCAAGATGATAAAAGACGTTGCCGGCGAGGTCGAAATTCACTTTACAGGCGTGAATGTCCAGCTCGGTATAGTTCTCAGCCGGGTAGTCAAACTTGCGCTCAGCAATCACGGGAGTGGGGGTAAAGAGCTTCACATCGCGCAGAATTCTTCTGAGCTGATCAGGCGTGTAACCTGCCGGTTCAAACAATTTGGGATCGGAAGGAATGAAGATGATGATGTATCTCTGGGTGAGTGTTTTCAGCTCTTCCAGGGTCGGCTCCAGCAGGCCGTAAAGCAGTAGAATATCGTGCTGACGCAGATGCGAAGGGTCAGAAATAAACCTGTGGCTGAGCCCCAATGTCTCAAACACATAGTCAAAGGTATATCTGATTTCCCGCGCGTATCTGTCTAATTTATAATCAATAAGCACCGATATCATGATGGAGCCGTTCCTTCTTTTTATCAAAATATCCTAATGCCAATAAAAGCTATGCCTGTCAAGGGTAAAAAAAGATCATGGATACCCCCATTTTTATATGAGTCTGATTTTAAGTTGCATCGGCTCATGA
>CAZWJK010000136.1:2201-4296 GCA_964634035.1 uncultured Candidatus Cloacimonadota bacterium | reverse complement strand
CAAAAATAACTTGACGCTTCAGAACATATCAATAATAGGACAATCAATAAAATATTGTCTTAATCTGGAGGTCTGCATGCAGGTTAAAAGCCTGATCATGGACAAGGCGCAGTTGGAACGCACCATACACCGTATGGCACATGAGATCATCGAACAGAACAGAGGCCTGGAAAAGATCCGGCTGGTGGGCATCCGATCCCGCGGCGTGCCTTTGGCAGAAAGGATCGCTGCCTACCTGAAGGAAATCGAAAATACGGAAATTCCCGTTGGGATCATTGACATCACTCTTTATCGGGATGACCTCAGCACGATCTCACATCAGCCTGTCATCAAGGGTAGTTCGATCGATTTTGAAATGGAAGGCGCTGTTGTCATTCTGGTGGATGACGTTTTGTTCACCGGCAGGACTGTACGCGCCGCCATTGATGCGTTGCTCGATTTCGGCAGGCCCAAGCAGATCCAGTATGCGGTTCTGGTGGACAGAGGGCATCGGGAATTGCCCATAAAAGCTGACTACGTGGGCAAAAACGTCCCCACCTCCAAGGAAGAGATCATTAAAGTATCACTAAAGGAAACAGATGGCGAGGATTCGGTCAAAATCGTTCTGGAATAAATTCCAGGCTGCCTGGCGCAAGAAAAAGTCACTGGTATGTGTGGGATTGGATTCGGAACTGAGCCAGTTGCCGAAGTGCGTACGCAATGACGCAAATCCCATTTTTTCGTTCAACAAAGCGATCATCAATGCGACCCTTCCCTATGCCCTGGCCTACAAGCCCAATCTGGCATTTTATCTGGCGTCGGGGGTCAAAGGCCTGGAAGCTTTGAAACTGACGATCGATGCCATTCCTGAGGACGTTCCTGTCATTCTGGACTGCAAGATCGGTGACATTGGCAACACCATGCAGGGCTATATGAAGGCTTTTTTTGAGGAAATGGGCGTGGATGCCATCACAGTCAATCCCTTGATGGGAAAAGATGTGGTCAGAATGGTCCTGAATGATGAAAAGAGCTTTGCCTTTGCTTTGGCACTGACCTCCAACCCTTCCGCCAAGGACTTTATGCTCAAGGACGATTTTTATACAAAGATCGCTGCCTGGATCAAAAAATTCGATGCCAAACAGGTGGGAGCAGTGGTCGGGGCCACTCAGCCAGAGTATCTTCAGATAATGAGAAAGCTCCTGCCTGAACAGATCTTTCTGCTTCCCGGCATCGGCGCTCAGGGTGGCGACCTGAAAGCCGTGGTCAGCAAAGCGGTCAAGACTTCTGCCGATCCTTGCATCCTGATCAATTCGTCCCGCGGCATTATCTTCCAGGACAGCTCTGTCAAGTTTGCGGAAACCGCTGCCAAAGAAGCGGAAATGCTGCGCGATGAGATTCGCAAGGGAATGAAAAAGTAGTTATTTTACCACGGAACACGCGGAAAACACAGAAAGATATATCTGGAACACGAAATACACTAAAAGACCGAAACACACGAATATAAAACTACATAATGCCTTTTCTGTGATAATTGCGTCTTTATCATTTTACGCCTTTTGCAACTCTTGTGTTATAAGAAAGAATCTTTGCGCCTCATTGCGTCTTTTCGGTGAAAAAAAAACAGGCTGGATTCCTGCCTGCGCAGGAATGACTTATGCGGAACAAGGATGACAAGCTTAAATTGGTTTTTTATTACTCGTAATTCATAATTAGTAATTAGGCTTTGCGTGTCATTTTGCCTTTGTTTTATCAGTTACGGGTTATGAGTTACGAGAGATTGTAATTATAAGAAATAGCCGTCCAGGAAATTTTCGTGCTTTTCGTGTATTTCGTGGTCCGGAATCTTTTTCTGTGTTTTCCGTGTGTTCTGTGGTTATATAAGTCAGGTCAGGCGGGTCATGGCGCCGGTTTCACGGTCAAAGCGGATCATTTCCACGCCTGCTTCTTCAAACATGTTTTCCGCCAGTTTGTCGGCATAGGTTTCAGCAATATAGACAGTCTTGATCTCAGCATTGATGATCAGTTTGGCGCAGATGCTGCAGGGCTGGTTGGTGCAGTAGAGAACCGCGTTGCGGGTCGAGCTGCCGTTGATGGCGCACTGGATGATGGCATTCTG
>CAZWJK010000136.1:0-2101 GCA_964634035.1 uncultured Candidatus Cloacimonadota bacterium | reverse complement strand
TGAAAAAACAGCAGAGCAGGCGAGTGATGAAGTTTTTACCTTACGCTGGAACGGTCAAACTGAGCGGTTCCAAGTCCATACTGCAGAGATATCTGTTTATGGCTTCGCTATATCACTGCCAGACTATACTGAAACCCGGTTCAGTTTGTGATGACGTGACTGAAATGGCAGACGCAGTCAGGGCTTGCGGAGTATCTATCAAGACGGGTAAAGCAGCCATAAAAGTCGATTCCTTGGGATTGAATCTGCATACAGAAACTACCGTCAGATTCAATGCCTCTGCCACTGCCTTGCGTTTTTGGCTGGGGCGCTCATTGTTTATTAAAGCCAAAACTGTTATCCTGATCTCTGAACAACTGGCCAGACGCCCTCTGAGTCCTTTTCTGGACGATCTGCAAAGCTGGGGATGCAGAGTTAAAACAACTGAGGATAATGGTCCTGAATACAAGCTCAGAATAGAGATCACTCCGCCTGTAAAAGTTCCTGAGGAAGTGGAAATAGACGCCGATGTCAGCAGTCAGTTCATCTCGGGGCTGATGATGGCAGGAACTTTGGCGGAAGAGTTTTTTATCATCAGATTCAAACAAACCCCTGTTTCCTATCTTTATTTGAAACTCACAGAATACCTGGCTCGAGATCTGAACGTGAATCTCGATCTGGATGAAGGGGAAGCTCTGGTTCAGAATGGCAGGTTTTTCCGATGCCCACAAACCATCATGATCGAACCGGAGTTTTCAGGTGGCGCATTTTTCCATGTTCTGAGTGTGTTCACCAAGTCCGGAGTTGAAGTCAGAAATCCTTCAAAATACAGATTTCAGCCGGATTGGGAGATCATCAGCATCCTGATTGAAATGGGAGCCCGCTTTCAAGACATTGATGGAAAAACCTGTTTGCAAGCAGAAAAACTGCATGGCATCGAACGTGACATGCAGGATAATCCTGACCTTGTGCCGCTGCTGGCGGTTACGGCGCTGTTTGCCGATAGTCCCACCATTCTGAACAGGATCAACCGCTTGCAGTATAAAGAGTCCGACCGCATCAAAGGTATCCTCAACACTTTCAAAAAGATCGGTGCCGGATACCTTTGCGGAAACGGTTCGCTCCAGATCTTTCCATATAAAAAGAGACCGCCCAAATGCGTTCTGGACACGCAGAACGACCACCGTCTGGTCATTGCCTTCACTTTTCTGAAGCTGCATTTTCCGCAACTGGAGCTATCTGAGGCCGAATCAGTGAAAAAGTCCTGTCCCGAGTTTTTCAGCATATTGGCATCCCTGAAACAGAAGGACTGACCTAACTGACCGTTGCACAGACAGAAGCGATTTCCTGTTGACAAATTGTTCAAAAAAGACAAGTATCCCTGCATCAGAAAAATATGATCAATGGAGGATCCCATGACCCATCGCGTCCTTGCCATCAATCCCGGCTCGACTTCAACCAAGATCGCTGTTTATGATGATCTGACCCCTGTTTTTGAAAAGACCCTGCGCCACGACCCGGCTGAATTGGACAAGTTCGGCGGCATCCTGGAACAGTATGAATACCGCACCCAACTGGTGATGGACGCCATGCAGGAAAACAATGTCACGCCTGAAAGCCTGCATGCCGTGGTAGGACGCGGCGGACTGGTTCGACCAGTTTCCGGCGGCACCATGAAGATCTCGGAAAACATGCTGCGTGACCTGAAAGACCCTTCCCTGTGGGGCAGGATCCACGCCTCCAACCTCGGCGCTTTCATGGCGGAACCGATCGGCAGAAAACTCAATATTCCCTCGTTCATCGTCGACCCTGTCGTAGTGGATGAATTCGACGACATCGCGCGCATATCCGGCATTCCTGAAATCGAAAGAAAATCACTCCTGCACGCCCTTAATATCAGATACATCGCCCGCCTTCTGGCATCCGAGCAGGGCAGGGATTTTCACACTATGAACATGATCGGCATCCACATGGGCGGCGGCATTTCCGTCGCTGCCATCAAGGAAGGCAGAATTGTCGATGTCAACAATGCCCTGCTGGGCATGGGTCCTTTTTCACCGCAGCGTTGCGGAGCCTTGCCCATAGGCGATCTTCTGGAGCTTGCCTACTCCGGGAAATACAC
>CAZWJK010000135.1:0-4316 GCA_964634035.1 uncultured Candidatus Cloacimonadota bacterium | reverse complement strand
ATACCTTTACGGCTCAAGGCCCGATCACTATTTTCGGAAGAGTTGTTTTGACCGGTGATCAGGTTCCTGCCAATAATGATACGGCTCCGCTCAACTTAGTCGTGCAGCCTGCCGGTACCATGCTGGTGGAGATCGGAAACGGCACCGCTAACCAGCGCCAACCCTTCGGTATTTACTTTGACTACGAACGTGACGCCGCTCTCTATACAAATGCCGAGATCGGCGCTTACGGCGCTGTGTCTGCATTGAAGTGGTATGTCGGCACTGCCAATCCTTATGTGATCCCCTACAAGATCTACCTGAAGAGCACTACTGACACTGCCCTGCCCACTGTGCCATGGGCGACCATGATCGCTGACGCCACCCTGATGATGGATGCCACCTATTCTTTCACTCAGGTCGGTTGGGTCACTTTCTACTTCACGACTCCCTTTATCTATACCGGCGGTAACCTGCTGGTGCTGGTCGAGACCAATGTCGGCACCTGGCAGTCCAGCTATCCCATGTTCCGTTATCACACTGCTGCTGCCGGACTTCACCAGTACTGGTATCAGGACGGCACTCCTCCCACCGGAAACGGCACGGCCACAACCTACAGACCCGATATCGGTATTTTCCTGATTACAGCCGGGATGGGACACCTGACCGGAACTGTAACTTCCGGCACAACACCTCTGCAGGGTGCTACCGTCTCCGTAGACGGCACCACCTATACCACAACCACCAGTTCAACCGGAACCTATACCATCCAGTACATTCCGCAGGGTAACATCTCGGTTACCTGCACCAAGGTTGGATACTATACCCAGACCCTGCCCACCACCATTGTGGAAAGTCAGACCGCCACGCTGAACTTCAACATGGTGGCTCAGCCACAGGTGACGGTTAGCGGTCTGGTTACCGGCAGTGATGCTCCGACCGTAGGTCTGGCCAACGCTGAAGTTACCTTGACGGGTGTTTTGGTATATACTGCAACCACCAATGCCACCGGTAACTTCACCATCCCCAATGTGCTGGCAGGCAACACTTATGCCTATACGATAACCAGACAGGGATATCAGACCGGAACGGGTTCCATCACTATCGGCACCACTAACTATAACATGGGAACCATTGTCCTGAACGAGATCGCTCTTCCTGCCGTCGGCGTTCAGGCTGCTGAAACACCTCCCAATGTTACGGTCACCTGGAGAGTTCCCGGTACAGCAGGCGCAGCATGGATCCAGTATGACACCGGCATCAATAATGACAGCATCGGCCTGACCAGCGGCGGCACCTTTGATTACGCTGCCAGATGGACTGCTGATGACATGGCAGAATATGTCGGATTGTCACTGTTTGCTGTCAGGTTCTTCCCCGGCGATGTTGCCACATATAGTCTTAGGGTCTGGACCGGCGGTTCTGCCACTGCTCCCGGTCCTTTGGTGGTTGACCAGCCTGTCACCAACTATACTGTCGATGCCTTCAATACTGTCCTGCTCAATAATCCCGTTATGATCCAAGCCGGACAGGAACTGTGGATCGGCTTCAACGTCACCCATCCCGCCGGTTTTTATCCTGCCGGATGCGACGGCGGTCCTTCCCATAACGGGTTTGGCAATATGCTGAACTACCAGAACGTCTGGACCACCTTGTACAATGAAGCTCCGACCTTGAATTATGACTGGAACCTGGCCGGATACGTCGGTTATGGCCCTCCCGGCCCTGCTCCTATGGCTTTGGCACGGCTGAGGACACTGGAACGCAAGGTCATCGTGGATGGCAACGGCCAGTTTGCAGCAAGATTGTCTGAACCCACCGTTGCAATGACAGGATCAACAGGCAGTTCCATGAACACCCGTTCTCTGCTGGGCTACAAGGTCTGGCGTCTGCTGCAGGGCAATGAAGCCAACGAAGCTACCTGGTCACTATTGACCACTAATACCATTCCCGACACCAGCTATGTTGACACTGCCTGGGGCACTATCCCGGAAGGTGATTACAAGTGGGGAATCAAAGCCGTTTATACAAATGACGTGCTGTCCCCTGCTTCTGTGTCCAATATGGTAATGAAGCGTCCCAATGACCTCTCAGCTCTGACCATATCAGGCAGTTTGACTCCCTCTGTCGGGGCTCTGATGAATTACACCGTCACCATCCAGAATACCGGAACCGCTGCTCAGACAGCAGGTTCATACACAGTGAAGATCATGTCCGGGACAACGGAACTGGCTTCCGCTGCCGGCCCTGCCATAGCTGCAGGCCAGACTCTGGATGTCATTGTGGGCTGGACCCCAACTGCTCAAGGAGACGTCACCATTTTCGGTAAAGTGGTTCTTCCCACCGATACGCTGCCCACCAATGACGAAACACCACCGATCACCGTTCTGGTCTATCCTGCCGGAACCCTGTTGGTGGAAATCGGCACCAGTACAACCACAACCCAGCGTCAGCCTTTTGGCATTTACTATGACTACGAACGTGACGCCTCTCTCTACACCCAGGCAGAGATAGGTGCCTATGGCGCTCTCACTGCCTTGAAATGGTATGTCGCACAAACCGGGCCTCATGCGGCTCCCTACAAGATCTATCTGAAAACCACTACAGACACCACTCTGCCCGCAGTCCCCTGGGCTACCATGATCACTGACGCCCAGCTTATGCTGGATGCCACCTACACCTTCACTGAAACAGGCTGGGTGACATTCAACTTCACTACGCCCTTTATCTACACCACGGGCAACCTGATGGTTCTGGTGGAAACCAATATCGGAACCTACCAGTCCAGTTATGCCATGTTCCGTTATTCAACCTCTGCAGCCGGACTTCACCAGTATTGGTATCAGGATGGCTCTGCACCCACCGGTAATGGCACGGCCAATACCAACCGCCCCAATATCGGAATCTATCTGCTAACCGCCGGACTGGGGCATGTCTCAGGCACTGTCACATCAGGAACCACTCCGATTCCGGGCGCAACCCTGACGGTTGATGGTACAACCTACACAGGAACCACCAATGCCAGCGGAGCTTATACGATCCAGTACATTCCCGAAGGCCCGCAGAACGTTACCTGTTACAAGGTCGGTTACTATTCCCAGACCTTACCAGTAACCATTGTGGAGAACCAGACGGCGACCCTGAACTTCAATCTGGTTTCTTTGCCTCAGGTTAGCGTCACGGGTCTGGTGGTGGGCAGCGATGCCCCGACCGTTGGTGTGGCTGGAGCAACAGTCGCCCTGACCGGTATGGTTGATTACACAACCACAACCAATGCCACGGGCAACTTCACCATTCCCGACGTCTATGCCAGCCAGACCTATAACTACACCATCACCAAAGCGGGTTATTCACCTGCTTCCGGCAGCATAACAGTTGGTACCACCAATTTCAATATGGGCACCATTATCCTGAATGAGATTGCTTATCCCGCCACCGGTGTGCAGGCTGCGGAAGTAGCCCCCAACGTCAATATCACCTGGACCGCTCCGAATCCCAATGTGCAGG
The DNA here is from genome assembly GCA_964634035.1 of uncultured Candidatus Cloacimonadota bacterium. Lineage (GTDB taxonomy): Bacteria > Cloacimonadota > Cloacimonadia > Cloacimonadales > Cloacimonadaceae > UBA5614. The sequence goes on along the minus strand of CAZWJK010000135.1, from coordinate 830 downwards.
ACTTCGAAGACGGATTTGAAACCTATGCTGACTTCGCCATTGATTTCCCGCCCTGGGTCAATGTTGACGTTGACCTGTCAGACACATACGGTATCTATATCGGCGGAGTTCAAGTGATGTATCCGAATGCTTTGGAAGCCATGTCTTTCATAGTATTCAATCCATCTACAACAAACCCTGTTCTGACAGAAGAAATCTATCTTCAGCATTCCGGCAGCAAATATGCCGCATGTTTTGCAGCAGTGACCTTCCCCAACAACGACTGGCTGATCAGTCCTCAGGTTACTGTTCCTGCCAATGGAGTAGTAAAGTTCTGGGCAAAATCCCTCAGCGACCAGTATGGACTGGAGCGCTTTAAAGTAGGCGTCTCCACCACCGGAACCGCTCCCGCTGACTTCACCTTCATCTCCGGAGCCAGTTATGTGCAGGCTCCTCTGGTCTGGACTGAATACACCTATCAGTTAAGCAGCTATGTGGGGCAACAGGTCAGAGTCGGCATCCAATGCGTCTCCAACGATGCCTGGCTGTTCATGCTGGATGATGTGTTCATCGGCGCTCAAGCCAGGTCTCTGGATGGACCCGTTGTCTATCACAGTGCTCCCGCATCAGTTCCTGTAAACGCTTCCAGAACTGCTCCCTCAGGATATGTCAGCAACAGGATTCGGGATAGGATTCCTGCAGCCAGATCGGTTATTGAAATTCTGAATCCATACAACGACCGCTCCCTGACCGGATACAAAGTCTGGCGTCTGCTGCAAGGACAGGAAAGCAACGAAGCTGCCTGGACCCTGCTCACTCCGAATACCATCACAGCCACCGCTTATCAGGAT
>CAZWJK010000134.1:0-4381 GCA_964634035.1 uncultured Candidatus Cloacimonadota bacterium | reverse complement strand
TATCCTATGCTTTGCCTTTAACCTACGGCGTGGACATCATGCAGGGCTTGATAAGGGGCGGAAACTTCATGTCCATACCCATGTCGTTTGCTGTGCTGACCGCTTTTTGTATCCTCATCTTCAGCCTGAGCAAATACTTTATCAAGAAACGCTGGATATCATAACCTTCAGGAGTAAACCATGAATTATGCCTTTGCAGTAGTAATCATCTTAATCTTAATTTCTCTTAACTCTGCCCTGCTTGCCGTTGACACTGGTAAACCTGTCGTTCATATCTTTAACAAGAATAAGGGGCCATCCCAAGAAGCACTGAAAAAGATCAATGCGGCCATGGACAACTACCGGGAAAACTATGATATCCGGTACCACGATATCGAGGATGAAGCTAACCTTGAACTAATCCATAGTTTAGGTCTTCCTTCCACCCATTTCCCTGTCGCATTAGTTATCGATGGCAAATTCACCGTTCAAATTGGTGACAGGATAGCCTCTTTTGTGCATTTCCCGGATTTTATGCATGGCATCGGCAGGCATGAGGGTAATTGGTCTATCTCCGATCTGGAAGCAGCCCTTCAAGACAATTCACTGTTGCTTGAAGAAAACATCCTGCCTGAATTAGAAAAGGACGAAACAGAAGGGGAGTGCGAATAGAACTCGGGATATCTAATTATCTCACTTTCAGAACGTCAGCACCTTATCGCTATCTGTCACCCAGTCCGCAAGTTCGACCATAGTGGATTCCATAGCTCCCTCATAGTATGGGTGGTTTCGATAGACCCCACAACGTGCCATACATGTTCCGCAGACCTTTACGGGTACACCATGGGAGATAAGCTTCTTGAGCATTTCTGTTAGGTCTTGATCATATCCTTTCGGCGGTTTACATACATCTCGCGCCATATCAACAGAATCATTCATGAGAAAGATCCTTACTTCATGACCCTTTTTTGCCAATGTGTTAGCAAGGCGCAGACCGTTCCAAGTAACATCAGTGTTGTCGTATGGCTCTCGGTTAAATATGATAAGTACTTTCATTTTCACTTCCTTATGCTACATTAACTAGAGTTTGTTTGTGACTCTGCAAGCCAATATCATCGGAATCTATTCATATGATAATGCTCTCAAAGGTGATGGGCAAATGACAATCACAAACCTCCAAGTATGCAGGCTTGCAAATTCATTTTCTGGGTCAATCTTTTTTTAGTTTTTCTTCATTCTTTTAGACTGATATATGGACTGATAATCAAGGCAATTAGATGATATCCAGATTTTGTGGATAATTGCATAAGATCAATTCAACTTTCATTACAAGTCTTTCCAACTAGTCTATATCGTCAAGATTGAAGCAGTTCCCAAACCAGTCTTAAAAAGAGACCAGATTTGACACATAGCCGTCACCAATCAGTCGAAAGAAATCCAGAATCGATGTGACATCATTCCGAATGCAGTTCTAAGTTTCTACACCGTAAAGTGCTTATACTGATTTGTCATACTAGTAGTTGTCTAACACTTTGGGTGTCATTTCATATCTGCTATTATTCAGACGCTTTCTTCGAGGATGTGTTCGATGATCTCGGGTTCCTTGTGGTGATACTTGAGTTTGCGGGTGATGACGGCATAGAAAAGCACTGCCATCAAAGCAGAGATGACATCGGAGAGGGTCAGGGCCCAGACCAGACCGTCATAGCCGAAAATGGAATTCAGAACAAAGACGGCAGGAATATAGACCAGCCCGTTGCGGGAAATTGCTATGATGAGAGACGGGAAGCCTTTTCCCATCGCCTGGATGGAGGTCATCAGCGGCATCTGGAGCGCTATAAACGGAATGGCGATGGTGAAGGCTGTGAGCACCTTGCTGCCCATGGCGACAACATTTTCGTCACGAATGAAGATGGTCATCATCAGACGCGGAAAGATCAGGAAAAAGGTCAGGAAGAAAGCAGCCAGCAGGCCTGAATACTCCAGGGCGGTGCGCACCGATTGCTTGAGGCGGCGCAGGTTGTTAGCGCCGTAGCTGTAGCCGACCAGGGGCTGCAATCCGACGGAAAGCCCGATCAGGATGAAAATGGGCAGTGACATCACCCTCCAGACCACTCCGAAAGCGGCGACCGCCACATCTCCGTAACGGGCGGCGACACCGAAATTGATGGAATTTCCGACACTCATCATCAACTGACTCAGGGAGGCGGGAATGCCTATCTTAAAGACTTCGCGGTAGATCCGCCAGTGCGGTTTGAGATGATGCAAAGAGGGGGTCGCAAGACTCTTTTTACGCCAATAGAACGAAAACAGATATAACAAGCTGCAACCGGCGCCGATAATGGTGGCGATCGCCACACCAGTGACGCCCAGCCTGAACCAGAAAATGAAAACGGGATCAAGAATAATATTTAAAATAGTGCCGATGAGGTTGCCCTTCATCACTGCTTTGGCAGAACCCTCCGCCCTGAGCAGTTGCGAGGTGGTGAAATTGAGCATCAGGACAGGCACGCCGGCGAAAATTATGGTCATGTAGCCCTGCGCGTAGGGCAATGTATTGGCACTCGCGCCTGCCAGGCGCAGGATGGTCTGCATAAAGGAAAAACCAACCAGCATCACGAGCAGGGAAGCGGCAAAACAGGAGGCAAGGGTCACGGTCACGGTCTGTCGCGCGCCTTCGTAATCACGCTGTCCCAATTGCCTGGAAAGATAGGAGGCGGCGCCGTTTCCGAAAATTCCCGAGATCGCCATCTGCATCATGAAGAGCGGCATGCAGATGCTGACCGCTGCCAGTTGCAGGGGATCATTCAGCTTGCCGATGAAAAAGGTGTCCGTGATATTGTAAAAGACGTGCACCAGCATGCTGATGATCATGGGCAAAGCCAGATTCAGCAAGGCTTTGGGGACTGGCATGGTTTCCAGTATATAGAGACGCTTTTTATCCATAACGGTTTTCTTGTGATATTGTATACATTCGGTCAGATGGCATGAGCAGAGCCGATCGCATCACTAATGTCGACAACACCAAGCGGGGGGTATGTTGTCAAGCAGTTAGTGGTCACGAAGTCCGAAATTCCCTGATGGGAAAAGTTACACCTGATTCATCAGCGGGGGAATTTTGAACTCCGGTAAATGTTTAGTATGAATTCAGGCGAGGGTTTTCTGGTAGATGCGGTATTTTTTGTAGATCTTGCCGCCGACGCGTTCCATTTCAGAGCGCATGGCGATGTTCTGTTCCAGTTCGTGATGGCTGTCCAGGTACTCGATGCCCGCATCGCGCGCTTCTTCCAGCATGCGGTAACCCATGAGCACGTCAACTCCCTTGCTGCGGTATTCTTCCTTGACTGCACCCATGTAGACATCCAGTTTTTTGGAGCTGTTGCGCGCTTTCAGAATATGGATGAAACCAAAGGGGAAAAGCCTGCCGCGCGCTTTGATGATGCCGGCTGACATATTGGGGATGCCGATCACAAAACCGATGACCAGGTTTTCATTATTGACCACGCATTTGATGAAACGGGGATCTACACCCGGTATGTAGCGTTTGACAAAAGCGACGATCTCTTCATCCGAAAAAGGCGAATAGCCATACAGGATCATGAAGCTTTCATTCATCAGCTTGAAGATGGGCACTATGTATTTCCAGAGTTCACGCTTGGTTTTGAACTCGATCAGATGCATGTCCTTGTTGCGCCTGACCCATTTGTGCAGCTTGTGGTAATCCTCGGTAAGGGCTTCTTTGATATTGACCAGATATACAAAGTAATCCACTTCCTTGCCATAGCCGAGTTGTTCCATAAAAACCGGGATCTCGGGAAAGTTCTGAATGGTGGCAAGATTGGGGACTTCCTTGAAACCTTCAATTATAAAGCCTTCAGGGTCTTCTTCCGTGAAACCCATGGGACCCACCAGTTTGGTCATCCCCATGCCGATCGCCCAGCCCTCGATGAAGTTCAGGAGCGCCGCCGTGACATCGAGCCTGGCGGGCACTTCCATGTAGCCGAACCGGGCCACGGACTGGTGGGAATTCAGGTTGTAACGGCGGTTGATAATGCCGGCGATCCTGCCGATCGGCTTGCCGTCCTCATATGCCAGCGCCAGAATATGGTCACAATACTGAAGGGCAAGATTGCGTCTGGAATCAAAGGTGCGGGCATCATCAGCATAAAAGGGTGGCACCCAGCCCTGGTGATCGGCATGGATCTTCTCAGGCAGATAAATGAACTGCTTCATCTCGGTTGAAGTGGCAACCTGTTTTACTGTCAATGCCATGCAAGCCTCCCCGGCGGCATAAGATTATATTAACAGAGTAGAAGTCAAAGATTACGAATTATGTCAACAGAATTCTTTGTTTCAATATTCTATCTGAATATCAGCATAAAACCGATCGCTGAGATAAAAA
>CAZWJK010000133.1:0-4468 GCA_964634035.1 uncultured Candidatus Cloacimonadota bacterium | reverse complement strand
ATCAAATGTATATCAAATGTATAGTAAATGTATTTTAAAACACATTTGATATACTTTAACCATACTTTTGACATACATCAGACATACTTATGAGATTAAGTGTGAAGAATGTGGAAAAGTGGAAAATGTGGAAAAGTGGAAAGCTGCGCCGGAGTTTGCAGTTCCGTTCGATTTTTATAACCACGGAAAGCACAGAAGAACACGGAAAATGAAGGAACACGAAATACACAAAATGAACGAAACACACGAAAACTTGAGTGAGGAAATAATGTAGCCCATTCTTGGCAGTGGCTGTTCCACACACTTAAGTGTGTATGTTTGTGGAATAGTGGAAAAGTGAAAAAGTGGAAATATGTCGTAACACAGATTGGCAATCTGTTGGAGTCCGGGATTGGCAATCCCGGGCAAAGTGTGTTTACTGTCTTTTCATGCGCGAAGTCCTAAATTCCCTCTGGCCTTCTCTCATCTGATAGTCTCAGTAGGGAATTTTGAACTCCGGAAACCTTAAAACCCAGGCATCTGAAAGTCAAAGCGATATGAAAAACATATGGGATTATATCCATTTGATATGGAGACAACTTTGTCGGGCAAAGCGGAGTATAGCTTATCAGGTTGATAAACAAGCAGATATGTTTTAGTAATAAACTGGCTTCAGGTTTGCTAATTAGAGGGGTAGAACATATTTTGGAGAGGCCAAAATGAAAAGAGCAAGTTTGATCCTTCTATTGATCGCGGTCTGCATCGGCTTGGCGGCGATTGCGCCTGCTCAAGCTGAAACGATGAGTAACAACGGGTCTGATAGAAACAATGACGGTCCTTACAACCTGATGGCGCAGGTCCTCGGCGTCAATGACGTTCTGTTGATATGGGAAAATCCTGTCTATCTGAATCTGCCCATGGGCTACAGGATCTACTGCAACGGCTGCATCGCCACTTACATTTCAGGATCCGATGTCACAGACTGCCTGATGGAAAGCGTCTGTGAAGGATGTCATCAGGTGTATGTGGTTGCGTACTTTGACACTGGGTGCGAATCACTGCCCTCCAACATCATCGAGGTCAACATCACTTCCAACGCGGATAACCATTTGTCCGCCAGTCCAATGGCGCTGAGCGTCTATCCCAATCCCAGCCGCGGCAATGTTAACGTTATGCTGTCCGGGATGAAAAACGCCGAGCCGACCAGTTATGAAGTCTTCAACATCAAAGGACAACTGGTCAGTAAAAACATCCCGGTCGTTTTCAACAGATGGCTTTGGGACGGCAGAACGATCGCTGGAGGCAGAGCCGGCGCAGGCATCTACTATGTGAAAGTGACCAATTCGCAAGGCAGCCTGACCCAAAAGGTCATTCTGATGAATTAGGGTTTGGCATTTTACGAAGGGTGTAACCGGAGTTCGAAATCTCCTTAAAAAAACCTAGGATAGTATATTACCAATAGGAGATTTCGGACTTCGTAACACCCTTTTTTTTCATGCCATTGACTTAAACCACGAAGTCCGAATTGCCTTGATATTTCTTCTGTTGCGCACCCTGAGGTGTCATCCTGAGCACAGTCGAAGGATAAGACACCGACCGCGTGTCCGCCCTTCGACTAAGCTCAGGGTGACACGCTTGCATGGGTAATTTGAACTCCGGAAAGCAGGGTCTGATTTCTCCTGAAACACCGGGTTTGCGCAGACAAGCCCGGTTTTTTTATTTCAGGCGGCTGGTGATGAAATCTACCATGAATTCGGGTTCGTAGCTCCTTTTTGCCTGTCTGAGGCCTTCGACGCCCATGTCCTGCTCACGGTTGATGTAGAGATAGGTGCGCTGCAGGTATTTGGCCGTTTCCCAGTTGATTATCTGGGCGCAGCCCTTGAGCGAGGGATAGAACTTTTCGAAATGGATGGTGGCCATGTTTTCGGTTTGGGGGCTGAAGATGGACCAGGCGATTATGTCCTTGTCAAGCATGATCTTAAGACCATCCAGAGGCAGATCGTCCCAATGTTTAAAGGCGTTTTTGATGGCTCTGTATTCCATGGTCAGATTAATGGACCTGATGTTGCGGTCGGACTGCCAATGCCTGTAATGGTCCAAAATGGCGTCCATGTCGCCCTTGACGATGTTCTGGACCTTGTAATGCGGATGCAGTTTCTTGAATTGGGCGATCAGGTTCTTCTTCTTGGCGAGTTTTTTGCCTGACAGATTGACCAGTTTTTCAGTCAGATAAACGTAATCGGACCAGTTGGCGTGCTTTCTGAAACGGAAGAGCTCTTTGGCTTCGGGATGGTTGTCCAGCCACTCCTGAGGGAAGAGGATCATCTCGGTTTTGGGGTCAAGGGCGCGGAAATCTTTCACCAGTTCCGCCAGTTCTGTGGCTCCGAACTTATAGCAGAAGGGGAAGGCGATATAGTGAAAACGGGGGTTGTAGATGACGTAAGCGCCTTTCCAGATGAAGTAATGTAGTTTGTAGAGCTGTCCCCAGGTGAAGAGGTTGCTCAGGTTCATGTCGCAGGCCTGTTTGGGAAAGGCTTTGAGGCAATCCATGATCATGGGCGCCAGGTCAACGGTGAGCAGTTTGAGTTCAAATTCGGGTTTCTTCTTGTTCATGCTGTTCCTCTGCATTTATTTATAATTAAGGTTTTCCTTTATAGAGAAAGGGTGTGTAGGCAGGCATCACTGCAAAGCCCAGGTTCTGATAAAAGCTTTCATAACCCGGCTCGCTGATGAGCCCGATCCACTCAATTTCCTGTGAGTGCAAAAAGTCAACCAAAAAATTGATGATGAGGCCGCCGATCCCCTGCTTCCGATACTCCGGCAGGACAGTCACATCCTGTATGTAAGCGTCGCTCACGCCGTCCGAGATGGCGCGCCCCATGCCAATGATCCTGTCCCCGTCACGCGCGATGGCAAAGCAAAAGGTACTCGTCACGATCTTCTCGATCAGGGCGTCTGTCGAGCCGTCCGCTGCTTCGATCCAGTTGTTGGAAAGATACAGCTTCCGCAGCTGGTCCAGGTCGGCGGTTGTCAGGATGCGGGTTAATCTTTCTATCTTCATCATTTTCTCCAAGCTTATCTCAAGGCAAACTGGTTGCCTTCGGATTTGATCAGCAGGCCCTTGAGCTCAAGGTTGAGCAGGACAATGGAGACCTGGCCTATGGAGAAACCGGTCTTGAAGACCAGTTCGTCAAAGCTGAAAGCGCGCTGTTCGGTCTGAAAAAGAGTATAGACGGTCTGCTCGTTCTCGCTCAGGACGGGGAAGAGGTCGATCTGGTCAGGCGAGGTCAGGTCGATGCCAAAGTCCTGCAGGATGTCTTCCGCTTGAGTGACCAGCCGGGCGCCGTTCTTGATCAGGTGATTGGGGCCCTGGGCATTGAGCAGGTTGACCTGACCGGGCAGGGCATAAACGTCGCGATTCTGTTCCAGGGCGAATTTGGCAGTGAGCAGAGCGCCGCTGGTGATGGGTCCTTCGGCCACCAGAACGGCATGCGACAAGCCTGAAATGATGCGGTTGCGGGCAGGGAAATTCCAGCGCTCCATTTTACTGCCGGGCTCGAATTCAGACACGATGGCGCCTTTCTGCAGGATCTGCTCTGCCAGTTCATGGTTCTGAGGCGGATAGATCCTTTCCAGGCCTTGGGCCAGCACGGCAATGGTCTTGCCATCAGCTTTCAGGGCGGCTTTATGCGCCGCTGTGTCGATGCCATAAGCCAGTCCGCTGACTATGGTCACTCCCGCCTTGGCAATGGGCTCAGTGATGGCGCGGGTCAGGCCTCTGCCGTATTCGGAAGGCTTGCGCGTGCCTACCACGGCAAGATTCCAGTCGCTTTGGGCCTGGACCAGGTCACCTCTGTAATACAGCACCAGAGGCGGTGAAAAGATGGATTTGAGCAGAGCGGGATAGTCGTCATCCAGAAAGGTGGTGTAGCGGATGTTGTATTGCTCCATATCCTTGCAGATATTGGCGAAGTTTTCAGGGTCCGCGTCCGAGGTCAGGTAATCAAAGGTTGTCTGCGAGATCAGACGCTGCCTGAGCGCAGTCTGCATATACTCTCTGGTCCAGGTGAAAGGATCTCCGAACACCTGCAGAAGCTTGAGTTCGCCCTGGTTTCCGATATCGGGTGCAGCTTTCAGCCTGAGCCAGCGCTTCAGTCTTTCAGGCATAAATACTCCCTACATAATATGTTATTTACTACTTATTCTGCTGCAGCAGGTCAAAGAGCTTGAATTTAAGCTCCTGCAGATGGTATCCGCTGACGGATGAGATGCCGATGATCTCTTCGGAAAACTCCTTGCGGAACAGCTCTGAAACCTCTTCCACTTTGCTTTTGCGCTCATCCTTCGGAACAGTGTCAAGTTTGCTCAACGCGATCAGGTGAGACTTTTTGTCCATGAACGGGTCAAAAAGGTAGAGTTCCGCTCTGAGCGTGCGATAGTCCTCGACCGGGTGTTCGGAATTGACATCGATCAGGAAGAGCAGAATGGA
>CAZWJK010000132.1:0-4498 GCA_964634035.1 uncultured Candidatus Cloacimonadota bacterium | reverse complement strand
AGGAAACATAATAGGCAGGATAATTATCCCCCAGCCCATAGTTACTTGTCCAGCTTGAACCGGGTTGCATGTGCTGGGAATATTCCGCCTGCGTCACTTCATACTTGCCGATGTAGAAAGAGTTCAGCGTCACCTGATGCACCGGCAGTTCATTACTATATCCTACACCTCTGGTGTCACCCATGTAAAAAGTACCGCCGGGAACTGAGACAAAGCCTTCCGGCGCGAGGGAATTTTCATCGTTGGCTGTGAATTTCAGCATAAACTGGCTGCCGTCGTAATCTATATCCTCCGCACCTGCATCCCACAGAACGTATTTACCGGTTCCGGGGAGAATGTCCATGCCGATGTCACCGTTGAGATAAGTGTTATCAGGAGTTATGCTGAAAGTGGTTCCCCCATCAGTGGACAGATTTAAAATCACCGAACAGGTGTCACCCTCGGCATCGTAAAGGTCGTAAAAAATATCCACCAGCTTGCTGCCATCTGTCCTTTGTACTACAGAGATGTTGCTAATAACAGGCGCAACGGCTGAGAGCGATATACTTAAAAACAGAAATATAATTATATACAGAGCATAGTATGAATTACATCTTTCACTTTTGGTAATTGTCAGTATCATCCGTTTCATTTTTCACCTCCCTGCCAGTTTTGCAGCCTGTCTTTGATGTCCGCCAGGCTGAGTTTTTGCTCAGGGTGTAGTCTTGCAGCGGTTAAAATACTTTCCAATCTTTCATCATAATCCTTGTATGCCACCACCCTGTAAAACATCTGGTCGCGGTGATGGGCAACACCTACATGGGTAAATGAGGTTCCTTCCGTCACATCCCAGAGATAGTAATAAAAATGATCGTCATACTCATAGGCTGATTCATTATAAAGAATGATGTAGCCATCCGGTGTGATGGGAGTTCCATAGATGGTCTGGGTAACCGGCAGCCAGGTTATTATCGCATCAACATTGTTGGAGATATCCACAGCAACGCTTTCCGGCTCTGTGGGCGGGACATAGGTAATGGAAAATGTCGATGCTGAATTTCTCTGGTTTGCATTGCCAAAGTTATCCTCCGTCTGGATGCGAACTTTCGCATTATAGCTCTGATAATCAGGCATCTGCCAGAGGTAGCTTCCGCTGTTAGGAATCGCTTCAGCCAGAGTTATGAAATCTCCTCCGCCATTCATACTATACCACAGATAGATGGAATTGGGTGTCAGATTGGTATCTGTGGCTGTCCATAAAATGTTGTTCGTGTCCCCGATATACCACTCCTCCCCACCATTGGGAGCGATGAGATTGATCTCAGGATTAACCGTATCCAGAGTGAACAGAGAGGAATTTGTACTTGAAATCAAGGCTAAGCCCGATGAACAAAGATGGCTTATTAAGAAAAACCAAAACAGCTTTTTCATTTTTCCTCCTTTTTGAACTGTATTACGTTTTGCAAATATTCTGTCAAGATTAATCTGATAAAAAAAAGAAAATCGCCGATGGGGGGAACATCGGCGATTATGAACTGGCAAAGGGGTTGCCGGTTTTTTATCAGACTACTGGTGTAGTGAGTCTTTCTTTGTTAATCCAGAGCTTTAAGGAAGGAAGGGATGTCCGTTTTCACGGCAGACAAAGGAACCGGTTCCTCCTTTCTGGTCTCGGACGGCACTTCCTGATGGGCAGGCTGGGTGTATTTCAGTCTGTCCAGAATTTCCTTGATGTCGGGTCCTGATTCTTCCAGGGATTTGGGTTTGATGTTGGAGAAAGCCAGAATCTGCTCTTCCGAACAAGTCAGACCTGTGGCTATGACAGTGACGGAGATCCTGCCCTGCATGCTTTCGTCAAAGATCAGGCCCATGATGATGTTGGCAGCAGAGCCGGTTTCACTGATCACGACCTGGGAGACCTCATCCAGTTCTGACATTTTCATGTCCGAACCGGCGGTGATATTGATCAGCAGCGCCTGGCAGCCCTGCAGGTTGACATCAGACAACAGTGGATTGTGCAGAGCTTCACGGGCAGCGTGAATGGCGCGCCCTTCACCTTCAGCAGTCCCGGTTCCCATCAGGGCATAACCCATGTTCTGCATCACGGTGCGCACATCGGCAAAGTCCACATTGATATAACCGCTGAGATTGATGATGTCAGAAACAGCCTTGGCTGCTTCATACAGAACGTTATCCGCCTTGTGAAACGCGCTGATGATACCCATGTCGGAAAAGATCTCTTTGAGCTTTTCATTGGGAATCACGATCATGGTGTCCACATGCTCAGAAAGATTCTTGATGCCTTCTTCCGCATTCTGCTTACGTCTCAGACCCTCAGATTCAAAAGGCCTGCTGACGATGCCCAAGGTCAGAATGCCCAGATCACGGGCAATTTTGGCAATCACGGGAGCACCACCTGTTCCGGTGCCGCCACCCATTCCGGCAGCGATAAATACCATGTCAGCTCCTTCCAGATGAGAGCTGAGGTCATCCTTGGACTCTTCCGCTGCCTGGCGTCCAAGTTCAGGATTAGCACCGGTTCCAAGGCCTTTGGTGGATTTTTTGCCGATCTGCAGCTTGAGCTTGGCTTTGGATTTCTGCAGATCCATCATATCGGTGTTGGCTGCAATGAATTCCACCCCGCTGAGACTGTTTTCGATCATGGTGTTGATGGCATTGCCACCCGCACCGCCGATTCCGACGATCTTGATAACCGAGCCGACCTGAGTGGGCTTTTCGTCAAATTCAATCATGGTTTCCCCCTGTTTAGATATAATCTTTTATGTAGTTATAAAATTTACTGAGAAAGGTTACTTTACCGATTTTTAATTTTGATCTATGCGACGATTTTGTGTCTTTGTTCTGGTCCATCCCATAATAGACCAGGCCAATGGCAGTGGCATAGGAAGGGTCTTCCAGACGTGATATTGCACCGCTGAGCCTGGAAAGGTCCGGAAAACCGATCTTCACGGGCAGGTTGAACATTTCAGATGTGAAGCTGTCGATCTCTTTGAGCTTGGCAGTTCCTCCGGTCAGGATCACTCCGGCAGTTATCAGTTCCAATGGATAGGCGGACTTGATGAACTGGTAATTGGATTCCATGAATTCACTCAGGCGGCTCTGGATGATCATGCTGATGTGCGAAAGCTTGTAACTGGAAGAAGAACGTCCGCTGATGCCTTCAACTGCGATCTCCTGAGTTGATTCCATTCCTTCGGTCAGAGCGGAGCCATACTCGATCTTGACATTTTCAGCATGAGTAACCGTGGTTCTGAGACCGATCGCCAGATCACGCGTGATGTTGTTTCCTGCCATCGGAGTTACGGCAGTCTGGATCAGATTGCCCTTGTTGTAAAAAGCGATGTCGCAGCAACCTCCGCCGATGTCGATCAACACTGAACCCAGCCTTTTCTCGTCCTCGCTGAGAGTCGCCAAGCCTGCAGCAATGTGGCTTAGCACGATGTTCTGGGGATCCACCTCATAGCCGGCAACTTCAACGCATTTCAGCAGGTTGCGGATGGAGGTGATGTCAGCCAATATCAGCAATACATGCGAGGTTAGATGATATCCGGTCATGTTGACGGGATTGTATATTTCCTTCTGGTCATCGATGTCAAAGTACTGAGGCAGGCCGTGCAGAATCTGCAGACGTTCAAAACCTTTTTGGACCTTGACGCTGTTTTTGGCATCATTAACGACCTGAGTAATGTGATCCTGCGTGATCTCGGAAGGCACGTTGGAAAGCGGCCCGGATATAGAGATCCTGCCCATGACGCTATGGCTGCTGACATGTTCGCCGGTGATGTTGATATAGATATTTTCGGCGTCGCAACCGGCAGCTTCCTCCGCCTGTTTAACAGCTATACCAATGCAGTTCGCAACCGCTTGAATATCCTTGACCAAACCCTTGTCCATTCCTTCTGAAGGAATTTCTCCTATGCCCTTGATCTCGATTCTGCCTTCGCTATTCAGCTGAGAGATCAGAACCCTGATAAAAGATGAGCCGATATCAAGCGCTGTGATGATAGAAGATCTCATTGAACCTCCGAACGGACAACCACCTGATCTTTGAAACGCAGGTCGATAAACTTCTTGCGGTCGATGTTGCCGTTTTCCTGAACGAATTGGTAGCGTCTGAGCTGATCTTTGAGATTATCAGTGCTCAATAATACACCGGAACCGTGGTTGGCATCTATGATGACGACGTGTTTGTTTTGCTCATAATACTCTGATATTGAGCTGAGAAATTCAGGCTTCTCGTTAATGATCATCTTCTGCAAATCGATTACACGCTGCACAAATGGATCTTTGACATACCTGCCGGCATGTAATTGGCTGTTGTGAAATCTCGTGTTCACGATCGGCAGATCTTCCTTGGACGGAGTGACAGCATATTCCATTATCATTCGATGCTCATCAATGGGAAACAGATTGCCCTCAGCGCTTTTAAGGTAGAGAAATCCTTTTCGTTCAGTCACTTTGATCTTGAGCGTGGAAGGATAATGACGCACCATTTTTACCC
>CAZWJK010000131.1:0-4539 GCA_964634035.1 uncultured Candidatus Cloacimonadota bacterium | reverse complement strand
TGCCTGACCACCTGTCCCGAGGCGCAGGAGGCCGGGGAGAGGTTCGCTGGGGGAGACCCGGCTGCATTAATGCAGCAAGAGGGAAAGTGCTGAAATTTTGGTAGTTTACCTTGATGGTTAAATTGGATGATGTTCAAGTTATAACACTAACCGGTTCAGGCAAAAAGCCGGCCAGATGTTTGCACCCAACCGGATTTCCTGCGCAAAAATGGAAAATATCTATTGACAAAGTTTTCCTTTTCATTCTGATTGATATGTCAGTATAATTTTGTGATTTAATGCTAAAAAGAAGACGAGGTTGGCATGCACATTGTTGGACTCGATCTCGATTATGAGATTGATCTGAAACGGGCTTGGCGCTCCGGTCAGTGCCGAAAAACAATAAGCCCTGTCTTTGAAAAGTATCCAAATCCCGCTATTGAAATTCCTGTCCAAAATACATCCAATCCTAAACCTGTGATCGATCAGATCACAGCCGTTCATCAGAATCCAATTTCAAAATCGTATGCTTCCATTACCATCCGGGACTTTGGAGCAATACCACCAACTCTAACTACAGATCAAGCAGATCAATACATGCAAAGGAGAAAAAGATGAGAAAATGCGCTCTTGGAACCTTGCTGTTCGCTTTGTTTTTATTGGCGACGGCATCCGTCTGGGGTCAGTCAATGTTTTATCAGGAAACATTTGACACCAATGTCGGTTGGACCTTGGATTCCAACTGGTCAATTTTATCCGGTTATCTGAGGCTTTACTATTCGCCTACGATTACCAATTATGACCTGTCTGCCGTATCACCCGTGATTACCCTTCCGGCCAATGCGGGAGATTTGGTCGTAACCATGTTTTTCGATGATTATTCAGTTCAGGGAGACCCGCCGGAAACCATTGAGATCGGAGTTCTGGTGGGCGGAACACCAACCGTGCTCTGGACCTATGACCAGAATGCGGACTGGGGCGTATCCGGAGGACAGGACCTGACCCTGTCCCTGGCACCTTTCAGCGGACAGGATGTTCAGCTCCGGTTCCGCAGTTATGGCGCTTCCACCTATAACATCAACTACTGGTACATCTACGAGATCAAAGCTTATGCCACCCTGTCACATGACCTGGCGGCCACTGCCATAACCGGCCCCACCAATGCCAGCGTCAACGCTCTGTCAAATTATACTGTGACTGTCCGCAACGGCGGCCAGACTGCTGTCACTCCTGCCGATTACACGGTTCAACTGATGAAGCAGGGCGATGTCCAGATAGCGTCTGTCCCAGGCGTTGCTTTATCCACGGGTCAACAGGCTGATTTCACCCTGCCCTGGACACCATCTGTTGCCGAACAGACTTATGTTTACGGTAAGGTTACCTATGGCGCGGATATCTATCCCGGTAATGACCAGACTGCGAACTTCAATGTCAATGTGTTCCCTCAGGGTTCGAACATGGTAAACATCGGCACCGGAACTTCTGCGCAGAGATATCCTTTGGGTTCGCTCTACGGATATGAGCGCAGCGGTTCTCTATATATGCAGACCGAACTGGGCAATCCGGGACTGATCACGGGAATTCAATGGGATTGCGCTGTCCAGTACGGTAATACGGTGCCCTACCGGATCCTGCTGAAAAATACGACAGCGACCGCTTTCATTCTGGAACCCTGGGACACCACAATCACGGATGCTCAGGTTTGTGCGGAATCAAGCGTTACCTTTGACCAGACGGGATGGGTCTTCTTCAACTTTACCACACCTTTCTTCTACACAGGCGATAACCTGATGGTTTTGGTGGAAACCAACTACGGCGGAACGGGAACCACCTCTTCGCAGACCTTCAGATATACCACCAGCACCACCGCCAGTCACCATTACATGTATCAGGAAACTACTCCGCCTACAACCAACGGTTACCTGAGCACTTCACGGCCCAATGTCGGCATCCTTTTCTCAACCGTGGGCATGGGTTCATTGAGCGGTTTGGTGTCCTCCGGCGGCAATCCTTTGGAAGGCGCTAATATCGTGATCGAAACCACTCCGCTTCACCAACTTACCAATACTGCCGGAACATATAACTTCCCTTATGTGCAGCCGGGAACATACACCGTGTCCTGCACCAAGCTGGGGTATATGACACAGACCCAGCAGGCAGTCATTGTGGAAGATCAGGCAACCACCCTGAACTTTGTCATGCTGCCTGCTCCTAATGTCGATGTATCTGGACTTGTGGTCGGAAGCGACGCTCCGACTGTCGGCCTGGCGGATGCCACGGTCAATTTGTTTGGGCCGATTAATTATACCGGCACGACCAATGCCACCGGACATTTCACCATTCCCGGAGTGCTGGCCGGCAATACCTATAACTACGTGATCTCCAAAGCCAGCTACCTCAATGGCACCGGAACCATAACAATCGGCGCAACCAATTATGACATGGGTACGGTCGTCCTCACGGAAGTGGTCACCCCGCCTGTGCAGGTAACGGCCACACCCAATGCTGACCACACGGAAGTGCTGATCAATTGGAGAGCTCCCGGCGCCACGGGACCCGGATTTTTCCATGATTTCGAGTTTGATGATGGCGGATGGGTCAAGTCCTCAAACTGGACCGGAACTTCCCTGCCCAATTACCCTGACGGCGACTGGCAATGGACAGATACATATGATGTGACTCTGTATAATCCCGCAGGCAGCACCTCAACTCAGCAGCCACCCAGTGCTGCGCATTCCGGCACAGGATTATGGGGGACTGTGGTCTACGGGCCTTATACAAATGTCACTGTTTCCGGCCAACGCTCTTTCCTGAGAAAGACCTTTGACCTGAGCGGATTTGTGGATCCCGTTCTCAATCTGTGGCATCATATGGATGGATTTAACACCTGGGACTATGGCCAGATCCTGGTCAACGGGACCGTGGTCTGGGGAACTGCCGCTGCGGCGGTATTCATGCCCTGGCAGGTGATTAATGTCGATCTTTCTGCTTATGAAAATCAGACCAATGTCGAAGTCAGCTTTGAATGGAGCGCAACAACCGTCGTCAATTATGCCGGCTGGTACATTGATGATGTCTATATCGGGCCTGCCTCATCCATTCCGACCGCCAGGTCTGTTGCTTTAAATCATCCTCTGATCACACCTTATGACAATAACAGAGACCGCGCTCTGGAAGGGTATAAGGTCTGGCGTCTGCTGCAGGGACAGGAAACCAATGAAGCATCCTGGACCCTGTTGACTGCCGCCACCATTGCCGATACCTTCTATGTGCATACGAACTGGCAGTCGATCCCTGACGGAGAGTACAAGTTTGCCGTCAAATCCGCCTATACGAACAACGTCTATTCACTGCCTACTTTCTCCAATATGGTACTGAAACATGCAGTCGTGAACGTGACCGGAACCGTGGTCGGCAGCGATGCTCCGACGGTCGGACTTGCCGGAGCGGAAGTTACCTTGACCGGTATGGCAGATTACAGCGCCACTACCAATGCGCAAGGCCAGTTCACCATTCCCGGCGTCTATAACCTGGAAACCTATAACTACACGATCACTAAACTTGGATATACGACTGCCACGGGACAGGTGAACGTGGGTGTTGGCAACTTTGACATGGGTACCATAACCCTGAATGAGATAGCTCTTCCTGCTGCAGCAGTGCAGGCTGTGGAAGCTCCGCCCAATGTCAACCTGACCTGGATGGCACCCGGAACCGGCGGCGGAGAATGGATCCAATGGGATGACGGAACCAACTATGACAGCATTGGCCTGACCAATGGCGGCACTTTTGACGTAGCTTCCAGATGGCCGGTTTCCAATCTGACCGATTATGTCGGGCAGTCTTTGTATGCCATCAAGCTATGGCCTGGAGACACTGGCACCTACCGGATCCGTGTCTGGACAGGCGGTTCAATTTCCGGACCGGCTCAGATGGTGTATGACGAACCTTATACCGGTTACACGGTCGATGCCTTTAATACCTATCTGCTAAACACTCCAGTTCCCATTCAAGCGGGACAGGAACTCTGGTTTGGATTCAACGTCACACATGCCGCAGGAGCATATCCTGCCGGTTGTGATGATGGCCCCGCTCATGACGGCCTGGGTAACATGATCTACAACAGCGGTGCCTGGTCCACGCTTTATACTTTGGCATCTACGCTGAACTATGACTGGAACCTGTCCGGCTATGTCGGCTATAGCGCTCCCGCTGCCGCACCCATCCGTCTGGCTCCGCTGGCTGCTCTACCTCCTGATGAGATCAGCTTCAATGACGGCCAGTTCTCTGCCTCCGGCAGTACAGCGATCTCACGGTCCGCAATGAATAATGAAACTCCCTTCCCGACCCGTTCCCTGGAAGGGTACAAGGTCTGGCGTCTGCTGGAAGGACAGGAAAGCAACGAAGCTGCCTGGACCCTGCTGACTCCAAATAACATTACTGCCACAGCTTATCAGGATGTTGGCTGGGCACAGGTTCCTGATGGCTTCTACAAATGGGCCGTCAAAGCTGCATACAGCAACAATGTCTTTGCTGTTCCGGCTTTCTCAAACGTAGTTC
>CAZWJK010000130.1:0-4617 GCA_964634035.1 uncultured Candidatus Cloacimonadota bacterium | reverse complement strand
TCTATTACAGCAGCCCCAACCGCAGCATTGTGACGACCATGCAGATACCTTTTCTTAAGGAGACTTTCATTCAGTTGGGCTGGTTCTTTTTTCCAATAGTCCTATTGATGATTGTGGGAACTTCCAATGCGGTAAACCTAACCGACGGACTGGATGGCCTGGCTTCGGGGATCATTATCTTTGCAGCGTTGGGACTGGGCATAATGTCTTATCTCAAGGGCAATTTCGTCATTGCCGGATATCTGAACCTGGAGTACATCTATGAAGCGGGTGAACTGATCGTCTTTATTTCCGCTCTGATCGGTACGTTAATAGGATTTTTATGGTATAATTCTTATCCGGCACAGGTCTTTATGGGAGACACCGGATCGCTTGCTCTGGGTGGGATTCTGGCAGTTCTCTCCATAATGCTGAGAGAGCAACTGTTCTTTTTTATTGTGGGTTTGCTGTTTGTTGCCGAAGCCTTGTCAGTGATGACCCAACGGTATTATTTCAAGTTTACGAAAAAGAAATTCGGAGTGGGAAAGAGAGTCTTTCTCTGTGCACCGATCCATCATCATTATGAACTCAAGGGCCTGCATGAATCCAAAATCGTGATCAGGTTCTGGATCATCGCCATTCTGCTGGTAGCGGTTGGGCTGAGTACAATAAAGCTACGCTAAGGGAAAATCGTGTTTGATCAGAAAAAGAGATACGCAATAATAGGATTGGCCAGAAGCGGAATTGCTGCTGCCTATAAGATCAAAGACTTGGGTGGAAAGTGCTTTTTAAGTGATATGAAACCTGAGTCCGAGATCCCTGATGCCGGCAGACTCAAAGCGGATTTTGACTGTGAGTTTGGCCAGCACAGTGACGTTCTGCTGAGTTGTGAAGAATGGATAGTCAGTCCCGGAATTCCTTTGACGGCGCCGGTTATCAAGCTGGGCAGAGAGCATAAGATAAAGATGATCAGTGAACTGGAATTCGGCTTTCAGATCAAAGCTGAGGACAGTAAAATCATCGCAGTCACTGGATCGAACGGAAAGAGCACCACAGCCAGCCTGATCGCTCATATCATTAATCAGAGCGGGAAGAAATGCATTCTGGCAGGCAACATTGGAGATGCTTTCTGCGGTTTTCCGATAGAAAAGAGGGGAATAGATTTCATAGTATTGGAAGTGAGCAGTTTTCAGCTTGACCTGATCGATACTTTCAAACCTGAGATTGCTTTATTGTTGAATGTCACTCCTGATCATCTGAACAGGTATGACAGTTTCAATGATTATGCCCTGTCCAAATTTAACATCTTCAGGAATCAAAATGAGAATGATCATGCTGTTCTAAATTTTGACGATGAAGTGATCAGACTGCATTTGGAATCAGCATTATCACAGAAGCACTTTTTTACTCTTAGATCTGATGTATATGATGCAAATGAACCTGAAGCTTGGATGTCTGAGCAAAAAATTGTCTTCAGGAATAAGCTGGAGTTGCCTGTTGATAATCTGCAGATCAAAGGGCCGCATAACTGGGCAAATGCCATGGCGGCAGTGCTGGCATGCCGCTGTGCAGCGATCCCCGATGATGATATCAACAGAGGAATAAAGAGTTTTACTCCGCTCAGGCACAGACTTCAATACATAGCAGAAGTAAACGGAGTTTCATTTTACAACGACTCCAAAGCAACCAATACCGATTCGGTTAGATATGCCCTGCTATCATTCGACCAGCCCATCCGCATTATCATGGGCGGATCCGATAAGGGCGAGGACTTTTCAGTCCTGACACCTCTGCTAATGCAAAAAGCAGAAAAAGTCTATATCACGGGAGCAACATCAGAGCAAATGAGATTTGCCTGGGAAGGACATTTTCCTCTGGCAATAGTGGCAAATTTTGAAGATTGCATAAGGACTGCTTTTCGGGAAGCGAGCAAGGGCGATGTAATAGTTTTATCTCCAGCCTGTGCCAGTTATGACAAATTCAGGAATTTTGAGCATCGGGGGGATACATTCATTAACATAGTAATGAAACTGGTAGAAGAGTATGAAAAAAAGTAACAGCAAAATCTTTGTGACAGATTATGATAAGACCATTCTCTATGCTTTTCTGGGGCTGGTTGTCATCGGCCTTTTAATTCAGTTGGATATCAATTCTGCCAGAAACTCGATGATGTATTTTTATCGGCAATTTGCTTTTGCCTTTGTATCTATGGTTTTGGCTCTGTTCACCTTATTCTATGTCAACATCCAAAAACTCAGGCGCTGGAACATGTTTTTCATTCTGCTGACAATTGGACTATTGCTACTGGTTCTGTTCAAGGGAACCAGCATCAAGGGTGCAACCAGAGGGATCAACCTGGGATTTATCAATTTCCAGCCAAGTTACCTGGCCAGAGTCGCTTTGATCTTTTATGTAGCAAACATCATTGACAGAAAAAGAGATGAATTGGCAAAATCCGGTGTAGTCGATTTTCTGAAGCACTTTCTACCGCTGCTGATCATAGCGGGAAGTATCTATGTCCTGATCATGGCGGGGCAGCATTTCAGTGCCTTGGTTATCAGTGCAGCATCTTTGGTCAGCTTGCTGTTTCTGGGTGGTATGAGATTCAGGATTGTGGGTGTGCTTTTGCTGGTCTTGATAATTGGTGCTTTTGGCATTATAAAGATGGGCGCCAGCTTCAGAAGCGACAGGCTGCAGATCTTCAAGAAATATTGTCTGTTGATCAGGGATGATAATATCAAGATAGATCAGTCTAAAGAATATCAGGTGAAAGAAAGTCTCACAGCATTGACCAGCGGTAAGTTGTTTGGTACAGGTGCAGACAGAGGAAGAGCAAAGCATTATTATCTGCCGGAAGCCAGAACTGATTATGTCTTTACCGTAGTGGGAGAGGAGTTCGGCTTTCTGGGTGCGATAATTGTCTTTGGATTGCATTGCCTTCTGTTTATCAAAACAATGCTGATGGCGTATAAACAAACGGATTTTTATCTTCGGCTCGTGGCGATGGGACTTTGTTTGAATATCTTTTTCAATGTTCTTGTCAATGTAGGGGTTTCGATGTCGATCCTTCCCTCGACCGGGAACACGCTCCCCTTTATCAGTTATGGAGGAACGGCGCTTTTGATCGACTCCATTTCCATAGGCGCGATCCTCAGCATCAGCGCTAAGAGGAAACCAATTTGAAGCTCTTGATTGGAGCCGGCGGAACCGGCGGACACATAATACCTGCCATAGCAGTGGCATTGGAGTTGTCTAACCTGGGTTGGCGAGTCAAGTTTGTTGGAAACAAAAACAGCATGGAAGAGACCCTGGTCAGCAAATACGGATTTGAGTTCTTGCCCATCAACGTGCAAAAACTCTATCGCAGTTTTACTTTAGCGCATATCAGGTTTCCTTTCCTTTTCTTATCCAGTATTTTCCGATCCATGCATTACATTACAAAAATGAATCCGGATGCCGTCTTGTGCACAGGCGGATTCGTCTCAGGCCCTGTGGCGATAGCGGCAATTATAATGAAAAGGAAACTTTATTTCCAAGACGGCAACAGCTATCCGGGTTTGACGACAAGAGTGTTGTCCCGGTTTACCAAACATATTTTCATAGCTTCGGACAGAGCAGCAAACTATCTTCAAAAAGCCGATTGCATCATGACCGGGAATCCGATTCTTGCATATTCCAAGCTTGATTTATGCACTGTCGATTGGAACAAATTCAACCTGAGCCCGGATAGCCGCAAACTATTTATCATTGGCGGAAGCCAAGGATCTACCATAATCAATAAAGTAGTAAGCGAATGCGTTCATGACTTGTTGGCTCAGAGCATAGAATTGATCTGGCAGACAGGGAAAAGACATTATTCCAAAATCAGGGAGCAGTTCTCAGGAATCATAGGGGTGCATTGTTTTGATTTCACTGATAAGATGAGCGAGTACTATCAGATGGCGGATTTTGCAGTTTCCAGGGCTGGTGCGCTGTCCATTGCCGAGTTGCAGGAGCACTCCTTGCCGACGGTGTTCATTCCCTTGCCCATCGCAGCAGAAAATCATCAGTACATGAATGCTGCAGCACAGGCTGAGAAAGGCATGGGCCTGGTTCTTGAACAAAAGGACCTGACTCCGGACACTCTGATGGAATCCATAGCCAAGCTGAGTTCCGGTTACCAGGATTTCAAAGACAGTTTTACAGCCTTGCCGAAAAACAACGCAACCACACTGATCGCAGAAATCATTTCCAGAGAAGTAAATCTGCAGCGGGAGAAAGCATGTTAGGAAAAACCAGGAAAATTCATTTTGTGGGGATCGGCGGGATCGGGATGTCCGGAATCGCTGAATTCCTGCACAATCAGGGTTTGGAAATATCGGGATCGGACCTGAAGAAGAGCGAACTGACCAATCATCTGGAAAAGATCGGCATCCAGATCTATGAAGGTCATGATCCCAAACTGATCAAGGATATGGACGTGGTTGTCAAGTCGTCGGCTGTGAAAGATGACAATCCTGAGATCAAAGCCGCCAAAGCTCAGAAAATACCTGTTATCCGAAGAGCAGAAATGCTGGCAGAAATCACCCGCATGAGCTATAGTATCGGCATTGCCGGAACTCATGGCAAGACCACCACGACTTCGATGGCTGGCATGGT
>CAZWJK010000129.1:0-4655 GCA_964634035.1 uncultured Candidatus Cloacimonadota bacterium | reverse complement strand
TTGTCAGAACTGGAGATCACACGTTTGATCAGCACCAAGACCTGCCGCAACATGTGTGTCCAAACTGCCAATTCATTTTTGGGAGCGGGAATCTATGACCATTTCATTCCCGCAGCAGTAGAAACCATTATCAGCAGATCAGAATTCATGACCGCTTACACGCCTTACCAGGCTGAAGTAAGTCAGGGAACACTGCAGTACATCTATGAATTTCAGACCA
The DNA here is from genome assembly GCA_964634035.1 of uncultured Candidatus Cloacimonadota bacterium. GTDB lineage: Bacteria > Cloacimonadota > Cloacimonadia > Cloacimonadales > Cloacimonadaceae > UBA5614. The sequence goes on along the minus strand of CAZWJK010000129.1, from coordinate 4,435 downwards.
TGATCTGTGAACTGACAGGGATGGAAATTGCCAATGCCAGCATGTATGACGGCGCCAGTGCCGCTGCTGAAGCCATTTTGATGGCTATCCGCAAAACCCGGCTGAACAAAGCAGTCCTTTCCGGGACACTGCATCCTGAATTTCTGAAAGTCATAAAATGCTATACGGAAGGCATCGGTGTTGAGCTGATCACAGTTCCCGCCAAAGATGGAGTGACGGACCTTGAAGCTCTGAAAGCAGCAATTGATGATAAAACATCCTGCGTGGTGATTCAGACCCCAAACTTTTTTGGCAATCTGGAAGGAGTCTTCGAGATTGATAAAATAGTTCACACTCAGGAAAAATGCTTGCTTATTGCAGCGGTCGATCCCATCAGTTTGGCCATTTTCAACGCTCCGGCAGAATACAATGCTGACATAGTGGTCGGAGAAGGACAGGCCCTTGGCAATTCGCTTAACATGGGTGGCCCGCTGTTCGGCTTTTTTACTTCCAAGCTTGATATGGCACGCGCCATGCCGGGAAGAATTGTGGGGGGCACCGTCGATGTGGAGGGGAAAAAAGCTTATGCCCTGACTCTGCAGGCACGCGAACAGCACATCAGACGCGAAAAAGCGACCAGTAACATCTGTTCCAATGAATCGCTCTGCGCTTTGGCAGCCACAGTTTACATGAGTCTGATGGGCAAGGCGGGGCTGCAGGAAGTTGCGATGAACTGCGTCCGCAAGGCACATTACCTGGCTGAAGAGATCTGCAAAATTCCCGGATTCAGCATGGCGTATCCAGAAGCTCCGTTCTTCAAAGAATTTGTTGTAAAGACGCCAATACCAGCGCAGGATATTGTAGCCAAACTCCTTCCCAGGGCCATTTATCCCGGTTTGGAGATGTCGAAATTCGGTAATCCGGATCATCTGATGATCGCTGTGACGGAAAAGAAGAGCATCACTGACTTGGATGACCTAGTCAAATCTCTCAGGGAGGCGGTAAATGTCTAAAACAATATTTGAACTCAGCAGTCCGAACCGCAAAGGATACACACTTCCCAAATGTGACTTGCCGTCTTCTTTCAAGGCGGAGATCCCTGATAAATACAAAAAGTTCATGCGCAAGGATGCGCCACGCCTGCCTGAATGCAGCGAACTGGATGTGATGAGACACTTTATCGACTTAAGTCACAAGAATCATTTCATCGAAAAGGGCCTTTATCCATTGGGCTCTTGCACAATGAAATACAATCCGAAAGTGCATGAAGTCATAGCACGGCACACCTGTTTTGCCAACATCCATCCCTATCAGCCGTTGCAGACATTGCAGGGCGCACTGGAGATCATGTATGAACTGCAAAAGGATCTGAGCGAGATTTCAGGAATGGCACAAGTGACTTTGCAGCCTGTAGCCGGAGCGCATGGCGAATTCACAGGACTGAAAGTTATTCACGCTTATCATCTCAACAAAGGCAACCATCACAAGACCAAGATCATCATGCCTGACAGCGCTCACGGAACAAATCCCGCCAGTTGCGCTTTGGCAGGATTTGAAGTGATCGAACTGAAGTCCAAAGCTGACGGCAGAGTTGACACAGAGCAGCTCAGACAGATTGTCAACGATGAGACTGCCGGTTTCATGCTGACCAATCCAAACACTCTCGGCCTGTTTGAATCGCAGGTGGAGGAGATCGCTGAGATCATCCATTCCGTGGACGGTCTGATGTATATGGACGGCGCTAATCTGAATGCACTGATGGGGATTGTCAAGCCAGGCAAAATCGGTTTTGATGTGATGCACTTCAATCTGCATAAGACTTTTTCCACTCCTCACGGCGGTGGAGGACCGGGTGCAGGACCTGTCGGAGTGGTTGAAAAGCTGGTCAAATTCCTGCCCATGCCCCTGATTGGAAAGAACGAGGAAGGATACTACTTTGATGAAAGTCATGCTGAGACAGCCATCAGCAAGGTTCACACCTTCTACGGCAATTTTGCCGTGGTGCTCAGAGCATATGTTTACATCAAGATGCTTGGCGCGGAAGGGCTGCGCAAGGTTTCAGAGAACGCCATCATCAATGCCAATTACCTGAAGAAGAAGCTGGAGAGTTACTTTCATATCGAGCATACGGAACATTGCATGCACGAGTTTGTGGCAGACGGGACAAAGCAGAAAAAGCAGTATGGAGTTTCCACTCTGGATATTGCCAAACGCCTTTTGGACAAAGGTTATCACGCTCCGACCATCTACTTCCCCCTGATCGTTCCGGAAGCTCTGATGATCGAACCCACTGAAACGGAAAGTCTGCAGAGCCTTGACGCCTTTGCCGATGCCATGATCGAGATCGCCAAAGAAGCGGAGGCCAATCCTCAGATTCTGCATGATGCACCGCTTACTACGCCGGTTCGCAGAGTTGATGATGTGCGTGCCGTAAAGCAACTGGATATCAGATACCAGTTATAATAACAAATACTAACTTAGAAACAGACTGTCTCTTCGGGGGCAGTCTGTTTGTTAATTATTACCAGTTAAACACAAGTCAGAATAGGATCAGGATAAATCAGTTGACTTAAATGCACAGGCGAATAAATTGCCAATTCTATGGGAAAAAGTATGTTAAACAATGTAACAGGAGATAAAATGAAACGCATTTTACTATTGATCATGGTTCTGGTAGGAATCAGTTTGGCTCTAGCTCAACCGGTGAAAATCGGTTATGTAAACACTGATAGAATTCTGGCAGGCAGCAACGAAGCAGCAGAGATCGCCCGTCTTTATGATCTGGACAGAACCGGCTGGATGAACCAGATCCGCTCTCTGAACGAAGATATCAAGCAAATGGAACGCAATTATGAGATAGATAAACTGACCAAGAGCGAATCAGCCAAAAACGAAGCTCTGGCGAGGATTGAAGCCAAGAAAGCCGAAGCCGGCCAGAAACTGGAAGAGTTCTTCGGTGATGGCGGCAGGGCTGAACAGCGTTACAAAGAACTGATAGAACCCCTGACCGTAAAGATCAATGATGTGATCAAAAAGATTTCAGAAGATGAGAAATACTCCCTTATCCTTGATGTAAGCATGGGTTCGGTTCTTTATGCGGCGCCGAGCATGGACATCACTGACCAGGTTTTGGCAGAGCTCAACAAAGGCACTCAGAGACCGCAGATGGACGAACCCAAACTGAATGAAACATTCCCCCCGCAGGAACAGGAAAAGCCGTTTTTCCCTGAAAATAAAGAACCGGAATTCAAGCCCTGATTTCAGATGAAGATCTTTAAAAACACTCTGACACCGCAAGCGATCAACAGCATCATCGGTGGCGAATTGTCGGCAAGTAGAGAGGTTAGTCTCAACCGCATCGCTGATCCAGCCAGCGCAGATGAGCAGTCTGTTATCTTTCTGGACAGTGAAAAATACCTGCCGTTGGTGCTTGCCAGCAAGGCCGGTCTCGTCATTGCCGGAAACAAGTTCAAGGCGGATTTTCCCACTCAGCAGTTCAATCTGATCTTCACTGAAAACTCATATCAGTCAATTTTGATCCTGATGCACTTCTGGCTGGAAGCGGAAAAGGAGGAATTTGTCTCAGAGATTCATCCCACCGCCGTTGTCGGCAAAGATGTCAAGCTGCCGGAGCATGTAAAGATCGGCCCATATGTCGTGCTTGGTAATGAAACGGAAGTGGGGGATTACACGCAAATTGACGCTTTCTGCAGCATCGGCAGGAAGAGCAAAATAGGCAGCCACAGCCATCTTTTCTCCAATGTCTCAATCTATGAGGACACCGTCATCGGCGACAAGGTTTACATCCATTCCGGGTGCGTGATCGGAGCCGACGGATTTGGCTATCTCTTACTAAATGACATCCAGCAGAAGATCCCGCAAATCGGTCAAGTCATCATTCATGACAATGTAGAAATCGGTGCCAATACAACGATCGACCGCGGCACGATCAGCCCGACCGTGATCGGGGAAGGCACCAAGATAGACAACATGGTCCAGATCGGCCACAACTGTGTGATCGGGAAGCACTGCATATTATGTGCCCAGGTCGGTCTGGCGGGCAGTTCCGTGCTTGGTGATTATGTTTATCTGGCAGGACAGGTAGGCCTGGCGGGTCATCTGAACATTGGCGACAAGACGATGGTCGGCGCGCAGTCAGGCGTGGCATCTGATCTGGAAGCAGGGAAGAAATATTTCGGTTATCCTGCCCGCGATGCAATGCTGATGAAAAAGATCATGGCAGTGGAAAACAACCTGCCTGAAATGTATAAATTCATTCAAAAACTCAAAAAAGAAAGAGGACAGGAGTAATCATGCCCGACAACAAACACACGATAGGCGGAACTGTCTCCTATACAGGCATCGGACTTCATTCCGGCGAGATCACAACCATCCGGTTCAAGCCTGCCGGCAAGGATGACGGCATTGTCTTTGTCCGCGTTGACCTGCCTGACCA
>CAZWJK010000128.1:0-4666 GCA_964634035.1 uncultured Candidatus Cloacimonadota bacterium | reverse complement strand
AGGTTAGATTTTTATTGACAGGATTGTATAGTTCGGTTATTTTATCTATAGAAATAGAAGGGGAGGTGTTCCCATGAAAAAGATATTTTTAGAGCTTCTATTTTTAACGGCTGTGCTGCTGCTGAATGCTCAGTTGGGCACTATAACAGTCCTCTCACCCAACGGTGGTGAAACCTGGTACACGGGACAAACGTATCCCATCACCTGGACAAGCAACAACCTCACAGGCACTGTTTATATCCAATTGGTGCCGTATTCCGGCACTTCCACACAACCTGCCATGACGATTGCCACGAATGTTCCAATTGAAAGCGGCTCATTTGCATGGACCATTCCGGCGACCATTTTCCCAAATGGGCTATACAAGATAAGGATCGTCTGGATCTCTGTTCTGGGTGTCTACATAGCAGATGAAAGCGATGCACCGTTCACCATCACATCAGGATATGTCACTCCCTCCATAACAGTAACATCACCCAACGGCGGAGAAAACTGGCAGATCGGACAAACCTATCCCATCACCTGGAACTTCACAAACCTGACGGGGACTGTCAGAATAGAACTGGTCAGCCCTGCAATGACACCCATTGCCAATATCATTGCGGAAGCTCCGATCGCTGACGGAGTCTATTTCTGGACCATTCCCAACAGTATCTTTCCTGCGTCATTCTACAGAATCCACATAGTCTGGAACAGCAATCTGACAGTCTATTTCGGAGATGTGAGCGACTCGGAATTTACCATCAGCGCAGGTGGCGTCGTGCCCTCTGTGACAGTGCTGCAGCCCAATGGCGGAGAAGTCTGGATGAAGGGCAGAACCTATCACATCAGATGGCAATCGATCACCCCTGTCAATGCAGGAAACGTTGAAATAGCGTTGTTTAATGGCCTCTCCTCGAGCACGGTGCCGATCATCATTGCACCCAGCATACCTGATTTCGGCATTTACAACTGGACCATTCCACGCAATATGGTCACAGGCAGACGCTTCAAGATCAGGGTCAGACAGCTTTCCTACAACGGCGCCATGGATTTCAGCGATAACTACTTTGCCATTCTCGGACCGCCGGTCATCAGCATTGTGGATGCCATCAAAGATGACGGCAGGATCAGCTTCAACATTGAATCAGAAAGCACTGAGCCCGTCTCAGTCCGAATCTATAATGCCAAAGGACAAATGGTAAAAGCACTTCTTTCTGATGAGTTGGTCTCGGGCAACAGAACCCTTTCCTGGAACGGTCTGAATGACAGCGGCAGAAAAGTGCGGAACGGAATTTATATCGTGAAACTGGAATCTGGAAAGGATGTAGTTTCGAAGAAATTCCTTCTCAGGTAAACAACTTAGGAGAAAACAGAAAAGCACCGCAATGTTCTGCGGTGCTTTTTTCTATGCAATAGTGTATTATCCGAGTTCCTGATAGAGCGGAAACTTGGATGTGAGTTCCCTGACCTCTGTTTTGATTGATGCCAGGACATCAGTATTCTTGATGTTATCGGCAACTTTGCGGATGAATCCTGCAATCACTTTCATCTCAGCTTCTTTCATGCCGCGGGTGGTGACAGAAGGTGTCCCCAGCCTGATCCCTGACGCGATGAAAGGAGAGCGAGTGTCAAAAGGAACGGTGTTTTTATTAGCAGTGATGCCAGCCAAATCAAGCGCTTCTTCCATCTTCTTGCCGCTGGGCCCGCCGGATTCTTTGGTTCCCAGATTCATCAGCATGAGATGAGTGTCAGTGCCGCCTGAAACGAGATTGAAATTCTGCTCTATCAGGCCTGTGGCAAGCGCTTGAGCGTTGTCGATCACCTGCTGCTGATAGGTCTTGAACTCAGGTTGCATGGCTTCTTTGAAAGCAACCGCCTTGGCGGCAATGATATGTTCCAATGGCCCGCCCTGCAGTCCGGGAAAGACTTTTCCGTCCACTTCCTTGGCATACTGCTCTTTGCACAGGATCAGTCCGGAACGCGGTCCGCGCAGGGTTTTATGCGTAGTGGTCGTAACTATGTCAGCGTAAGGGACAGGATTCATATGCAGTCCGGCAGCCACCAGACCGGCAATGTGAGCCATATCCACCAGCAGTTTTGCACCGCAAGCGTCAGCGATTTCACGGAATTTCTTGAAGTCCATGGCACGCGGATAGGCACTTGCTCCTGCCAAGATCATCACAGGTTTGTGCTGCATGGCAAGCTGATAGATCTCGTCATAGTCAAACTGCTCGGTGCCTTTATTGACATTGTAATGAATGATGTTATAGAGCATTCCTGAAAAGCTCAAGGGATGGCCGTGTGTCAGATGTCCGCCGTGTGCCAGTTCCAGCGACAGGACAGTGTCACCGGGTTTGCAGAGTGTGAAATAGGCAGCCATGTTGGCCTGAGAACCTGCGTGCGGCTGGACATTGGCATGCTCTGCTCCGAAGAGCTGCTTGGCCCTTTCAATGGCGAGTGCTTCCACTTCATCGATGTACTCGCAGCCGCCATAGTATCTTCCGTACTGACTATAGTCAAGCTTTCCCGTTTCCTTGTCCCAACGGTAGGGATAGCCCTCTGCATACTTATTTGTTAAGATTGAACCCTGAGCTTCCAGCACCGCCAGAGAAGTGAAATTCTCGCTGGCGATCAGCTCCAGATTCTCCTGTTCCCGCTTCAGCTCTTTATGTAAAAAAGCGTAAAGCTCGGGATCCTGCTTTTTAATATGTTCCATAATCTACCTCTTTATTTTCTTTTAGCAAATTTTAACACAGAGACACAGAGAAAAAGAGAGACACAGAGATTAGAGTATAAATCTCTGAATTCCATCTTTCAGCACCGGCACGTTAAAATTAATCAACAGACCTGTCTTGATACCGCTTAATCTCATATATGTCAATATCTGTGCAGCGTGCAGACTGTTTATCGAATTGACACTTTTCAATTCAACAATAACTGCATCATCAACAACCAAGTCAATCCTGAAATCAAAACAGATATCAGAATCTTTGTAAGTGTATGTAAAAGCCTTCTCAGATTCTATTAAGTGTCCCTTTTGCTGCAATTCGTGCATCAGGCATCGTTTGTAAATACCCTCCATCAGACCGGGACCGCAGGTTTTATGCACTTCTATGGCACAGCCGATTATTTCAGAAGTCAGGACATTAACCTCGTCCATCGAACTCATTTCTCTCTTTTTTCTCTGTGTCTCTGTGTGAAATTTCTTTTTACTCGCGTCTCTGTGTCTCTGCGTCTCTGTGCCTCTGTGTCTCTACAACCAAAAAACTACGCCTCGATCTTGTCTACCCGGCGCTGGTGCCTACCACCTTCAAAGGGAGTTTCCAGCCAGACCCTGATGATTTCCAAAGCCATTGGAGCGGGAGTGAATCTGCCTGCCAGGACCAGGACATTGGCATCGTTGTGCAGTCTGGAAAGCTTTGCGATTTCAGGCGTGCAGCAAAGCGCTGCTCTGATGCCTTTGAGCCGGTTGGCGACAATGCTCATGCCTATCCCTGAGCCGCAGATGAGGATGCCTTTTTCACATTCGCCGGAAAGAACGGATCTGGCAGCCGGAGTTCCTGTATCGGGATAATCCACTGCTTCTTCGCTGAATGCGCCAAAGTCCTTCCAGTCAATGTCTGGATAGGCTTTCTTGATGTCTTCCTTGAGACAGAATCCGGCATGGTCAGAAGCTATGGCTAATTTCATTTTTTATGCCAGCATGGCAGCCAAAGCGATGGAATAGAGCTTGGTCAATTCGCTGTCGCCTCTGGATGAAAGAACGCAAGGAACTCTAGCTCCCATCACCAAAGCAGCCAGTTCAGCGCCGCACATCTTGGTGTGGGTTTTATAGAAAGTGTTTCCGGCTTCGATATTGGGAAAAACAATGCAGTCCGCATCGCCGCAGACTTCGCTCTGGACGCCTTTGATCTCAGCGCTTTCCTTATCCACGATCAGATCCATGGCGAGCGGGCCTTCCACGATCCCACCCTTGATCTGTCCGCGCTGTGCCATTTTGACAATGATGGCAGCGTCCACACAGGAAGGGATCTTGGGTAGAACTTGTTCCGAAATAGCCAGCAGACCGACTTTAGGATTATCGATACCAAGCAGTTGTGCTGTTTTGATGACATAATTGGTGATGGCGATTTTCTGGCTCAGATCTGGCAGGGGGATGATGGCAACATCGCCAATGATCAGCAGTTTATGATAGCTGGGAGTTTCCAGCACTGTTACATGGCTGAGAATGGCGCCCGGGTTCATCAGTCCGGCTTCTTTGTTCAGGATGGCTTTCATGTATTTGTCAGAACTGATCAGTCCCTTCATCAGAAAGTCGGCTTCGCCTTTGTTGATGATCTCCACCGCTTTGGCAGCGGCTTTGGTGTCTGTATCCGCATGGATGATGGTGAACACGCTGCTGTCGATTTTATGTTCATCGCAGGTCTTTTGAATTATCTTCTTATCACCTACCAGGATTGCATCGATAATACCTTTTTTCACGCCTTCATATGCGGCAACAATCGTATGTGAATCATTTGCCCAGGCAGCGGCCATCCGTTTTTTTGTACGCTCTTTCAAGACATCAAACATTTGTTCCAGTTTGGTAATTGGCATGGATAACTCCTATCAGTTAATATATTTTTTTTCTTGATGCTGAAAAAGGCCGGATTTGTCAAGCAGTTTATTTGAAGGCAGTTCAAAA
>CAZWJK010000127.1:0-4678 GCA_964634035.1 uncultured Candidatus Cloacimonadota bacterium | reverse complement strand
ATGTATGATGAAGATGGCTTCCTTTGGCATAAAGGCAGACTCAAACGTTTCGTGAAAGTGGGCGGAGAGATGGTCTCTCTGGTTAAAGTGGAAGATGTCCTGAGCCGATTATTGCCTGAAGATGTCATTTGCTGTGTGGTAGATGTGCCCAATGTGACAAAAGGCGCTGATGTTGTTGCAGCAGTTGCAAATGGCAATTTTGACATGCATAAGGTATTGAAGGAATTGAAAAAGGAACTTCCGGCTATTGCCATACCGAAGCAATTTTACGTCATCGACAACATTCCGATGATGGCAAGCGGTAAAGTAAATTTCCGCGAGGTGGAAAAAATCTGCCGAGAACGCGCCAATGGAAAGAAATAATACTACCGACCTTATTAAATAAGTTACGAAACAAATGCATAAGATAGCTAAAAACAATATAGAATCAAAGATTTGGAGTATCCTGACAGAGGATGCTTATTTCGGTCCCGAACTCCAGAATCTGCTGGAAATCGGTGAACTCATCTGGCAGAGAGGGTGGGCTGAATCAAATGCTGGAAATGTTTCACTGCGTCTATCTGATTCTGTTGTTAATAGAATTTTACCCTTGTGTTTTACCTCTTCAAACGAAACTGTACCTCATAAATCTATGCCTGACCCAAGTGACTTCATATGGTTGCTGGTCTCTGTTACTGGTTCAAGATACAGAGAATTCAAGAAACGGGGATTTGAGAATTTTGTGATTTTAGCAAAACGAAAATTAGCAGATAATCAAAAGCTTATGACTGATTATTTTACTTTCCCTAGCACCAGAAAACCCACTTCTGAATGCATGACTCACCTTGCGGTTCAACAATGGTTGCAAAAATTCAGACCTAATGACAAAGTTGTGTTGCATGCTCATCCCACTGATTGGATTGTTATTAGCAGTTTGGCAGAGTATAAATCAGACAAACTTCAATTAAATGATAGCATAACAAATTCTCTTCCTGAAATTCATTTTTATATACCCAACGGATTTACACTGCTGCCATATGCAGAACCAGGTTCTGAGGAATTGGCTATTATCACTGAAACTGCATTATCCGATACGAAAATTGTCATTTGGGAAAAGCATGGGGTATTAATCACTGCAGATAGTGTAAACAGAGCTTTTGATTATCTTGAAGTGATAGCTAAAGCCGCACAAGTATATTTGAAGTTAAGATAGATATCGATCAATCAGATTCAATTATTGTCTTTTTCCTTTTCCAGTGTTCAAAAGAGATGGTGTAACCTGATTCTGTTGATTTCTGCTCAAAAAATACGATTTCCCATTCTGACCAATCTACCTCGGGAAAATAAGTATCTCCTTCAAAATCATGATCTATTCTGGTCAAGTAGATCATATTTGCCAGAGGCAGGAATTGTCTGAAAGTCTCAGCCCCGCCAATAACAAAGACTTCCTGTTCAGAAAAATTAGAAAGTATTTGATCAATTGAATTCACTATGAGGCATCCCGGTATTTCAAAAGACTTGTCGTGCGTCAGGATAATATTAACTCTGCCTTCCAGGGTCTTACCAAGTGACAACCAGGTTTTTTTGCCCATGACCACAGGATGCCCCAAAGTGGTATCTCTAAAGTACTGGAGATCCTCTTTAATATTCCAGGGCAGGTGATTTTCAGTTCCAATCAGTCTATTCCTGTCTATTGCGACAATGATTGATATTGAAGTCAAGTATATATCCTGTCAGCTTAGCAGTAAAAAAGCATCCAAAGGTGGTGTATTAATTGATTTGAAGTCCTGAGTGCCGGCTGCCTTCAGGAAGTACTCCACGCACATAGGGTCAAATTGGGTTCCAGAGCATCTTTCAATCTCTTCTGATGCCTGCTGATGTGAAAAGATATCTCTATAACTGCGTGAACTTGTCATAGCATCATAGGAATCAGCTATGGAAACAATTCTTGCCAGCAAGGAGATATCATGCTTTTTCAAACCCAGTGGATAACCGGCGCCATCAAACCTTTCATGATGCTGTGATACGATATTGATAATCTCTCTGTCCATGGCAATCGGGCGAATGATCTTTTCTCCTATCAGAGGATGCTGTCTGATAAGATTGAGTTCTTCCACAGTCAATGTAGCTGGTTTATGTAGCAAAGTGGGGTAAATTCCAATTTTACCAAGGTCATGAAAGATGGCACCGGTTCTCAGCAATTTTATCTCTGCTTCTGTTAGATTCATCGTTTGAGCTATGATTAGGCTGATGTTCGTCACTCTCTCTGAATGTCCGCGCGTATAGATGTCACAGGCTTCCAGCGCATTGATCATGGCCAGAACAGTGCGGATGAAATTCATTTCTAACTGGTTGTTTGCATCTACCAGTTCTTTGGCTTTTGCTTCAACCAGCTTTTCCAGATTCTTGGTATAGAGTTCGTTCTGAATCAGCAATTGGTGTTTCTGGACCGCCTGTCTGACAGAGATCTGCAGTTCGCTGATACTGAAGGGTTTTCTAAGGAAATCATAAACACCCAGTTTAATAGCAGACTGCAAAGTTCCAACGTCAGCAAATCCTGTGATTAAGATCACAGGAACCTTACAGTTTATCACACTGATCCTTGATAACAAGTCCAGACCATTCATTCCAGGTAAATTAATATCTGAGATCACAACATCAAATTGCTTTTCTGAAATGAATTTTAGGGCTTCGTCGGAGTCCGCTGCCAAACTGACTTGATACTTTTCGCGTGAAGTAAGAGCTGCCCCGATCAGGTCCAACATTGCTCTATCGTCATCAACAACCAGTATGGTAATATCTCTATCCATAACTTCTAACTTTGTAACCAGTATTAGAAAGAGTCAAGGGTGGCAGGAGCCACCCTTGATAACTCATAATATTACCCGGCTATTACTTCTCTGACTTCCGGTATCTCTTCTTTCAGAATCCTTTCTATGCCGGCTTTAAGGGTCAAAGTTGACATCGGACAGCTTCCACAAGCGCCTTTTAGCCTTACCACCACGACATTGTCCTCTCTGATGTCTATCAGTTCAACATCTCCCCCATCGGCTTGAATGGAAGGACGGATTTTATCCAGAACTTCCTGAACTTTTTCTCTGCTTATCATTAGATCTCCAGGAATCACTTATCTTGACAGATCAATATTGCGTGAGTTGCCTTCCGGATAGAAAAGCTTCAGTTGATCCTTGCTCATATTAGCAATAACAGTGGAATTGGATCCGTCATTCATAGTCCAGTTTCCATTTTCAGGAGAATAGGTTAATGTGATTGATTTCCCTTTATCCGGACCCTCTGTTTCGGTGATTTTAAGGTTGTTTTTAATCATGGTTATCTTGTATGTCTTGTCAGCATCTGAAACATACTTGATCGACTGTTCACCATCCTCCATTGTGACCAGGTTTGATCCAGTCCAGAATTCAATTGTGTTCAGCAGAAAGAAGTCAATGAAAGTAGCTGCGTTATATACCGGTATAATGAGAAACAGCCACATGATTGCGGAGTTGATCCATTTGTCTCCGACGCTGCCGTTCCAGTCGTAAAGCTTTCTGGTTAATGCAAAGCTGCCATAGCACCCTGCCAGATTAAACAGCATGATACCAACCAGGAGCAGAGCTATGATTCTGGTAATCGTCTTCATCTTTTCCTCCATGTTTTTTTTATAAGATATCTGCAGAGCATTTACCTGCAGTTAAATTCAATGAATATTGAGTTCATTTCTTGGCAAGGTTTTTCTCTACTCATCTTCACTTTTAGCTTTGACAAATGTAGGTTTGGTGGTCAGATAATAAAGAGAAGGAATTATTACAAGATTCAAAATAGCTGATGCCAGAAGTCCACCGATTGAGACCAGACCAAGCGATTGCCTCATTTCACGGCCTGCTGATCCCATTCCCAATGCCATGGGCAGCATGCCTATCACAATGGCCAGGGTTGACATTACAATGGGTTTAAGTTTCTGCTTCCCTGATTCGAGCAGTGCATCATGTACAGTCATTCCCTCACGGCGTTTCTGATTGGCATAGTCCAGCAGCAGGATCGCATTATTTACAACAATTCCGACCAGCATGATAATTGCCATCATGGAAACAATGTTTATGGTTGTGCCGGAAATCAGAAGTGAGGAAAAAACACCGATCAGAGCAAGTGGGACAGTCATCATTATCAGAAGTGGCTGGGAAAAGCTTTCAAGAATGGCTGCCAGAAGCATATAGGTCAGCATAATAGCCAGGAACAATGTGCGCATCAGGTCACGCATCATTTCTTCCATTTCTTTGGTTTCACCTGAGTAGGCGATCCCATAACCTGTCGGCATCCTGATCTGATCTATCCTATTTTTGATCTCTTTGTTGATGTCGCCAAGAGTGGCACCCGTAGCAACAAATCCTGTAAACTCGACGGCTTTGCTCTTATCCATGTGAATTATCTTATTCACACCCTGACTGAAAGTCACTTCCGCCAATTGTGATAAAACATAATTCTGGCCGTAAACCGGGATGGGAAGATTGCGGATTTTTTCCGGTGAATCAACTGAGTTATCCGCCAATGACACATTAATATCATATTCATTGCCTGACTGTCTGTATTTAGTCATCACAGTTCCATTTACGGAAGTTCTGAGAGCCAAAGCTAGGTCATAAGTCGTTGCTCCTGCCTGAGCCATTTTAACTCTGTCAGGAATAATGGTTAGTTCTGATTT
>CAZWJK010000126.1:0-4680 GCA_964634035.1 uncultured Candidatus Cloacimonadota bacterium | reverse complement strand
TGTCACAGAAACTATCCGGCGGCTGGGGCATCATGGTCGATGATGTTCTGGCGGCTGTATATACAAACCTGTTCATGCAGTTAATGATCAGGCTTTACCCAACTTTTTTCAGACTATAAAAATCAAGGAGAAAATATGTATAGCATAATACTGGCATTGGCGCAAAATCCTCAGGCCGGGCAAACCCAGTCACAGGGCGCCGGACTGATGGGTTTTCTGCCTTTCATCCTTATCTTTTTTGTGATGTGGTTCTTCATGATCAGGCCGCAAAGCAAGAAGCAGAAAGAAATGCAGCAGATGCTGGAAAGCCTGCAGGTCAACGATTGGGTGCTGACCAACGGCGGCATCATCGGACGCATCACATCCATGAAACCGGATAAAAACACAGTCATGATCGAGATTGATGACACCAACCACATCCGCGTGGAATTTCAGAGATCTGCCATTGTTGCGCTTCTGAACAAAGACAACCAATCCCAGGCAAGCTGACGCAGAATATAGACTTTCATACCTTAAGGACACAATGCACATGAGCAGCAAAGCCAAATTACTGCCGGTCAGGATCTATGGCGACGATATCCTGCGGGAAAAAACCAAACCGGTCAAGCAGATGGATGACAAGTTCAAAGCCTTGGTCAGAGACATGATTTACACCATGTATCAAAGGGACGGGGTCGGCCTGGCAGCCAATCAGGTGGGCAGCACACAGCGGGTTTTCGTGATCGACATGGACTGGAGCAAGGAAGATACCGAGCCCAATCCCGTAGTCCTGATCAATCCCGTGATCGAATCCGGCGAAGGCGAATACGAGATGGAAGAGGGCTGCATCAGCCTTCCCGGCATCTATGCCAAAGTCAAACGTTTCAACAGAATCAGATATTCCTACACCGATCTCAGCGGTCAGGAACACAAGGAAGAAGCGGAAGGTTACAAAGCCGTCGTCATTCAGCATGAAAATGACCATTTGAACGGCGTCCTCTTTACTGACAAGATCGGTAAACTCTCTTTGCTGAAAGTCAAGCGCAAGCTGAACGAACTGCTTAAGTTTGCCGAAAACGGCGTCAACATAAGGACTGATATCTACAATCCCAATGTTAAAAAAATAGGATGACTGCAATCAACAGAATCGTCTTTCTGGGAAGCTCTTCCTTTGCTGTTCCGTCTCTGCAGAAACTGATTGAATCGGAGAAATTCCGGCCTCTGGCAGTGATCACCCAACCTGACAGGCCGGGCGGACGCAAGCTGCAAATGACTTCCACCCCGGTCAAAACTCTGGCTCTGGAACACGAGATACAGATTTTTCAGCCGGAAGACATCAATTCACCAGACTCTGTTCAATATCTGCAAAACCTATCTCCTGACCTGTTGATCACTGTTTCCTACGGTCAGAAGCTTAAAAAAAAGGTCAGGGAAAGTGCTCTGCAGGGTGCCATCAATTTGCATCCGTCTCTGCTTCCGGAACTCAGGGGTGCGGCGCCCATTCCCTTCGCTCTGTGGCAGGGATCGGACCGTACCGGCATCACTATCTTCAATCTCACTTCCAGAATGGATGCGGGGCCTGTCTTACATCAGAAACAGCTCTATATCTTTCCCGGTGAAAATGCCACCGACCTGACCTCCAGGCTGGCATACATCGGATCAAAGTGCCTTCTGGAGTATCTGAACAAATGGTCTGAACAGCCTTGGGAACCGGTTGAGCAGGATGAAAGCAAAGCCACCTACTGCCGTAAACTTGAAAAAGATGACCTGAGTCTGGACTTTACAAAGCCTGCCCAACAATTGCAAAATCAGATCCGCGCCTTATCACTTTCTCCCGGTGCTTATGGATCGATCATAGGCAAACAGCTCAAGATCTTGGAAGCTGATGTTTTGGATGAGAACAGCGATCTGCCTGCAGGCAGCATAACTGCCCTGCAAAAGAATGTCGGCATTGTTGTGCAGACAGGCGATAAGCAGCTTCTTCTTAAACAGGTTCAGCCCGCCTGCAAGCAGATAATGTCTGCCTGGGCATATCAGATAGGCGCCAGACTATCCATCGGTGAGATTTTTGCAAATAATGTCAAAGCAGAACAGGAATAAAGCCCCAGCTGTTTTTCCCATAATGGTGAGCCTTTGTCTGCTCTTTCTGACAGCAGTTCTGGCTCTGTTCATAGTCAGGTTGCAGAGCCGGATCTTTGTTTCTCATTTTGACCGCTTAAGTCTTAATGTTCTGATCAGCGTTGTTCTGTCTTTGAGTTTTATCTGGCTGCTGACCCTGCTGTTGGACAGTTTTAGTTTGTCTGTAAGAAAGTTCTACAGGCCGCTGAAGTGGCTGCTCTTCTTCGTTTATTATCCTTTGGGCAGAGCGATGAGCTGGCTTTTAAGGATCAGAAAGGAAGACTATCAGACCTCATTTCTGAATTTCCAGAACCGGATGTTTCTTTTGAACGCCGCCTTTTCACAAAGTTCCAGACTGCTTTTACTGTTGCCCCATTGCCTGCAGTTCCATGACTGCAGAATCCGTATCACGCGCGATATCAAGGATTGTGAGCAGTGCGGCAGATGCGACATCTGCAATCTGAAGCAACTCAGTGAAAAATACGATATCTCAGTGGGGATTGCCAACGGCGGCACCCTGGCGCGCAAGATAGTGCATGATGCCCATCCTGATATCATCATAGCCGTCGCCTGTCACAGAGACCTGACGGACGGCGTCCGCGAAAGCTGGAAATACCCCGTCTATGCCATCCTCAATGAACGCCCCAATGGCCCCTGCTTCGACACGCATGTGGACACAGATAAAATTAGAAACATAATAAAAACAATAACCATGGAACACACGGAAAAGACGGAAATCACAGAAAGACTTAAGAAGATGGAACACTAAACACACTAATGGATTTTTATAAGTATGCTAAGAGAAGATCTACTGTACGAAAAGGAAAGCTTCAATATTATCGGAGCCTGCATTGAGGTCTATAAGGAACTGGGAACCGGTTTCCTGGAATCAGTCTATCAGAGATGCTTGGAGTATGAATTCACCAAAAGGAAAATACCTTACCTGGCACAACCATGGCTGGAATTGAATTACAAGGATTTGTTGCTGGACAGAAGTTTTCAAGCGGATTTTATCTGTTACAATTGTATAATATTAGAGTTGAAAGCTGTGCCAAAAATACTGGATGAGCACAAAGCTCAGGTTCTGAATGATCTGAAAGCGTCAAAGCTGAGACTAGGTATACTGGTCAATTTCGGACACTACCCAAAACCCGAACAAGCAAGGATTCTTCTATAGATAAAATTTGGTGTGTTTAGTTCATTTAGTGTATTTAGTATTCCCAAAACTTTAATAGAGGTAAAAATGCAAAGACCAAATTTACTCGTGTTTGCCTTGGTCATACTCTTGATCAATGCAGGGATCAGTCTTGTGCTGATCAACAATATCCATGGCTCCGTCTCCGGCAAGGACGGTTTCTTTTCACGTGACCAGCGCCAAAGAACCAATACGGAGCTCAATATCACGCGCCAGAATGCCATTACTGATGCGGTGCAAACCGTTGAGCCGGCGGTGGTTTCCGTCAATGTTATCAAGACCGAGATCGTGCGTGGAGGGCTGAACATGTTCGGCTGGCCCTTTGGTGATTTCTTCGGAGCGCCCATGCAGCGTCAGGTTCAGGGCATCGGCAGCGGCGTCATTTTTGATGAAGATGGATACATCATCACCAATGCGCATGTGGTCAGCGGTGCCACCCAGATCAAAGTCGTTCTGCCTGACGCGCGTGAATTTGACGCCACCCTGGTCGGGTTGGACGACGCCAGCGATGTGGCTGTGCTGAAGATCTCCGGCAAAAACATTCCCTTTGCCAGGCTTGGAACCAGCAAGGATCTGATCATAGGCGAATGGGCGATCGCTTTGGGAAATCCCTACGGTTTCCTGATGAACGACACCAAGCCCAGCGTGGCAGTGGGTGTGATCTCTGCCTATAAACGCAATTTCGGCGAACGCAAGGACGGCAAGCTCTACAAGGATATGATCCAGACCGATGCCGCCATCAATCAGGGCAACTCTGGAGGCCCTTTGGTCAACATCAATGGCGAAGTCATCGGCATTAACACTTTCATCGTGTCTGAAAGCGGTGGCAGCATCGGCATCGGGTTTGCACTGCCCATCGACCGAGTGAAACGCATCGCCGAAGAGATCGTCAGGCAAGGCAAGGTCCGTCCCGTAAATTTCGGTTTCAAGGTCCAGGAGATCACCAAAGAACTGGCTTCCTATCTGAAACTGGACAGGGACAGCGGCGTCATCGTAGTTGATCTGAATGAGAAAAGCCCAGCCTACAAAGCAGGTCTGCGCAACAGCGATGTCATCACCAAAGTCAACAGCAACAATATCGCCACCGGAAGCGACATAAAGCTTGCCGTTTCAGACATTTTGGTGGGCGACAGTATCAGCTTTGAGATCTACCGCGAAGGCAAAAAGCAGATCATTTCCTACATTGCCGAGTAGTTTAATACCACCGAATACACAGATGTTTGTGGAAAAGTGGAATAGTGAAAAAGGGAAAAGCTGCGCCGGAGTTTTAAATATATCCGTTATCCCACATTCGTCATTCCTGCGCAGGCAGGAATCCAGCCTGTTTTAATGAACACGAAATATACCAAATGAACGAAACACACGAAATGATATATTTGTGGGACAGT
>CAZWJK010000125.1:0-4765 GCA_964634035.1 uncultured Candidatus Cloacimonadota bacterium | reverse complement strand
TGTCACAGAAACTATCCGGCGGCTGGGGCATCATGGTCGATGATGTTCTGGCGGCAGTATATACAAACCTGTTCATGCAGATTATGATCAGGCTTTACCCAGCTTTTTTCAAACTATAAAATCAAGGAGAACATATGTATAGCATAATACTGGCAATGGCGCAAAATCCTCAGGCCGGGCAAACCCAATCCCAAGGCGCCGGACTGATGGGATTTCTGCCTTTCATCCTCATCTTTTTTGTGATGTGGTTCTTTATGATCAGGCCGCAAAGCAAGAAGCAGAAAGAGATGCAGCAGATGCTGGAAAGCCTCCAGGTCAATGATTGGGTGCTGACCAACGGCGGCATCATCGGACGCATCACATCCATGAAACCTGATAAAAACACTGTCATGATCGAGATCGATGACACCAACCACATCCGCGTGGAATTTCAGAGATCTGCCATCGTTGCTCTTCTGAACAAAGACAACCAATCCCAGGCAAACTGATCCAGATAGCTGAATCTAAACGACAGGAACTGAACACATAATGAGCAGCAAAGCCAAATTACTGCCGGTCAGGATCTATGGCGACAATCTCCTGCGGGAAAAAGCCAAACCGGTCAAGCAGATGGATGACAAGTTCAAGACCCTGGTCAGAGACATGATCTACACCATGTATCAAAGGGACGGGGTCGGCCTGGCAGCCAATCAGGTGGGCAGCACCCACAGGGTCTTTGTGATCGACATGGACTGGAGCAAGGAGGATACAGAGCCCAATCCTGTGGTTCTGGTCAATCCCGTGATCGAATCCGGCGAGGGCGAATATGAGATGGAAGAGGGCTGCATCAGCCTTCCCGGCATCTATGCCAAAGTCAAGCGTTTCAACAGGATCAGGTATTCCTACACTGATCTCAGCGGTCAGGAACACAAGGAAGAAGCGGAAGGTTACAAAGCTGTCGTCATTCAGCATGAAAATGACCATCTGAACGGCATCCTCTTTACTGACAGGATCGGTAAACTTTCCCTTCTGAAGGTCAAGCGCAAGCTGAACGAACTGCATAAAAACGCTGAAAACGGCGTCAATATCAGGACTGATATTTATAATCCCAATTTCAAAAAAATAGGATGACATCACTCAACAGAATCGTCTTTCTGGGAAGCTCTTCTTTTGCTGTTCCGTCTCTGCAGAAGCTGATCGAATCAGAGAGATTCAGGCCTCTGGCAGTGATCACCCAACCTGACAGGCCGGGCGGACGCAAGCTGCAAATGACTCCGACTCCAATCAAAACTCTGGCTCTGGAACACGGACTCGGGCTTTTTCAGCCGGAAGACATCAATTCGCCGGATTCTGTTAAGTATCTGCAAAACCTTACACCTGACCTTCTGATCACTGTTTCTTACGGTCAGAAGCTAAAAAAAGCGGTCAGGGAAAGTGCTCTGCAGGGTGCCATCAATCTGCATCCGTCGCTGCTGCCCGAGCTGAGGGGTGCGGCTCCGATTCCTTTTGCTCTTTGGCAGGGAGCGGACCGGACCGGCATCACCATCTATAAACTGTCTTCCAGAATGGATGCCGGACCTGTCCTATATCAGAAACAACTCTATATCTTTCCCGGTGAAAATGCCACTGACCTGACTTCCAGGCTGGCATACATCGGATCAAAGTGCCTTCTGGAGTATCTCAATAAATGGTCTGAACTGCCTTGGGAACCGGTTGAGCAGGATGAAAGCAAAGCCACTTACTGCCGCAAACTGGAAAAGGATGACCTGAGTCTGGACTTTACAAAGCCTGCCCAACAATTGCAAAATCAGATCCGCGCCTTATCACTTTCTCCCGGTGCTTATGGATCGATCATAGGCAAACAGCTCAAGATCTTGGAAGCTGATGTTTTGGATGAGAACAGCGATCTGCCTGCAGGCAGCATAACTGCCCTGCAAAAGAATGTCGGCATTGTTGTGCAGACAGGCGATAAGCAGCTTCTTCTTAAACAGGTTCAGCCCGCCTGCAAGCAGATAATGTCTGCCTGGGCATATCAGATAGGCGCCAGACTATCCATCGGTGAGATTTTTGCAAATAATGTCAAAGCAGAACAGGAATAAAGCCCCAGCTGTTTTTCCCATAATGGTGAGCCTTTGTCTGCTCTTTCTGACAGCAGTTCTGGCTCTGTTCATAGTCAGGTTGCAGAGCCGGATCTTTGTTTCTCATTTTGACCGCTTAAGTCTTAATGTTCTGATCAGCGTTGTTCTGTCTTTGAGTTTTATCTGGCTGCTGACCCTGCTGTTGGACAGTTTTAGTTTGTCTGTAAGAAAGTTCTACAGGCCGCTGAAGTGGCTGCTCTTCTTCGTTTATTATCCTTTGGGCAGAGCGATGAGCTGGCTTTTAAGGATCAGAAAGGAAGACTATCAGACCTCATTTCTGAATTTCCAGAACCGGATGTTTCTTTTGAACGCCGCCTTTTCACAAAGTTCCAGACTGCTTTTACTGTTGCCCCATTGCCTGCAGTTCCATGACTGCAGAATCCGTATCACGCGCGATATCAAGGATTGTGAGCAGTGCGGCAGATGCGACATCTGCAATCTGAAACAACTCAGTGAAGTATACGATATCTCAGTAGGGATCGCCAACGGCGGCACCCTGGCACGCAAGATCGTACATGACGCCAAGCCCGATGTCATCATAGCCGTCGCCTGTCACAGAGACCTGACTGACGGAGTCCGCGAAAGCTGGAAATACCCCGTCTATGCCATCCTCAACGAACGCCCCCATGGCCCTTGCTTCGACACTCGGGTTGACGTGAATCAGGTTAATAATATCATAGAAGCAATTTTCAATCACGGAACACACGGAAAAAACGGAAATAGCAGAATGACTTGAGAAGATGGAACACTAAACAAACGAAAAGAACTAAAAACACTAATGGATTTTTATAAGTATGCTAAGAGATGATCTGTTGTACGAAAAAGAAAGCTTCAATATTATCGGATCTTGTATTGAGGTCTATAAGGAATTGGGAACCGGTTTTCTGGAATCAGTCTATCAGAGATGCCTGGAGTATGAATTTACCAAAAGAAAAATACCATACCTGGCTCAACCATGGCTGGAATTGAATTATAAAGATCTGTTGCTGGACAAAAGTTTTCAAGCGGATTTTATCTGTTACAATTGTATAATATTAGAGTTGAAAGCTGTGCCAAAAATACTTGATGAGCACAAAGCTCAGGTTCTGAATTATCTTAAAGCGACAAAGCTGAGGCTTGGTATACTGGTGAATTTTGGACATTATCCCAAACTCGAACAAGCAAGGATTCTTCTGTAATTAAAACTTGGTGTGTTTAGTTAATTTCGTGAATTTAGTGTTCCTAAAACTTTTATAGAGGTAAAAAATGCAAAGACCCAATTTACTAGTGTTTGCCTTGGTCATACTCTTGATCAATGCAGGGATTAGTCTCGTGCTGATCAACAATATCCATGGCTCCGTCTCCGGCAAGGACGGTTTCTTTTCCCGCGAGCAGCGCCAGAAGACCAATACGGAGCTCAATATCACGCGCCAGAATGCCATTACTGATGCGGTGCAGATAGTTGAGCCGGCGGTGGTTTCCGTCAATGTGATCAAGACAGAGATCGTGCGCGGAGGGCTGAACATGTTTGGCTGGCCCTTTGGCGATTTCTTCGGAGCGCCCATGCAGCGCCAGGTTCAGGGCATCGGCAGCGGTGTAATCTTTGATCAGGACGGATACATCATCACCAATGCGCATGTGGTCAGCGGTGCCACCCAGATCAAAGTCGTTCTGCCAGATGCACGCGAATTTGACGCCAAACTTTTGGGTTCCGATGATGCCAGCGATGTGGCTGTGCTGAAGATCTCCGGCAGGAACATCCCCTTTGCCAGGCTCGGCACCAGCAAAGATCTGATCATAGGCGAATGGGCGATCGCATTGGGCAACCCCTACGGATTTCTGATGAACGACACCAAGCCCAGCGTGGCAGTGGGAGTGATTTCCGCCGACAAGCGCAACTTCGGCGAACGCAAGGACGGCAAACTCTACAAGGACATGATCCAGACCGATGCCGCCATCAATCAGGGCAACTCCGGCGGGCCTTTGGTCAACATCAATGGCGAAGTCATCGGCATAAACACTTTCATCGTGTCGGAAAGCGGCGGCAGCATCGGCATTGGTTTTGCCCTGCCCATTGACCGTGTGAAGCGCATCACCGATGAGATCGTCAGGCAAGGCAAGGTCCGTCCCGTGAATTTCGGGTTCAAGGTCCAGGAGATCACCAAAGAACTGGCTTCCTACCTGAAACTGGACAGGGACATCGGCGTCATCGTAGTCGATCTGAATGACAAAAGTCCCGCCTACAAAGCCGGCTTGCTCAACAGCGATGTGATCACCAAAGTCAACAGCAACAATATCGCCACCGGAAGCGACATAAAGCTTGCCGTTTCGGACATCCTGGTCGGCGACAGCATCAGCTTTGAGATCTACCGCGAAGGCAAAAAGCAGATCATTTCCTACACCGCTGAATGATATTTCAAACCACGGAATACACAGAATTGATTCATTTGTGGAATAGTGGAACAGTGAAAAAGTGGAAAGCTGCGCCGGAGTTTTAAATATATCCGTTATCCCACATTCGTCATTCCTGCGCAGGCAGGAATCCAGCCTGTTTTAATGAACACGAAATATACCAAATGAACGAAACACACGAAATATACCAAATGAACGAAACACACGAAATATACCAAATGAACGAAACACACGAAATGATATATTTGTGGGACAGT
>CAZWJK010000124.1:2325-4793 GCA_964634035.1 uncultured Candidatus Cloacimonadota bacterium | reverse complement strand
GGAGACCCCCTATTTCATACTGGGTCTCCTTATGTTAATTTGCTAATTTGCTAATTTGAGATCATCCTATACTACCACTCCGCTTCCTTATATCCTAACTCAATGCAGGACAACAGAATGTGATCAGATAACGGCATAACTGCGGGTTCTTGAAGGTGATCTGAGGGCGATCTGAAGTGGATAGTTTAAGGACATTGGAAAAGTGGTTATAGGTTATCTGATATCGGTGAAGGGATGATTTTAATAAGGAGTCAGGCCGGCTTCCGGGAGTCCTTTTTGCCATCGTCAACTGGCATAAGTGATTTAAACTAAAGGGCAAAATGGACTTCGGGAAAGCGCCTTGCTTTTTAAAAAACCATCCTTATCATGCAGGATCTTATTCCCCTGGCGCGAAGTCCAAAATTCCCCATGATTTGATGACATATTGGTAATTTGCGCTGGAATTTTGAACTCCTGCAGGTTTTTTTAACCAATGCCGGTTAGGGGATTAAGGAGCAAGGGTTATGACCGCCAGGACGAGTCCGGAGGCAAGATCGATCCGCTGTTCGGAAGAAGTGGTGCGGTTGCTGATGCCGCGGGATTGCCAGTTATAGAGGAAAAGGTTATTCAGAGGAAAAGCCAGTCCCGTAGAGGACTTGAAATGAGCCTCAGGGGACAGGGCTATGAGAGAAATCTGAGTACCGGCAGGATAGAATAACTCGTTGTGTTGATTCAAGATAAAGACAAGCTGATTGGCGGAGGCAAGGGAGGCTTTGACGCCTGACTGGTGCGCCTGGAGGAGGTTTTGCACGAGTGCAAGGCAATGGTCAAAGCGTCCGCTCAGGTCATTGCAGATAATGATTTCAGAGATTCCCTGTTTGAGGCAATATTCAAGCGCGAGTTGGGTGTCGGTTTCGTTTTTGTGGGAGGGGTAAGATATTTTTTGGCAGTCAGTTGGAACTTGGTCAAGCAGGGGCCGTCTAAGGGAGTCCAAGTCACCGATCAGGATAGACGGTTTTAAACCAAGTTCCAGACAGCGTTCAAACCCGCCGTCCACAGCAATGACCAGGTCTTCAGAGGTGACGGAAGCGTAGTCCAGAACAAGCTGAGACGGAGCGTGATGAGTGATGAGCCAGGCGCGGAGAGTCGCTTTATCTGGTTTGGGCATAATAGACGGGGTCTTCGGAGCGGTTCAAATAGCGGGCAGGATTGACCTTAGCACCACCCACCAGAACCTCATAATGCAGATGAGGACCGGTGGACATACCGGTGCTGCCCATCAGGGCAATGATCTGTCCGGTGCGGACGTGGTCTCCGATGGCGACTTTGAAGTTGTGGAGATGCCCGTAACGGGTCTCAAAACCACCGTTGTGGCGGATCTTGATGATCTTGCCGTATTCCTTGTTATAGCCGGTGAGGACGACCTCTCCCTCGGCCGTGGCATAGATGGGAGTGCCCTGTTTATTGGCAATGTCGATGCCGCGGTGAAAATAGAGTCTTCGGAGAATGGGATGCATTCTGATGCCCCAGCCGTCGGAAAATCTGCCGAAAGTGGGAAAAACGGAAGGGCCGCCGGCAGCGTCAAACTGGGCAATCTCCAAGGCGGCGGGATAGCTTTCAGAGCGGTTCAGGACCTGCGTGATGTCGCGGATGCGGCGTTCCGCGCTGTTGATCCTGGCATCCAGATAGGAGTCATAGACGAAGGCGTTTTCCATCAGGTATTCATCGCCGCCGGAATTGTAGGGATATAATTTATCTGTGCCGTTCTTATGGTTTATCAACTGCAGGGAATCCAGATGCTGATAAATGGTGTCCAGACTGGCGGAATAGAATTCCAGCTTGTCGCGCAGCAGGGTATTTTCCTTTTTCAGGATAGTCAATTCCTCGTTCTTAACAAGAGTTTTTAGACCTGCCAGATAGAGCACGGCAAGCACAAAGACGCAGAGCAGTACTGCCACCAGGGCAGTAAGCAGGACATTGGACAGGTTCAACTCGCGGCGGATGCCGTCCAGTCCGTATTGGAAAGTCACTTTCCATTGTCTGCGCACTTTGAAGGGGTTCATTTTATCCTTGTTCCTTTGTTCGATCAACCGGGATCGATTTCAGCCGGTAGGAATTTCCTTATCACTGACACAGGGTATTTCGTCAAGTAAATAAAGGGAGGCAGGAAACAGGAGAGCAGATGATTCTCTATCCTGGGATAAATTTATCTTTACTAAAAAAGAGGAGTTTGGATAAACTGCATTCTGATTATTTAGGGACATATTATGGGCAAATATGGTAATATTATTGCTTGACAATATTTGCCATATTCACAGATGAGCGTTCTTAATGAAAACAGTTTTTTCCGGAAGACATACGCTTCAATATCAAAACCGGAACTTTATAACATAATAAAATTGGCGGAGACCTTATGCAAAAGGTAAAAGCGGGAATTACTTTATAGCTGATCCTGTTTGTGCTTTGGCTGATCCTGGCAGGCACAAACA
>CAZWJK010000124.1:0-2225 GCA_964634035.1 uncultured Candidatus Cloacimonadota bacterium | reverse complement strand
AAATATCTGGAGGTGATCTTTGAGTAGCCTTGCCCAACACATATTTTCCGCAGCTTTTCTGGTCTTGATAGCGGCTCTGGCGCTGGCTTTCACACGTTGCGTCAAAGGCCCTACCTCAGCGGACAGAGTGGTTGCCCTGGATGCCATGACGATAGCAGGAATTTCGGTGATCGTGATGATCGCCGTCTTTGCCGGAAGAGTGATCTACCTCGATGTGGCGATGGTTTATGCTTTGCTCAGTTTTCTGGGTGTGATTGCCGTGGCGCGTTACCTGGAGAGGGGATTATGATACAGATAATAGGCGCGATCATATCATTTACAGGGTCCGTTTTCATCCTGCTTGGAGCATTGGGTGTATTCAGAATGCCGGATGTGTATAACAGAATGCAGACTGGGACAAAAGCAACGACGCTGGGTTCCATACTGACGCTTCTGGGAGTAGGTGTAGCCCTGCCGGGCTGGTTGGGAAAAGCTATTCTGCTGATCATCTTCATCATCATCACCAATTCCATCAGTTCACACGCTTTGGCGCGGGCTGCCCACCACGCAGGGATCAGACTGACGGAAAAGACGATCAGGGATAACTATAAGGAAGATTTTCCGGAAGAAGGCAATCATGATTGAGATAATATTAACCATTGTGCTCGCTGTAATCAGCCTGATGGCAGCTGTCTGCGCTGTCAGGGCAAAAAGCACTCTGCACGCAGTCATAGCCAGCGGCGTGGTCAGTCTGAGCGCATCCATCCTCTTTCTGCTGGTGGCAGCGCCGGATGTTGCCATGACGGAAGCAGCCATCGGATCGGGCCTGACGACCGTCGTCTTTCTGTATGCGCTGAAACATGTGAAGCAAAACCGGAGGGACAGCGATGATTAAGTACATGCTAATCATTCTGGTGCTGATCGGAATGGCGTGGCTGTTCATTCCTCTGGCAACGGAGTTTTTCACCCCCGACCAGGCCAATATGTTGGCTTCCAGTTATGTATACGGAACCGCAACTGACCTGAACATGCCCAATGCCGTGACCTCAGTGGTGGTGACCTATCGCGGTCTGGATACCTTGGGAGAGGTGACTGTGCTGTTTCTGGCCACCGCCGGAGTGGGATTTTTCCTGCGCCGAAAAGAGAGCTTAAAAGCTGCCCGGAGACCCGGTTCTGAAGTTTTGAAATCAGGTGCCAATCTGCTTTCACCACTGATCATCATGTTCGGGATTTACATTTTCAGTCACGGACACCTGACCCCGGGAGGAGGTTTTCCGGGCGGAGTGGTGATGGCATCAGCCCTGCTGCTCCTGCTGATGGCAAACGAGAACTACGGCTTCTCGCACGGGCTGATCAATCTGACAGAGACTGTTTCCGGGCTTGGCTTCGTTCTGATCGGGCTGGCGGGATTACTTCTGTTGGGTCTGAATCATTTTCTGGATCCGCGCTGGCTGGGTTTGGGACAATATGGAAAACTGTTTTCAGCCGGTGCCATACCTCTGATCTACAGCTTTATAGGACTCAAGGTGGGAGCCGAAATGTCCGGCCTTCTGGATTCCCTGCAAAGCGACGGAGGTGAGCTGTGATAGTTTTAATAACTGGCTTTGCCCTGATCCTGATCGGCTTTTGGGCCATGCTCACCCGCAAGTACCTGATCCGGATCATCATCGGCTTTGCCATTGCCGATACCGGCATCAATGTCCTGCTGGTCGCCATCGGCTATGTCAAAGGAAAAACCGCTCCCATCATAGACAGCGCTGTGACAAGCGCTAAAGGCGCTCTGGCGGGTTTTCAGGCCATGGATAAGGTGGTCGACCCGGTTCCTTCGGCACTGGTCCTGACCGCCATTGTGATCGGACTGGCAGTAACGGCGCTGATGCTGGCATTCGCCATCCGTATGTATAAAGCCAAAGGCAGTCTCAATATCGATGACTATGAGGAGCAGAAATGGTAAATCCGCTATATCTGATCGCCGTATTCCTGATCGGCGCCTTCCTCATTCCTTTTGTGGACAGGGCTGACCGCAGACTCAGCCTGGCAGTGTTTTACCTTACAATATTGTATGCTGTTGCAGCAGGACTGCTGCAGCTAACGAAAATTGGATCTACGTCTGTGTCAACTCAGGTTTTCACGGCAGGATTCTCCGCTCCTTTGTCCATCGCCCTGAACTTTGGCTTTATGGAAACGGTCCTGACTTTTGCATTTAACATAGCAGGCCTGCTGACAGGCATTTTTCTGGTCAAAAA
>CAZWJK010000123.1:0-4823 GCA_964634035.1 uncultured Candidatus Cloacimonadota bacterium | reverse complement strand
TATGTCAAATTCTATACCACCACTTTTCTGTCAAGCAGAAAAGATATTTTATTTTCAAATCCTTCTCCAATCCACTGTAAAAACTATGGAAGAAATGGACCAAATGGATGAGATAGACGAAATGGACCTGATGGACCGGATGGACGAAATGGACGAAATCAACTATTAAAAGAGGATGGACATAAATCAGAAAATCATTTGGACTACTTCATCCACGCGACCTCCACCCGGGCTCAGCCAGCGTGGACCCCGAGGGGATCCCGCGTGGATCAAATGCAGGATGAGTATGTGGATATAAATTAAAGAGTTAGACAATTGGGTGTTTCCGATGTACTGAATTTATAGAAAATATATCATATTTGAAACTTGATAAAGCAGCTTTTGAAAAAAGGGATTGACTAGATAGACGTATATCAGGAAAATGAAAATGGATTGATTTATGAAGAATAAAAAGAGGAATAGATCACTGTTGGCAAGATTTCTGCTATTGATCTTGCGGATTCATTTATGGTTTTGGGGGATCATTGCCTTTCTGTGCCTCATTTATCAGTTTATTAATCCGCCTCTGACACCCTTGATGATCCACAGATACATATTCCGCAAGTATGACTGGCACAAGAGATATTTTGTCAAACTGGAGAATATCCCCAAACGAACTGTGCGGATGGTCATGACACTGGAAGATCCGAATTTCTACAAACATTACGGGTTTGAGTGGAAAGCTGTGAAACATGCCTGGGAAAGGAATAAAAGGGCCGGTAAAATCAGACTGGGCGCAAGCACAATCAGCAATCAAACTGCCCGGACCATCTTTCTTACCACTCACAGGAATTACTTCAGGAAATACCTTGAGGTACAAGTCACGGTCATCATGGAAATAATAATGAGCAAAGACAGGATGCTGGAGCTGTATCTGAACTACATTGAATGGGGCAAGGGAATATATGGTATTGACACCGCTTCACGTTATTATTTCGGTACTGGAATCAGAAATTTGAACAAAGAGAGAAGCATGCAACTGGTTTCAATACTGACAAGTCCGATAAAATACTCCCCTCAAACATACTACAGAAGCAGATCTGCAACCCAAAGATACAACACGCTGCAACACGTCTATTAGAATGGAATTACAGGAGAAATTCTTACATCACATCTGGGATCAGAGACATCTGAAACCTGACCTGAAGACGGTCAGCGGTAAAGCGGTAAAAGTAATATATCAAGGCCAATACAACACGGCAGACGGCCCGGATTTCAAAAATGTGGTTTTGAATATCGACGGTGACACCATCAATGGCGACGTGGAGATCCATCTCAATACATATGACTGGAAAGCTCATGAGCACTATGAAAATCCCGCTTATAACAATATGATCCTGCATGTCGTTCTGGAACATAAGGGAAGCCAGCAACTGACCATCACTGAATCAGCCAAAGAAGTGGAAATCCTGGAGCTGAAAGATCAGATCGATGCTGACATTGCCAAGCTGTTTTCGGAATTTCAAGATCAGACAGTGGTCAGGCATGTGGGCATTTGTGACTTCTTTAAGCTGAACACGAGTGAGCAATTGGAAGTTTTATTACGCAAACACGGGCTGGAAAGATTTGAGCGAAAGTGCCAGCGTTATAATGCTGAACTTCACTTTGACGGATTTGACCAACTGCTCTATAATGGATTCATGGAAGCGATGGGCTATGACAAGAACAAGTTCAACACTCTGACGCTGGCTCATCATTTCAAATGGAACACCTTGCAGGAATGGGCACAAAGGGGTCTTGACAATCTTTCTCTGACTGCCGTCTGGCTGAATTATGCCAACCTTATGGAGAAAGCAGCCAAACTCCTTCCAGAAGATAATTTTCAGCAGATAAGAACAGCATTTGAAAGACAATCCTTTACCACAGATAAGGGTGCTATCAATTGGAATCTGTTCAGAGTCAGACCTCCAAACCATCCCGTGAAAAGGATTTTGCAGGCCGGTCAGGTGATTTCAAATATTTTAAAGAAAGGCTTCCTGAATACTCTGATCCCAATTTTCGAAGATTATGACGCCAATGATATCAGAAAACTCTGTTCAGCCAGCAGAAATGCCTTACATGACAAAACAAATCAGAGCTTGGCTGTAAAAGATATTGCACAGACAATGCTGCAGACCATAATTGCAAATATCTTTCTACCCATCATGCATCTTTATGCAGAGAAAACTCATAATAAACAACTGCAAGTAAAGATCATGCAGATGTATCAGGTTTTTCCACCTCTGAGTTCTAATCATGTGACCAATTTCATGCAGGGATACGTAAGTGCAGGACAATGGAAATTGATCAATAGGAAATACATAAATCAGCAAGGACTGATGAACATCTATTATCGTTTCTGCAATTTCAGATTATGCGATCTGTGCGGGAAAGATAAAGATATCAAACTGCTGGAATTGTAAGCTGGAAGATTGATTTTATGAGAAGAGACACATTTATAGTGAGCCGTTCCGGACTTGATAAGCGCAAGAAAACCATAGATATGATCACACGATTGTATGTTCATATCATAAGATTGGAAGGAGATATTTCTTCACAGGAAATCAATATTCTATATACTTTGCTGATCGACTTATACAAGAATCTGGATGTCTCCTGGGAAGTATATGTCAGGCAGATCATTGATACAGATTATGACTATGATGAAGTTATAGAATATCTGGATAAAAACCTTATCCAGATCGACAAGATCCGTATTGTCCTCAGTCTGATCATCATGGCCAATACCGACAACGATTTTGAGATTTCAGAAATTACCAGTATCCTGGATATCTGTAGAAGGTTGAATCTTAATCCAGACAGATTCATGAACCTGGTGAACTATTTCGAGTTCAGTTCCAAAGAGCTGGTATCAATCCCGTATGAACAACCGTTTGTCAGTGTCTTCAAGTCACTCTTCTCAGATTACCTGATCTTTGGCAGAGACAATGATGCGGATATTCAGTTTAGAAATCCGGGGGTCTCATACTTTGAAATGTTCCTGTTGGCGATCGATTATTACCAATTTGTAGCTGTCGGTGCCAATTCAAATGTCCTTCTGAATGGGATTAAGCTAAATCCCGGCGGGCTTTATCTTTTGCCTAAAGACGCGAAGCTGCACATTGGCGACATCCTGTTTGACCGCAATATCTTGTGGAAAATGTACTACAGCAAGGATAGCGTTGATGAGATCGCCTTCAAAAAACCTGATTATGATTTCATCGTTAAAAGCAAAAACAATCATTTCTTCTTCAATATCAACAGCGGTATTATCTATCTGAACGGCAAGACCATGCAGCCGAACAGGGAGTATCACATTTGTTATGATGACAGTCTGCAGATCAAAGGTTATTCGGCTTTTCAACTGCAGGACATCATTAGAGAACGAGCCCGGATTGGAGTTGACAACATAGTACCGAGTGAGCTGTTCATCAATTTCGAGAACGATTATTTTTACATTTCCAGAACCGAATCATCACACACTCTGGCATACATAGAAGTGCGTGAAAACGAATTCTTTATCTACCCTCCCAAGCGTGGCTGGGAAGTCTATCTTAATGAGCAAAAGATTACAGAAGTCCAACAAATCCACATCAATAAAGATACTCTGACCATCAATAAAAAGAACTTTCGCATCAATACCTTCTACGATCTTATAGAAATACCCTTTGAACTGGAATTACTATCTGTGGTTGATATCAAACACTACTTTGCAGACGGTCAAATAGCTTTGGACAGCGTCTCTTTCGATGTCAGGAAAGGCCAGTTGATTGGGATCATGGGACAGAGCGGATGCGGGAAATCAACCCTTGTCA
Source organism: uncultured Candidatus Cloacimonadota bacterium (assembly GCA_964634035.1). Classification (GTDB taxonomy): domain Bacteria; phylum Cloacimonadota; class Cloacimonadia; order Cloacimonadales; family Cloacimonadaceae; genus UBA5614. Next base: position 990 of record CAZWJK010000123.1, on the reverse strand, counting down.
AGACCATCAGCACAGAGATCATTCCTACCTACGGCGACATCAAGATAGACGGGAAAGACCTTTACAGTAACATAACCTACTTTACACAACACTTTGGCTATGTACCCCAGGACGATCTTTTGTATCCTTATCTGACAGTGTATGAAAATCTGTTTTACAGAGGTCGTTTGAGAATGCCAAAGGTAACTCCTGCGAATCTGAACCTTAAAATCAACAACATCCTGCATCAGACCAACCTCATCCATCGCAAGAATACAGTAGTGGGAGACTTCAAGAAAAAGTTTCTCAGCGGAGGAGAAAGAAAAAGACTCAATATTGCCCTCGAGCTGCTTTTTGAGCCCACTGTCATAATTTGTGATGAACCCACTTCCGGTCTGTCTTTCAGCGATACTGAACAGGTTCTGGATATCCTCAAGAATCTGACCGAGCAGGGTAAAATTGTCATTATCACAATACATCAGCCATCAGTCAGCATTTTCCGGAAATTTGACAAGGTACTGCTGATGGATATGGGCGGGAAACAGGTTTTCTATGGCACACCCCAGGACAGCTTTTCATATTTTGATGAGGAACTCAGCCAGATCACTGTCAACAGAGCTGAGATCTATCAAAAAAAGCAAGTTCTCGCCACTGACTATATGTATGATGTGATCACTTACCCTGAGTATGATGAAAATGGCAATCTGATCTTTGAGCAGATAAACAAAATGGTGATTGCCAAACGCAAGTTCAGTCCTGAATACTGGCGTGATAAATATCGTAGGAAGAAGCTCTACGAGATTATCCAGCACGAAGTCAAGTCAAAAGAGAAAAACGAGCCGGTCCAAAGAAAATTCAAACGTCACTTTGATTACAGGTCTCTGATTACCCAATTCCTGAATTTTACCATCAGAAATCTCAAAATTAAATTCCGTAACAAAACCAATCTGTTCATCACCTTTCTGGAAGCTCCTTTGCTGGCATTGGTCATCGGTTTTATTTTAAGACTTG
>CAZWJK010000122.1:0-5261 GCA_964634035.1 uncultured Candidatus Cloacimonadota bacterium | reverse complement strand
GTGCCGGGTTACAAAGTGCCGTCCACCGGACTGCCACTCAGTTCCAATTGCTTTCCCGAAGTCCAGATTGCCCTGACAAGCGTGTCAGTCTAAGCATAGTCGAAGACCGGACACGCTGACGGAAGGTGGTGTCCTTGCGTGTAAGTCTGTGCATAGTCGAAGACCGGACACGCGGACAGGGTTACGGTGTCTTATCCTTCGACTAAGCTCAGGATGACACCTCCGGGCGCGGAACAAGTTATGCTCAGGATGACACCTCTTAGTTCAAAGATATAGTGAAACAGGCTTCCGTACCAGATCGTTCATCCTCATTATCTGCTTGGCACATAGATAATTAAGAGCGGATAACCGGGCTGTTTCCCGAGTCTGATCGTCTCCATGCCCTTATACCCCGGTCATTGTCAATTTAACGCATTTTCATCATTTGAGCAGGGCAGATGGTGCCAGGCTGAAAAAAAGGGTTGACAAAAAAGCCGATTTCATTTATGTTAAAAGGTGATTTATACTGGGAGAGTTGTGTAATATGGCTGATATAATTGACCCAAAGGACCTGAAGCTGGAAGAGGCGATGAAGAAGCTGGAATCCATCTCGGAGAGGATGACCAGCGAATCGGAAGACCTGGAAAGCCTGCTGGTCCTGTATGAGGAAGGAATGAAAGTTCTGAAGATCTGCCGCGAGAAACTGGCGGAAGCCGAAATGAAGGTCCGCATCCTGAACGAAAAACTGGCCAAGGAAATGCCTCAGGAGGAAGAGAATGGATAATCGCGTCCTCTTTAAACGCGATCTCAAGGAAAAGCAGGAACTGGTGAATATCATCCTGGACCGCTTTCTGCCCCGCAAAGACGAGTACCCCAAGGATATGCACAAAGCCATCCGCTACAGTCTGTTTGCTGGCGGGAAAAGGATGCGCCCCTATCTGACCATGCACGCCTGGCAACTTTTTCAGGAAGAAATCGAACCCATCACATATGTCGCAGCCGCAGTCGAAATGCTGCATACATACACTCTCATCCATGATGATCTGCCTGACATCGACAATGATGAATACCGCCGCGGCAAGAAATCCTGCCATGCCGTTTTTGGCGAAGAGATAGCCCTGCTGGCGGGAGACGCTCTGCTCATTTCAGCTTTTGAACTGATCACCTGGGCACCCCTACCGGAAAAGATGAAGCAGGAACTGGTCAATGAAATGGCGATGGAATGCGGTGCGCAGGGCCTGATAGCGGGTCAGGTGATGGATATTCTATCGGAAGGCAAAAAGCCAGATAAAAAACTGCTGGAATTCATTCATCACAACAAAACCGCCCGTCTGATCAATCTTGCCATCCGCTTCGGAGCCAAAGCAGCAGGAGCCAAGCAGGCAGACATCAAAGCTTTGGAAGAATACGGAACCAATATCGGCATGGCGTTCCAGATCGTGGACGACCTGCTGGACATCGAAGGCGACCCTGCGGAACTGGGAAAATCGGTCGGCAAGGATGCCGATACTGGTAAACTGACCTTTCCCGCCGTATATGGAATTGATAAATCACGCCGCATGGCGGAAGACTATAAAGACGCTGCCAAACTTGCCCTGAGCCGGTTTGGGAGCAAAGCGGTCTTTCTGGAAATGCTGGCTGATTACATCACGTCGCGGCAAAACTGATACAATGCGGAAGATACATTTCAAAAGGTTGTCAGCCACTGCTCAGACACCGCTAAGGATGACGCCTCACGCCTCAGGATATGACCTGTCGGCAGATATTCAGTCAGATCTGATCCTTCCACCTCTGGGCAGAGAATGCGTTCCGACCGGGATTGCCATTGCTTTACCCATAGGGTTGGAAGCGCAGGTCAGACCTCGCAGCGGTCTGGCTGCCAAACACGGGATCGGCATTCTGAACAGTCCCGGCACAATTGATGCAGACTACCGTGGCGAAATCAAAGTCATCCTCTTTAACGCAAATAGTGAACCCTTTACAATTGTGCCCGGAATGCGGATCGCACAGCTTGTGATAGCGGAAGTGACAGATGCCGAACTGGTGGAAACAGACGCTTTGGAAGAGACAGAGCGCAATTCCGGCGGCTTCGGCCACACGGGCTATTAGCCCTTTCCCAACAAGGAGATAGATGCAATGAACCCATTACAGGAACAGATCATAAATCTTAAGAAAGAAAAGAACGCCGTCATCCTGGCACATAACTATCAGGCGGTCGAGATCCAGGACATTGCTGATTTCACGGGTGATTCTCTGCAGCTATCCATACAGGCGGCTCAAGCAAAGGCGCCTCTGATCGTCTTTTGTGGAGTGCGTTTCATGGCGGAGACTGCGGCCATTCTCAATCCCGAAGCCAAAGTCATTTTGCCTGTGCTTGATGCCGGCTGCCCGATGGCGGACATGATCACCGCACAGCAGCTCAAAGCCTTTAAGGAAGAGCATCCGGGCGCAGCGGTGGTGTGCTATGTTAATTCCAGCGTCGAGGTCAAGGCTGAAAGCGATATCTGCTGCACCTCATCCAACGCTGTACAGGTCTTGCAATCCATTCCCCAGGACAAGGAAATTCTTTTTGTTCCGGACCAGAATCTGGGCACCTGGGCTGCGGCTCAGACCAGGCGCAAGGTTACTGTCTGGCAGGGTTACTGTCCCGTGCACCATTGGGGTTTCACGGTTGAGGATGTGGCAAAGGCGCGTCAGCAGTATCCCGATCACACTCTGCTGGCTCATCCTGAATGCCAGTGGGAAGTCGTCACCAAAGCTGATCAGGTGATGTCCACCAGCGGGATGATGAAATTCGCCGAGAGCAATGACAAACTGATCATAGCCACGGAACTGGGTTTGGTGGATCTGCTGAAAGCGCGTTATCCGCAAAAAAGCATTGTTCCACTGAGCACAAATGCCATTTGCCAGAATATGAAGAAGACCCAGTTGCATCATGTGTTGGATGCTTTGAAACTGGAAATCCACACCATCAGGGTCGAGCCAACCATTGCTGCTAAAGCGATTGCCTGTCTGAACAGAATGCTGGAGCTTTCCAGATCATGAACAAAACCAAAGTCAGATTGCCATACACTGAGATCGAGATCAAACAACTGGCAGCAGGGCATCCCATTACCGAAGCGTCGGATTTTCTGCAGAGCACGATCGTTCAAAATCTCAAGGCGGAACATCTGACGGGCCTGGAACTCGGCTCCGGAAACGGCATTGTCACTTTTATGCTGTCACTGCAGAATCCCGGCTGGCAGCTCACGGGCATAGAACTTCAGCCGGAGCTGTATGATCTGTCAATTGTCAACAACAAAGGGCTGGGATTATCCTGCAAGTTCATTTTGGGTGACTTGCGCGGTTTCAGATCGCAATTGGGTTACAAAACCTATGACCTGATCTATTCCAATCCGCCCTGGGTCAGAGCGGGAGCGGGAAAAGTCAGTCCTGACGAGGTTCGGGCTCTCAGTAGGCAGGAAATTTCCTGCACCATGAAAGACATTCTGCTGTGCATTGACTGGTGCCTGAAAGAAGATGGCAGCGCCTGGATCGTTTATCCTCTTGACAGAAAAAAGGAGCTGGCAAAGGAGATGATGAGAATCGACCTGGAAGCGGTCAATCTCTATCATTCAGAGCAAAGCCAGCAGTCCTTCGTGGCGTGCCTGCGGCGCAAACCTGCCGGGCAGCGCTGGTAAAGATTTATTGAGGAACACAAAAATATGAAAAAGCAGTTTACCTTATTGGTCCTGACGGGAATCCTGCTGATCCTGGGCTGGACGATTGTCGAATACCTGGTGCAGAGCCAGATCCAGTACCAGTATCAGCAGCTTTCCACTTATCCTGTTCTGGTCTATTCCTGGGATGTGAAACTGATGCAGGAATTGCAGGAAGAGCTCAAGCAGAACGACTTTATCCGTGAAATGGTGTATAAGACCAGTGAGCAATCCGCCATTGAAATGATCCAGAAATACGGGTTGAGCGGAGCGGAGGAGATCCTGCAGGAAAGAGCCCTGCCTGATATGCTGCTGATCTATCTGAAGGGAGATGCCCATTCCCGCTCTTACAAGATCATTCTCAAAGACAAGCTGGACAGCCATCCTGCCAAGGACCGCCTGATGACGGAATACCAGAATGATATCTGGAATCAGACTTTCAGGCGCATCGACCAGTTCAATCAGATCCGTTGGATCCTGATCGCCTTTATCGGACTGGTGATCTTTCTTGTTTTCCTGCTCAAGCGCCTGCACTATGAGCACCATCTGGCCCGCTTCAGACATTATCTCAAAGCCCAACCTGAAGCTGAGATCAACCCTGCTGACCACTTCTGGGGCAATACTTTCCTGCTCTGTCTGCTGCCGGTCGGGATCAGCTTTGTGCTCTACCAGATCATGTATTACAGCGACTGGCTGCTCTACGAAATCGACTGGTATTTCTTCTTCATTGAACTGGCGGTCGTCCTGCTCGCATCGCTGATCGCTTATCCCTTTGTGGTTAAGTATAAACACGAGATCCCGGTGCCGAAAGAGGAAACCTGATGAAGCATGTGCCCAACCTGCTGACGCTTCTGCGCATCGTCCTGACGCCTGTTTTCCTGTGGCTGACCTTTGGCTGCAGGGCACAGGGCGCATTGTATTGGGCGCTGATCGTTTTTTTGGCGGCTGCGCTGTCGGACTGGCTGGACGGCAGGATCGCACGCAAGTATAACATTATCTCCAATTTCGGCAAGATCTGGGATCCCCTGGCAGACAAAATGATCGTCCTGGCTGCCTTGGCTGCTCTTACCTGGAAAGCGCCATTCCATTTGCCGGTGGTGATCTTCATCATCATTGCCGTCCGGGAAATTCTGGTTACTATATTAAGGGATATCTATGCCCGGCGCAATATCATCATGCCTGCCGACAAGCTGGGCAAGCTCAAGACCATGATGCAGATGGTCGGGATAGTGGTCTGCCTGCTGCTATGGGCGGTGGATTTCACTCCTGTCCATATCGTCATTGGCAGTTATGTCTGGTTTTACATCGTGGCTCTGATCACCACGGTCAGCGGACTGAATTATTTCGTGGTCAAAAGGAAGTGATCCTTATGCAATATTTCAAAGGATGGTGCAATATGAGACAAAGGGGGCTTGCTATCAGTCTCAAAGTGATAGCCTTGCTTGCTCTGACGGCTCTGCTTCTGCTGCCTGCCGCTTGCGGCAAGAAAGAAGCCCTGCCCGATAAATACAGTTTCTTTGAGGGCACTGTCGATGCCGGCAAACCCATTGCCTGGGGCGACGACAGAGACATCTACGTCTTCTG
>CAZWJK010000121.1:3425-5544 GCA_964634035.1 uncultured Candidatus Cloacimonadota bacterium | reverse complement strand
GATGTTAGGGATTCCATTATTGATATACGAAAATGGGACTCACAAAATCAATCCAGATTTCCCCAAATATACAATCTAACAACACATTTATCAAGCAGCCCATTTCATAGCTGGTATTTGAATACCTGCTAACATATTATCATACAATACAATAAACGATTTGTATCAACTAATTCAGGCGCGTGTTCAAATACGCTTTTAAAAGCGGTATCTTACTGTATAACAGTGATTTAAATTGACATGCAGCCCTCCCCTGATTACTTTGAAATCAGACGATGCATCGTCCGAATGAATAATTAGGAGGTTTCAAAATGAAGATTTTGAACCGCAAGACAAGAAAGGACCAGCCCAGTGGTGTGGGCCGGCCCTACCGTAGAGAACACCGGAGTGCTCAGATACGTGCAATCAGAGCCTCCCGCCCTGTGGGCAATCTGTCAAGTAATTATTTTAACCATCGTACTCAGAGGAGGTAATGATGTTAGGATTTTATTGTATGGATTCCGTTCTGCAACGGAATGACGAAGTGGTAACAGATCCCCGCTTGCGCAGGGACGACAAGGAAAGAACAGATCCCCGCATGCGCGAGGATGATACACGGACAGGATTGTCCGTGCCACAAGTCCTTCGACAGGCTCAGCATGACAATGAAGGGGCCGGGGTGGTGGACAGCCACCCCGCGTTTGGTGACAGCCTGGCGTGGAGGGGGTTGTTCTCTCCGGACACAGACAAGGTGGAAGGTGAAAGCGCCGTCACTCTCGGGATAGCGGTCACCTATGGCAAGAACATTGCCCGGCCCGATGAGATCGAGGTAGTGGAGCTGTTCCAGGTTATCAACCAGATGAAAAGCGATAAGCTGTTATCGCTGATCTCTAAGATCAGGGGCAATTACTACAGCTATGGGGAAGCGCTGAGACCGGGAGCACAACTCTATGTCCCGAGTGCAATTGAGCTTTTCCGGAATAAGTACCAGGCGTTGAAACGCAAACTGCCCTGGTTCTGCATGGCCACTTTCTCCACAAGCCGTAAAAGCGGGAACCTGGTCTCCATAACAGGTCTGATCATAGACATTGATCATGTGAAGAATCCGGAAGGATTGCTGGCAAAGATCAGAGACCTGATACCGGAAGCGCACTTTGCCTTCCGCAGTCCCACCGACGGAGTCAAGATCGTCTTTGCCTTTCTGAAGCCGCTGTGGGTGAAAGACGATGCGGATAAGCTGACCGCGGATTTCAAATACATCTACGAGATCCAGGCGGATAAGGTGGAAAAAGCTTTGGGAGTGAGCGTGGACAGGCAATGCAATGACCCGACCCGGGCGTGCTTCCTGAGCTGGGACAGGTGCGCGGTGAGACGCAACGCGTATATTGACGCGGAGAAAATCTTGCGGGAACGCAGGCTTCAGCCGGACGGACCATCGGATTCATCCGGTTTTGATGATGAAAACCGTTTAAAAACGGTGGACCTGCCGAATAAATTCAGCGTTCCGGATGATGACTTTGAAAAGGCCAGGCAGGTGGTCAGCGGACTGGCGCAGATCAGTTTTGAGTATAAGGATTTCGTCAAGGTGGGCATGGCGTTGTATGCCGGTTTTGGCGAAAGAGGCAAAGCCCTCTGGATGATCCTGAAGGACAATCCCAATTACTCGGATAATGAACGCAGTATGAACACGCACTGGCGGTCATTCAAGTCAGTGACAAGCATAACCCTGGCAACATTGTTTTATGTGGGAGAGAAGTATGGAATACATGTCAATTAAGAATGAAGAGTTAAGAATGAATAATGAGACGGCCGTCATTCCTGCGCAGGCAGAGCCTGTCCTCGACCGGATCGGGGGAAGCCAGCCTGTTTTAAAAGATGATACTGCGACAGGCGTCGCAGTTGATGGATCGAATCCCGCCCACCACCCTTCTTTCGGGGCTCCGCCCCAAACCCCGTCAGGTGAATCTTCACGCCTTGGTAGTGAAAACAATAAGGAACTGGATTCCCCTTGTCGTCCCTCGCAGACGGGGTCCTCAAAGGCAGAGCCTTTGGGGTGTCTTGACGGGGGACCTAAAGATGAGATTCCCGCTTTCCCACCCCAGCCAGCAAGCTGTCAGGGGACCCCGGTCGCAGGAACGAC
>CAZWJK010000121.1:0-3325 GCA_964634035.1 uncultured Candidatus Cloacimonadota bacterium | reverse complement strand
TTGTGGTGAAAAGAGGAATAACTTCCTGAATTATAATAATCTAATGTCGTTGTTTGCCAAAGTGGAGAATGTGCCGTTGGACAAGGAAAAGCTTCCGGTGTTTTTGCGGGATTACCTTGATCTGGCAGACAAAGTGACGGATGCATCACCGGGGGCAAAGCTGACCGCTTTCCTCACCGTGATCGCAGCCAATATCGGAAACAGGGTGTATATGAACAACATCGGTGGACGGGTATTCTGCAACATCTGGTCCATCATCATCGGGCCAAGCTCAGTGTCACGCAAAACCACGGTGCTTTCGCTGGCGCGCTCCACCATGCATCCTTTTGAGGAAAGTCTGGATAAACTCAATATCAAGGATTATGAAAAGGAAACGGTCTGGATGTCAAACGTGACAAGCGCCAAGCTGCTTTCCCTGCTCTCCGTGAATTCCAACCGGCTGTTCTTCCATAACGAGATCTCGGGCTTCCTGGCTGAACTCGCCAAGAACTATAACCAGGGAATGAAACAGAAGATCACGGAGATATTTGACGGAGTGAGCATTTCCAACCTGAACATGGAACGGTGCGAACGGATCAAGAATCCCGCTCTGAGCATCTTGGCAGCGTCAACGGAAAGCTGGTTTTATCCGCAGTTGGGGAGCAAAACGGAGCAGTTGAGCGGATTCATGCAGCGCTTCCTGTATTGCATCATCAGCGATATCAACATCCGTGAACTGAACTTTGACTGGGTGGACACATCAGAACACAGGGAGCGGTTCTATGATTATGAATCGGTCTATAAGCTGTTCCGCAATCTGCCTTTGTCCTTCCGGCTGAAAGCGGGCACGGCTGCCCTGGATTTCCGCAACGATATCTACAAGGACAGGATGATAGAGATCTATGAGCTGCATAATGACCCGATCATGTCCTATTACACGCGCATCTATGACGGGTACTGGTATAAGTTCTGCATCATCATCACTCTGTTTAAGAACGCCGGACTTCTGAAACAGGCATATGATACAGACAGTCTGGCTGAGTTCTTTGAAGCCGTCAGGGTGACAGAGGAAACAGCCAAAGAAGCGATGTACCTCTGCGATTATTACTTCAATAACACTCTGCCCCTGATGAAAATGATGTCTGAACAGGATAAGCTCTCAGGCGAGCGTAAACTGGTGGAGATACTGGCGAATAAGTTCGAGGGCAGGGCGTTTCATACGGAATTGATGCAATATGCTCACTTCGATAAAAAAGAAATGAATGCCAAGATCGAGACTTTATTGGATATGGAAGTTATCAGCATTGAGACAGGTTTACGGAAAAACAATAAAAGCAGTAAAGTATATGTCCTGGATCCCATCATACTTCAAAATATGACAAAGTGACATCTGGAAAAAAGGGAAGCTGAACAGCTTCCCTTTATCCTTATCTCAGAAAATAACAAAATAACAAAAATAACATAGGCAGACCGATATAAAAAAGGGGGTCCTCCCGGGTTAGTTTGCTATTTTTTCCTTATTCCTTTGTTATAACCTCTTTTGTACAATCTTTTTATAACCGTCCCCTGATAGAGGACAACTCATTAAGTTATCGAATTCTGAAGTCGATAATAACAAATCTTCTGCCATCCCCTTATATAATCCAGGTGAGATATTTTTCTTCCCTTTTGGAATAGTAATACGAGCCACCCTTCTTTTTCCAATCATATACCACCCATTATATTCTTTATTGCATCTGAATGATATCTTCAGTTTTCTCTTGCAGATTTTTACTACATTATCAGAATCGAATTGAGCGTTAAGCATAAATTATTAAATGTAATGTAATATAGTTGCTTTTACATCTAACCATTTATGAGAGAAATCATCACTAGATTTCAGGTCATCTATTAGTTCTTCAATATTCGTTCTGAGATTATCAATGGCTTCAACTAGATTATCACCATATGAGTGAATTGGGAAATCTACACATTTTGCTATATATATGTCTTCATCTTTTTGAAAACAAATTTCTATGGCTTTGTTCAATACTATAGTATCTAGTCTTTTGATTTTCAATTTTTGACAATAATCATCGCTATTTGTCGCAGATTGTATAGAATAGAGGTAATAATTGTTGTGATGCTGAAAATCATTGTTCTCGAAAGTAGATGATGAATTGAATTTATTCAGAAGAAAAGCTCTTGTTAATGCGCCACTAAATGAGTAAGTTTCATTACTTTTTGGGAACAGCTTTTTTCTTTGCATTTTTTTCCTCTTTTTCAGGTTTTGAATTTATGTTTTCTATTAATGAGATCTTATCTTTTAACCACTCTACAATTTCTTTTGCGGTTTGAACATTCATAACTACTCCGCATTCAACAAAACGCAATCTACTTTGTTGCAAATCTTTCGGATCATATTCAATAGTTGATGTAACTTCTTTCTCGTCTATTTGGAGTATTTCTTTTTTAGGAAGACAATGTCGCTCTAAAAAGAAATTAGCTACAATCTCAGACTTAACAGTAATTCCTCCATATGCTCCATTAACATAGGTAGGGTTATAATCATCTCTGTATTTGTACTTAAAACTTATCTTAGCCATTTTGAATTACCTCTTATATTCATTTAAATTAACCTATGTATCTCGTCAAGTTTTTTATATTAAACTTCTTGTACCCATTCAAACTTCTGTCCTGTCCTCAAATGCTGAATGACATAACGCGCCAAGGCAGGATCAAGGGCTTCCAGTTGGGTAACGATCTTTTCAATGTTTTTTTTGACCGTCTGGTAGTCTTTGGCTGATCTATCCGCCATTTGCTTTGACCTGCCGTGGATGTTGACGACTTTTTTCAGCCAGTCGGTCAGCTTGTCACGTTCATCATACAGGTCATCCAATCTGCCAAGGTCATTGCATTCCCTGGCTTCCGCTATCCGGTCAAGCACTGTGAGCAGACGCTGTTTCACCTGATAAATATACCGTCTGTCCGCCTTTTCAACCGGCAGTTCCCACTTGGGATCAACAGAATATGGCAGGTCTGGCACAAAAAAGTCATTCCTGCGCAGGCAGGAATCTTTCCTCAAGGCGGATCTGGATTCCGTATCAAGTACGGAATGAAAATCAGAATTAAACAGATCGCGCAGACGGGTGGCATGAATGGGCTGTCCGGGGTGATTGATCAGTTCGATCAGATACTTTGCCCCATAATAATTACTCATTTTTTCCAGGGTGTTAAGCAGTCTTTTGGGGGTTGCTTTGATGTGTTTTGATTTCATGTTTTACTCTCCGTTATTATATTGATACCAAATATATTTAAGGGCATTATTTGTCAAGTCCAAATGATGCTTTATACGTCATTTCCCGAC
>CAZWJK010000120.1:0-5621 GCA_964634035.1 uncultured Candidatus Cloacimonadota bacterium | reverse complement strand
ATAGAGATGGTCAGAGTTCATGATGTTAAGGCTCATAAGCAGTTCATTGAAGTAACAAAAGCAATCAAATTGGCCCAACAACAATGAGTTTCCTGATACCACAGTTCAAAGACATTATCGACATATTGATCATTGGATTTTTGATCTATCAGGCTCTGCTGCTGATAAAAAAAACAGGGAATTACGTTATTCTTTATGGCTTCTTATTCATTATTGTTGTCTATCTGGCTGCTTTCATACTGAAGCTGGAGATGGTTTTCGGCTTTCTTAATGCAATTAAAAGTCTGTGGATTGTTGTTTTGGTTATCATTTTCCAGCCGGAACTGCGACAATTGTTTTCCAGGATTCACATTTCGCCGGATCTGATGCAGCAACAAAAAAGTAATGTAATCCGCGACTTCAACAGCTCACTGATCGATGCCATTTCAGCCATGTCTTTCAGAAGAATAGGAGCACTGATTGTCCTGGCAAGAAAAAAGAAATTAAACGAGTTCATCAATGCTGGTGAACAGATAGACTCTGTTCTCTCTCTCAGATTGATTTTATCTATTTTCAATACTAAATCAGTTCTGCACGATGGCGCGATAATAATCAAAGATGGAAGGATCAAAGCTGCCAAAGTAGTTTTACCATTGTCTGCAAATCCTCAGTATAAGCTGAAATTCGGTACCCGCCATCTGGCTGCAATCGGTATTTCTGAAGTTACTGATGCGCTTGCCATAGTCGTATCAGAGCAGACAGGCAGGGTTTCAGTAGCTTCAAATGGAATAATACAAACAGATGTGGCTTTTGAAGAACTGATGCAGATCGTAACCGATGCAACCAAATAACAGACCCAGGATTATTGGCATCACAGGATCAATAGGCAGCGGGAAAACCACAGTCAGCAAAATCATAGAAGCAGATTATCCTGTTTATTATGCAGACACGATTGCTCATCAGGTGTTGGAACTGGATCAAGTCAAAAACAAATTACTTTCACGCTGGGGTGAGGCCATTCTCGATAAAGAAAAAGTGAACCGCAAAGCGATTGCTGATATTGTCTTTGAAAATCAGACAGAACTCACGTTTCTAAATTCAATTGTTCATCCCGAAGTGCTTATATCCATGCAGGATATTGTCAATAAATCCAGAAAAGATGTGGTTTTCTTTGAAGTTCCCTTGCTGTTTGAAGCAAACCTGAAGAGTTGTTTTGACTTGGTTGTCCTGATCGTTGCCAAAAAACAGGTGCGCATCAGCAGATTACAAATCCGCGATCATTTGTCTGAGAGTGAGATCCAAAACAGGATAGACGCTCAGAAAGCCGATGCGGTAAAATCCAAATTGGCTGATCTTGTGATCACTAACGATGGAACAACCACTCAACTGCAGGACAAAGTTAAGCAATTTTTGGAAACAGTTCCCAAACTTCCTTACAGAGATGTCAGTCCCTTTGCATGATTGCAGTTAACAGTCTATATTATATACTATTTATCCATGATTTTTGATACTATCGGCGCTCTGAGCCTGTGAGTGGTCGGGAATCCTGAGCCTAATAACGGTCTTAAATAGTATTTGAAATCATCTGTGACACCATTGCCTGAGGCATTGATGAAAATATCTTCCATATGCCTGGTTTTTCCAGCGATGTCTTTCAAACTCTGCAGTTTATAATCAACCGAATAGTATCCTGTTCTCTGAATCGAAATGGATCCGTCCAGATTGTGCCAGATTGCATAATGCGCCGCTTTTTCGCCCACTTCTCGTGCTTCATATTGATCGACATCAGAAACACAACCGACAAAAGACCTTTGCAGATAACCGAAAGTGTCGGAACGGACCCTTTTGATTTTTAGTTTTTCCTTGATCAGGTCAGACAGCAAGTCTCCCAGCATACCTGTTCCCGATAATTGCACATTGCCGTGAGCGTCTTTTTCAACATTATTTGTCAACTTTGTTACAATGGGTGTGCCTTTTTCATCGATTATCCCTTCCGAGACAGCAATCACACAGCGTCCGTGTCTGTCATAGACATCCTTCACATCCTTCAGGAAATTCTCTCTGTGGAATGGTCTTTCCGGAAGATAGATCAGATGCGGCCCGTCATCAGGATACTTCTGGCCCAGACAGGATGCTGCAGTTAAAAATCCTGCATGCCTGCCCATTACCACTCCAATATAGACGCCGGGCAGGGCTCTGTTGTCAAGATTGGCTCCCATAAAGGCCTGCGCTACGAACCTGGCGGCAGATCCGTAACCGGGTGTATGGTCATTGAGGACCAGATCATTATCTATGGTTTTAGGGATATGGATGGCTCTGAACTCATAATCGGCTTTGGTGGCCTCTTCGTTTACAATTCTGACTGTATCGGAGGAATCATTGCCGCCAATATAGAAGAAGTATCTGACATCGTGCGCTTTGAGGATCTTGAAGATTTCACGGCAATACTGGACATCAGGTTTGTCGCGCGTGGAAAGTAATGCTGAGGACGGTGTGTCTGCCACTTGTTCCAGATTATTGGACGTTTCCTGGGTCAGGTCGATGAAGTTTTCATTGATAATGCCGTTAACGCCGTTGATGGCACCGTAAACTCTGGTTACTTGTGCGAATTTGCGCGATTCCAACACCACTCCGACCATGGATTGATTGATGACTGCAGTCGGACCGCCGCCTTGGGCAACAACAACTTTCCCTTCCAGTTTCATTTTGAAACCTCCTGAAGTCTTTCTATATTAAAGTGTTTATTTATAAAAGCATTGTTTCTGTAAAGGAAAAAAACCTTGCTTAATTCAATCGGTGCAAAAATCATGTGCACGGAGGTTACGAATGAGTTATATCGTTTTAGCCAGAAAATACAGACCCGGCACCTTTAAAGAGATTTACTCCCAGGACCATATCACACAGGTGCTGTCCAATGCTATAAAGATGAACAGAATCGCGCACGCTTATCTGTTTACTGGTCCTCGTGGAGTGGGGAAGACCTCCATGGCGCGCATCCTGGCTAAAAGTCTGAATTGCCAGAACGGCCCTACTGAAGAACCCTGCGGGATCTGCAATAACTGTCTTGAAATAACCTCCACCAGTTCCCCTGATGTCATCGAGATCGACGGTGCGTCCAACACCGGCGTTGACGATGTCCGCGAGCTTCAGAAGGAACTTTTCTATGTCCCGAACCAGAGCAAATTCAAGATCTACATCATAGATGAAGTTCACATGCTGTCCAAAAATGCCTTCAATGCCTTACTCAAGACTTTGGAAGAGCCCCCGGAAAATGTCGTCTTCATTTTTGCCACCACTGAACCTCAAAAAGTCCTGCCGACCATTATTTCCCGCTGCCAGAGATTTGACTTCCGCCGCATCCCGATTGAAGACATCACTGCTCGGCTCAAAGAAATATCCATAATTGAAAATATTGATATTGATGAAGAATCGTTGTATCTGATTGCCCGCAAATCAGATGGCGGCATGAGAGATGCCTTGTCCCTGCTGGATCAGGTTCTTTCTTTTGCTGACGGTCCGATCAGGGTCAACCTTGTTCAGGAGGTCTTGAGCGAACTCCCTCTGATCACTTTTGCCGAGATCACGGAAGCTATTCTCAATCACGACCCCATCAAGCTTATGCAGCTTTATCAGGAAGTCATCAATCAGGGAATTGATCTGGCTGAGTTTCTGAATAGTTACATTGAATTCATGAGACATCTGCTGATGTTGAAAGTCGGCATTCAGCTCAAAGGCATCGTTTCTGAAGATCTGCAACTGCTAACAAAGCTGGTTGATGCCTCCAACCTCAATAACCTGATGTATATGATGTCTTTGCTGATTCAGTTGAAACAGGATATCAGGATCAGCTCGCATTCCTCAATTATGATCGAAGTGGTCCTGCTCAAAATGTCCCGGCTCGATGAAATGGACGATCTGGATAAAATTCTGGCCAGGATCACCAATCTGCCATCAATGCCTGTTAAATCAAATGAGCAGGCTCAGCAGCCCGCACAGCAGGTTCCCATAAAAAAGAGTGAACCCATTATTCCCCCAAAAGATGAAAGCTTTGAATTGGATTATGTCCCGCCCAAAAAAGTCCTGGCTCTCACTCTGGAACATGTTCTGGAGAACTGGGATGCCTTCATAGAAAGGATCAAGTCCACCAAGAAAATGCTTGCGATCTATCTGATCAAAGAGCGCATTAAAAACGTCAAAAGTGACATCATTTTTCTGGAATTTGATTCAACCATGCAGTACAAAATGGTAAATGAAGCTAAAGAATCCCTGACGGACATGCTTTCCAAGTTCTTTGGCATTCCGGTCAATCTGATCATTACCCTGAAAGAAACAGCTAAGATCAATTCGAAAAGAAATCCTACCCTCCAGGACATCAAAGCCGTAAATCCCAAGCTTGCTACCCTGATCGAACTCACCGATTCGATGATCAGTTCAGAGTAAAAGCGCTGAAGTGATTGAACAGATCTTTGTCTGTAGTCTATAATTCCAGCATCTGAGCTTTGACATATTCGATCTGGTTCAGGTTTTGCAGCATCTTGTCAAGTTCTTCGGGTTTGCCATCAACATGTAATATCACCATTCCGTCCTGAGCGCAGAATTCATTGGACGCCTCATGCAGTCCGAGCCGGACTTTGATGTTGCAGCCAAATTCAGTCAGTACTTTTTGCACCAGGCCCGCTTCCTGTATGCGGTGGTCGATCTTGATCAAAACTATCTTGTAAATCATATTCACCTCTGATGTCATATAGCCAATAAAGTGCATTTGCTGTCCAGTAATTTCTGCTCATCCTGTTTACAGTCCAAATTGCTATATCAGCCACATATGAATCCCTTCTACATCCCGGGCACTTCCCTGGCTTGACCCGGGAACTGCCCGGGAACTGCCTGGGAAGTAATTAAGAAATAAAACGCCGTGATGATTGAAAAACGAAAGAAACAATACTGAATGCATATTCACTTGGTGCTGAGTCAGATAAGCAGCAGATTCAGGCAAGATATATTTGCGCAGATAAAATATTGCAGCTTGGAGAGCACATTTGCACCGAAAATTGCATTATACGTACTTAGATTAATATTACAATGCATGATAAAGAGGTTAATATGCACTTGTCACTCGTTAACAGACAGAACTTAAAACAGGTTTTGACCGTTTTGTTCATCTTCATGGCGATTGCTTTAATAGCAACCGATAAGGACAATTTCACCATTAAAAACAACTCAGGCAGTCAGATCGATCTGCAGTTCAACCTGGGCCAATGGGAACTCGAAACTAAGACAGAGAACGGATTTGCATCACAAAAGATAAAATCCAATGCCAAAAACATGCTCTACATAGACGAAACAGAGACCCTGCCCGTCTATTCAGCCATGGTGGCAATTCCTGACGGCATGGATGTGGAGCTGCTCACGGATGTGAAAGACATGCAAACCGTCAGCGCTTTCAGTCTGCAGAACAGGGATTTGATCAATGCTGCCAAAGGTTCTGATGACACTTATCCTGCCAGGCAGATCGTGGTTTCCGAACCCGGCCAGTTCCGCGACTTCAGGGTCGTGAACGTCAATGTCTATCCCTTTCAATATGATACCCGAAATAGCGACCTGAGAGTGGTTCAGTCCGTTGATATCAGTCTGCGCTTTGTTCC
>CAZWJK010000119.1:0-5829 GCA_964634035.1 uncultured Candidatus Cloacimonadota bacterium | reverse complement strand
TTCGTTTTGAAAGCCCTGACAACTACATGGTGCGCATCACCAAGGCGGAATATGATTCCATGCCTGGTTACATAGCTCTCAGGCGTGGAGAGGAGTGGCTCGATGCCAATGGCATTAGAGTGATTTTTCCTGCACAAAGAGAGATGTACTGGATTCGCGGATTATATAGAATCTATGTAGAGAGTTCCAGCTTTCTGTCACCTCCCAAACGTATCTATGTCTGGGACGCCATAGTGGCAAAACTCGATTCCGTCAATGTTATTGAACCCTGGGGCAGGTTCTCAGGCTATTCTTTTAATCAATTGATGAGTGAGATTTTCCAGTTGCAGGCGGGCTCCGTTCTCATGGTGTCAAGGGATGGCCTGAAAGCTAATCCGGATTATCAGCAACACTTGAAAGACGCTTTGCTTGAGGTTGCACAGGACGGGAGTCTGAATCTGGTCAGCGGACTGATCCCCACCGGGATGTGGCTTAAGGACATCGTCTATCTTCAATGCGACTCTGTAGCAGTTATCAGACATGATTTCCTGTATCGGCTGCCATCGCTTTACGAGATTCTGGACTGGAACAAACTCATCTTTACAGGAAAGCTGATCCGAGTGTCAGATACCCGAACTGAGACAGCCATAGAAGACCTATACCTTCCAGATGCAGAACCTTTAACCTCTGAGGAGTGGCTGGAGCTGCCTTGATATGCTGCAGGTCAATGATCTGAGTGTTCGTTATCCGGGTCAGAAATTCCTGTTTGCCAATCTTTCGTTTACTCTCAACAAGGGTGAAACCCTTTGGCTGAAAGCTCCCAACGGTTCTGGCAAAACAACCTTGCTCTACGCTCTGTGTAATGTCATTCCCCAGGCGATCGAAGCAGAAAGGACTGGCGAAGTCAGGCTGGACAATGTTTTGATCAATACTGTCCCCCTACAGAAACTGCTTCCGGATCTGTCGTTGATGCTCTGCAATCCTGACTGGGAGCTGTTTTTCACCTATCCGGAAGAAGAAATGATCTATGCTTTGGAAAATCTGGGATTGCCTGAAACAGAAATAGACGACAGGCTGAAATCGGTCTGCAGCGAATTTGCTTTGACAGAATGGCTATCGACGCCTGTGCACAAGCTGTCTGCCGGCTGGCAGAAAATGGTTGTCCTGGCTGTTCATGCCGTTGTAAAACCTAAAGTGTTGCTCTTGGACGAACCCTTCAACGGCCTGTCCGATGCCAATACGGAAAGAGTTTTGGTCTGGCTGAAACATTTTACCAGAGAAGGCGGAAGCCTCATCATTGCTGAACATTCACCGCTTGTGACGAAACTGGATCCCACTGTATTCGAGCTTGGGGTAAAATCATGTCAATGACCATCAAGTTAAGAGGTGTCACATTTTCCTATCCTGGCCGAAAGCCTCTCTTCAAGGATCTAGTATTGGATTTGCCAAGTGAAAAAACCACTCTCCTGACTGGTGAAAATGGAGCCGGGAAATCGACACTTGCTTTGCTGGCAGCAGGTTTGCTGCATCCTCAGGAAGGCAGGGTCCATTATGAATATCAGGGCCTTCCTTATCCGCACAAGGGTGAAATATTCAAGCACATTTCTCTATTGAAACAGCAGACAGAGGATAATCTATTAGGTATCAATCCTCTGGATGACCTGTTTCTGTGGCTGCTTTCCACCAATGACAAAGTGTATGAATCCGACCTCAGGATAGAACGCTGCCTGAGCGATTGGAACCTTTCTGATAAAAGGAATTCTCCACTTTGGGAACTGAGTGCCGGTGAACTGAAAAGCCTTGCTTTGGCAGGCATCAGTTTGCATAAAAGCCGGTACTGGATATTGGATGAACCATTATCCTCACTGGATGAAAAGCATATCGGCCTGTTTCTTCAGATCGTCAGCGCAAAGCGCAAAGCCAGTCCCGGCATGCTGATCATATCGCACCAGACGGAATTGTTCAATGGCCTGGTTGACAAGGTTTTAATCCTTTCGGATAAAGGGATTGCGGAGCAGGAAAGATGATCCATCCCCTGACTCGCCTCATCATTGTGCTCTGCATTTCCACCCTTGCGATTCTCTATAATGATCTTTTTATCCTTGCTTGGCTCCTGCTTGCCTGTCTGATTTTACTCACCGGAAAAAGACAGCTTGACTGGCGTCGCCTGATCAGGTTTTTCCGATACTTTTTCCCGTTGCTGCTGAGCATTTTCATCATCCAGCTGGTCTTCAATCCTAAAGGTGCTCTCCTGCTCGACTTAAAGCTGTTCAGGATTACTGATACAGGTCTTGTGACTGCCGGAATCGTTGCTTTGAGACTGCTGATCCTGTTTCTTTCTGGTGTTTGGCTTTGGGGACTCAGCCACAGGGATTTCAATCAGGCGTTTCGTTGCATCGGCCTGCCCGAATCACTGGCAGTGATGATCTCTCTGACACTGCATTTTCTGCCTGTGTTGACGGGTAGAATTACGCAGATGACCACTCAATTGAAGCTGCGCGGTATCAGTTTGAAAGGGATGAGATTAAGACCCCGTCTGCAGTTGTATTTGAATATGATAACTCCACTGCTGGGCTGGACGATGAAGGATTTGAAGTATCAGGCGATCGCTTTGGATCTGAGAGGTTTCCGCAATGGCAAAAAGCACTCCTGCTATCAGTGCAGAAGACTCAGTCCACTGGATCTTCTATTGATTCTGACCGCGTTTGCGTGTCTGTGGCTGCCGCGCTTTGTATGGCAAAACTGAAGCTGTCTATCACTTCATCTGACAGGTTATAAGCTGTTACATTCATGATCTCATTCTCAGCCCTGAAGATCAGGAAGCCGTGCGTCTTTCTTGTCACCACCGCATAATCATTTCTGCTCACGCTGTCATAGAGTTTGTAACCGCCGCCGCCGAACACAACATAGTTGATGCTGTCTTTGACAGAACGCTCATACATGTGATCATGACCCGAAAGCACTGCTGCCACTGAATACCGTTTGAACAAAGACGGAAACAGCAGATTAAACCCTTTTTCATCTCCGTGCGGGCCTGAGCTGTAAACAGGATGATGCATGACGATGATGACAGTTCTATCATTGTTGGCTTCCAGGTTCTGCACCAGCCAGTTGTATTGCGCTGAGCCGGGAGCCAGTTTCAGGTTGCTGTTCAGAATTATCCAGACGACACCCTCTCTGTCCACGCTGTAGTAAGTCAGTGAATCCACCTGCGGAAAGCTTTTCAGGAAAAGGTCTGTGTCCTTGTCGTGATTGCCCATGGCAGGAAATACTTCAGCTTTATCCGTCAAGGGACGCATAACTTCAAAGAAGCGGTCAAACTCCTCCTGACGGGAGCCGTTCTGCGTGATGTCTCCGCCAATAAAGATGGTCGATGGATTGAACTTAGCTATTTTTTCCACCACCTGCTGATGTACCTGATGTGCGGACTGGCAGTCGCTGAAAAACGCCGTTACGCTATGCAAACCGGAGCAGACAACAAGCAGGAGCGTCAAAGCAATGGCAAAGCGGATCATTTTGTCGGTCAAGGCGGTGATGTTAATTTTGCAGCAGCGTTTCATATTCTTTCTGGAACTTCTGCAGATCGGTCCAGGCGTCCTTTTTCCAGTTTGGATTGCGGAGCAGGGCCGCCGGATGATAGGTTACATAGGCATTTCTGTTCTGATAGCTATGAACCCTTTCTCTGAGCTGATGCATGGACTGTCTGCTTTCCAGCAAGGTCTGGGCAGCCACCAGACCCATCATCAGAAAGACTTTGGGCTGTATGATCTCAATCTGTTCCAGTAAATAAGGCAGGCAGGCAAGGCGTTCATCCTGTTCGGGATTACGGTTGCCGGGCGGACGGCATTTAACGATGTTGCAGATATAGACATCTTCGCGTTTGATCTTGATGGCAGCCAGCATCTTGTCCAGAAGCTGTCCTGCGGGGCCGACAAAGGGCCTTCCCTGCTGGTTTTCCTGTTCTCCGGGTCCTTCGCCGATGACCATGCAGACCGCATTGGGATTGCCTTCGCCATAGACGAATTTCTTTCTGCCCTCCCAGAGCGGGCAGTTCGTGCAGTTCTTGTAGCTCTCCTCTTTTTGGGAAAGCAGTTGGGATTTATTGAGTTTGGATGTGTGGTAGATTTCTTTGATGCCGGAGTATTTAAGCTGCTCCAGATATTGTTTGATGGCTTTCTGCATAGGGGGGATGATCAATCTTCATCAGAATCGGAATCGTCATCGTCCAGGTCGTCGTCCATCATGTCATCTTCGTCTTCTGTATAGGTGGGTGTGTAATCACCCTGAAAGTCTTCCAGTTCAGTTTCCTGTTCCAGTTCTTCCTCGTCTTCCATGGCTTTTCTGATGCCGGCGTCAAATTCTTCCAGGGAGATGTCTTGTCTTTCCAGTTCAGCTCTTGCTTCAGCGATCTCCATCATGTAATCCGGAACCTCGTTTTGAGCGATGTGATCCATGGCGATCTCAGTTATCTTCTGGTCGAATTTCTGCTTAACATAAGGCGGAAGGGAATTCAGTCGCTGCACTTCCAGATTGGACAGCAGGCAGAACATATAGTTCATGTTTGTATGTTCGAGGAAGGTTTCGATTCTTTTATTTATCATTGCATGCTCCTAATAATCTTGTTTACGGCAGGGACAGCTTTTTTAATGCGCTTTGCCCTGCAGGAACTCATTCTCCGGTTCGATGTATCTGTCAACTCTATTTTCTTCTGCCCGGATGATTTCCCACACGTTTTCCACTGCTTCATCCAGATCGTCGTTGATGACCAGATAGTCATAATCGCCGAGGTGGGTTATCTCCTTTCTGGCTGTCTGCAGACGCTTGGCGATCTCTTCTTCGGAATCGGTGTTACGGTCGGTCAGACGCTGCTTCAGGACTTTCAGGGACGGGGGCAGAATAAAGATCTTCACATAGGGGATATCTTTACAACTGATTTGGGCTGCGCCCTGCACCTCGATGTCCATGATCACGTGATGGCCCTGTTCCAGACGGTTTTTGATGTAACTGATGGAAGTGCCGTAATGGTTGCCGCAGAACATCGCATGCTCCAGAAAGTCACCGTCCTGGATGCGCCGTTCGAATTCCTCAGTGCTGACAAAGTGGTAATGCACCCCGGAACGCTCATTGACGCGCGGTTTGCGGGTCGTGTAGGATACCGAGTATTCGATGTTGTCAGCGGTTTCCAGCACTTTTGCCAGAATGGTGCTTTTCCCTCCGCCCGAGGGAGCGGAAAGTATGATCAGGAAAGGCCTTTTATGAAATGCCATCAGTTCCGGTGATCCGCTGATCTGGATCGGTAAAAGCTTTATGCTTCGATCAGTTTCTTGTATTCAGCGGCGGAAAGCAGGTTTTCCAGTTCTTCCTTGCTGCTGAGCTTGATCTTGATCAGCCAGCCGTCTTCGTAAGGAGATTTGTTGATCAGATCTGGATTGTCTTCCAGATCCGTGTTTTTGCTTTCCACCTTTCCGCTGACGGGACTGATGATGTCTTCCACTGCCTTGACCGCTTCGACGCTGCCGCAGGGTTCTCCGGCAGTCACTTTCTTGCCGGCGTCCGGAAGTTCCACATAAACGATGTCACCCAGTTCGTGCTGTGCGAAATCGGTGATGCCCATGAAGGCGTCATCGCCTTCCACTCTCAGCCATTCATGACTTTCTGTATAGTATAATTCATCAGGAATCAGCATTTTATCCTCCTGCTGCTCTTGTTTTTATTCATATTGACCCTAAGTCTGAAACACTGCTTTTTATGTCAAGCAGAATCAGATTCCTAAATCCTTGGCGTCTGCTCCCCCTAAACACGTCATTCCTGCACCCCAGTATATGTCATTCCTGCGCAGGCAGGAATCTT
>CAZWJK010000118.1:0-5975 GCA_964634035.1 uncultured Candidatus Cloacimonadota bacterium | reverse complement strand
TCCTATTACTATATCAAATCAGGCCGATGCATTCACAAGGAGATCAATGACAAGATCCTGACCGGAAAAGAAGTGACTGAAGCTGAAAAACAGGCTTCCGACAAAAAAGCCCGTGATCAGATCTATTACACTGTCAAAGGCCGTGAAGTCTATGGTGGTGGAGGCATCACGCCCGATATAGAGATTTCTCCTGACCTGCTGACCAATTTTGGAGTGGAACTGCGCCGCAAAAACACATTCTTCAACTTCGCCGTTGATTATATGGTCAAGCATGATCACCACGTCGATCCGGATTTCCAAGTCAATGATGCGCTTCTAAAACAGTTTCTGGATTTTGCCGGGCAACAGGAGATCAAATTCAACCAGGCTGACGCGGACAGCGCTTCCACCTATATCAAAACAGCATTGGCCAGTGAGATCATCGGCAAGCAGTATGGCGATCAGGCCGCCTATAAAATTACTCTGCAGATGGATGCGCAGTTCCAACAGGCTGCTGCATTGTTCGACAAGTTTACCACCATGGACCAGATGTTCTCTCATGCCGCTCAGCAGAAAAAGAAAGTGAAGTAAGCTTATGGTAGCTGTAAAAGATATTCACCAGATGCTGATCTATGCTGTTGATGATGATTCCACTAATCAGAAACTGATTAATACCCTGCTCAGTAAAAATAACTTTGAAAGATATAAACTTATCTATTCAGGAACTGAGTTGTTGAAACAAATCAACATTGAGATCCCTGATTTGATCCTGCTCGATATCTTTATGCCGGTGCTAAGCGGTCACGATGTGCTCGGTAAGATCAAAGAAAATCCTGAGCTTAAACACATACCTGTCATCATGATTACGGCCGCCCCCCTGGAAGAAGACAGAGAGTATTTACGCAAGAGCTTTGAGTTGGGAGCCATGGATTACATCACTAAGCCCATTAATGAAACAGAACTGGTAATGAGGATAAGATCCGCCCTCATTCTGGAAAAACAGCGCCAGGAACTTGAAACAGCTCTGAAAACCATCCGCACCTTGGAACGACTGCTGCCCATCTGCTCATACTGTAAAAAGATTCGTTCCGATAAAATGAACTGGCAGGAAGTCGAAGTTTATATTTCAGATCATACTGACACCATGTTCAGCCACAGCATTTGCCCCGATTGTTATGATAAATATGTAAAGCCTCAATTGGACTCGATCCGGGACAAAAAGTAGCGAGCTATCTCTCTGTTATAAATCCAGTTACCAAAACTGTTGTTGAAATATATCCACTATTGTTGACGAAAATGCGCAATATTAGTTTGGGCAGATTTCAGCTTTATTACTTATACCACTGATAATCAAGCGGATATAAATAACTTCTCTTTTGGCTCTTGCTTTGCCTTATATGATATCACTAAATCTCAACGGCAACCTCTTTTTGCCGTTATTCCGAGTAAGTTTCCTCAACTTACTTCAACCTCCTAAGTCAAAACCTGAAGCCCTCTCAAGTCCTGAGGGGGCTTTTTTTTATCAGGATAGTTGGCTCAGTTTCTGATGATAGGCAGAAACACCAGTTTGAAATCTTCTTTTATCTTGTTCCCGCTCAGGTCTGAGGTTTCCTGTTCGATGGTGAACAGACATGATTTATAATTGGTAAGTGGCTTTTCAGGTTGGATCTGATAACTGGGGCTGTTGGATTTGATTATTCGGAAAGGTATTATCTGTCCGGAATCAGTCTCTGTCAGGGTGGCTTTGAACAGACTGCTCGGGATTATTTCTGAGAACGTGATCTCCAGCATTGGTTGCAGATTGTTAACAGAAGCGCCGTTTCTGGGACTGGTGGAAAGAACGGTCGGCGCAGTTTTATCAGGTCTTGTTGTGGCCGCAATTCTTATACTGCTTTCCGGTGTAATATTGCCTTTGCCGTCACTGACGTTCAACATAATGAACTTCAGCTCAACCGAGTCCGTTTCAGCCGTTAATAACGTAATCTTTTCCGCACTGTGATGAATGGCAAAGATGCGCAGGTTCTCTCCGCCTTTTGTATCCTCTATCTCGATCTTCTCAAAAGTTTTTACGGCCTTGTTCATCATGATCTGATATTCCCGGTTGGAAATCCCGATCACGGTTCTGATATTGGCTTTGACCGAATCGGCATACACCATGTTCAGATTGTGATTTATCACGGGCTGGCTATCCAGGATGGCCTCAGAATAAGGCTCAAACGCAGAGTCATATCTCCCGTTCAGATTTTTGTCGATATAAGCTTTCAGTTGATACTGCATAGGATTCAAAGCTTCCAAAGCATAACTGCTGCCTGTGAAGCTTGTTGTCAGCACCAGCAGTGAATCAGCAGAGAGCAGATTGACCTGAACCGGCAAACCGGCATCGGTTGGATTTTCATATGTAATACTACCCGATATCCTGTTTGACTGCAGTTTGCCGTGTCTGTAGATGAGAGTCTGATTCTTATCCAGCGGATTACCTCTGACGTCTTTGATCCGGTTGGTCAGAGCTATATAATAGTTGGTATCCTTGTCCAGAGCTTCCAAAAACTTGAGGGTAATGATGTTGGCATCATACTCAATTTTGGTGTTCTTGACTGGAGGGTAGATATAAAATCCTTTTAGGAAGGAGGCTTTATCCACAGTCTTGGAAAAGGTCAGCTCCACTTTCTGCTCATCGATCTCTGCAAATTCAGCCGGTATGGAAGCCAGGATTTTTAGCTTGTCAATATCTTCTTTACCGCCGGTGGGACTTTGTTTACTGCCGCATCCGCTCAGCAGCATGAATACCAAAGCCGTTATGATTATAAGTAAAATTACAGAGGTTCTAAAAACCGTTTTCATGCAGAAACTCCTGATTTAGAGCGGTTTTTTGATTGTTTCTTAAAATGTATTTACCCAAAACATCATATTCCAGATTGACTTTATTGCCTATGGAAAGCTGCTTCAGATTTGTCTGTTCTAAAGTATGACCGATCAATGCAACCGAAAATCTGTTTTCCTTCAGTTCCGCTATGGTAAGGCTGACTCCGTTGATGGCAATGGAACCCTGCGGAACAACCAAAACCTTATCCTGTGCGGGCAAAGCAAAGGTCAGATAGAGGGTTGAAGTCATAGTTTTTGTTTCCAGCAGAGTTGAAGTCGTGTCGATATGACCCTGTACCCAATGCCCGTCCAGACGGCTGCCGACCTGTAAAGCCCTTTCCAGATTGAGCTTATCACCGCTGAGCCATTTACCGGCAGTTGTCTTCTGCGTTGTTTCATGCATGATCTCGACTGTAAAATTATCATGCTCGAACTCGGTTACAGTCAGGCAAATGCCGTTGCAGGCAATGCTTCCGCCCACCTTGAGATCTCTGAAGTTCTGAGGTCGGGAAATTTTAAGTTGTGTTGTGCCGGATGTTTTGATGACCGATCTTACCGGTTCGACAGCTTCAATGATGCCCGTAAACATATCTACACCCTGTATCTTCTTTTCCAGGCGTTGCTGAGAGTCAGGGTACTGGTGTATTCCAGTTCTCCGCCAAAGGGAATACCGGTGGAAAGCCTGGTCAGTTCCAGATTTTTATCTTTCAGCATCTCAGAGATGAAGTGAATTGTTGCTTCCCCTTCCGCAGAAGGCTTGAGCGCTAGGATGATCTCCGCAGGTTTGTGCTTTTTGATCAGGTTTTCCAGTTCTTTCAAGTGCAGGTCATTGACCCCGAAGCCTTCCAGGGGTGAAAGCAGATGCCCCAGAACAAAATACCTGCCATGATATTCATTCATATTTTCGATCAGGAAGATCTCAGATGTTGTTTCCACCACGCAGAGCAGTTTATCATCCCTGCCTGTGTCTGAACAGATGGGGCAGGGGTCGCTTTCAGCCAGCATCAGACACTGCCTGCAGGTCGTGAAACCGGAAACGGTTTCCTCTATGGCAGCAGCAAATTCCAGGGCAGTTTCTTTTTCACCGCTGATCAAATGCCAGGCTAAGCGCTGTGCGGTTTTCCTGCCGATTCCGGGAAACCTGTTGAACTGCTGTATCAGCTTTTCCAGTAAAGGTGAGTTTGTCATATCTTTTATTCAGTCATTCCTGCTAAGGAAGTGAAAAGGCTTATGCGATTGAGCAATATCCATAGTGTGTTATCACGGACAGGATTGTCCGTGCCACTTTTCCACTGTTTCACTTTTTCACATTTTAAAACATACCGGGGATCTTGAGTCCGCCGGTCAGTTTTCCCATTGTCTCACTGGAAGCGTCGCTGGCTTGTTTGTGCGCTTCCTGCAACGCTGCCACGATCAGGTCTTCCAGCATTTTCACATCGTCGGGATCGACTGCCGAAGGGTCTATCTTGATGCTTTTAACTTCATATTTGCCATTGATCTGCACGGTCACCATGCCGCCGCCGGAAGTGGCTTCGAAGATCTGATTTTCCAGCTCTTCCTGCTGTTTCATCATCTCCTGCTGCATCTTCTGCGCCTGCTTCATCAGGTCTTTCATATTCTTACCGCCGGGAAACATATTCGCTCCTCTGAATTTTTTTTACATAAACAGGAATATCAGTTTATCCGTCAAGAATTATCGGCAGATTTGCGTATGTAGTAATGATGCAAGCCAAAATCACGAGCAGCTATTTAAAAGGGGGATTACTATTGACAGCAGAAGGGGGTGGGCAAATCTGACCTCAAAGTTATATTATAAAGTAGTGTAGAACAATGTTAATCCTTTGGAGGAAAGATGCTTAGACACATAATGCTGTCCAAGATCCACAGGGCGACCGTCACCCAGTGCGATCCTGATTACAACGGCAGTATCAGCATAGATAAAAAGCTTTTGGACATCAGCGGAATGAAGGAATTCGAACGCGTTGAGATCTTCAATCTCAACAACGGCGAACGCTTCTCCACCTATGTGATTGAAGGCAAGGCTGGCAGCGGAGAGATCGGCATCAACGGCGCTGCCGCGCGCATCAACCAGCCCGGCGACAAGATCATTATAGTGAACTATGGCCTGCTCTCGGAAGAGGAGCTTAAGAAACACAAACCGGTCATCGTCTGCGTGGATGCCAAAAACCATCCCTGCAAAAAGAAATAAGGCAAATTCAGACATATGAAACTGATCACAGACAGCAATGACATGCTCAACCTTAGCCGGCTTTGGGGCATCGGCAAAAAAGTCGGATTCGTCCCCACCATGGGCTCTTTGCATGAAGGCCACCTCAGTCTGGTGGCGAGCTCCAATCAGCAGTGCGACATCACGGTTGTTTCCATTTTTGTCAATCCTGCCCAGTTCGGCCCCCAGGAGGATCTGAGCAGCTATCCACGTGATTTGAACAGGGATCTGGCCCTACTGAACAAGTATGAAGTGGATTATGTCTTTTTTCCTACTGCGGAGCTGATCTATCCGGAAGGCTTTACCACCTGGATCACGGTGGAAGGGCTTTCCGATATTCTGTGCGGCGCCAGCCGTCCAGGACATTTCAAAGGTGTGGCAACTGTCGTGGCCAAACTGGTCAATCTGGTCAATCCGGACTTCATGTTCATGGGCGAGAAGGACTTCCAGCAGTGCATCGTGCTGGAGACCATGCTACGTGACCTCAATTGCCATGCCCGCATCGTACGCTGTCCCATCGTGCGCGATAAAGACGGCCTGGCGATGAGTTCGCGCAACAAATACTTGTCAGGGGAAGAACGCATAGATGCTCTCTGCCTCTTCCGCTCCCTCAAACTGGCAAAAAGTCTTTACATGACAGGCGAAACTAATGCTGATAAAATAAAGGAACAGATGTCTGATCTGATCACCAAAGCCGGCGGCAAAATAGACTACATCGCATTAGTTAACAAGGATACACTGCAACCGGTGGAAAAGGCCGATAACGACACCCGCGTTCTGCTGGCTGTCTACATCGGCAAGACCAGACTGATAGACAATTCATCCATAGCAAGTTAATCACAGACTCCACGATCTTCCAATATAACCTTTAGTATCTTAAGTAAAAGATATGTTCAATAAGCATTTT
>CAZWJK010000117.1:0-6078 GCA_964634035.1 uncultured Candidatus Cloacimonadota bacterium | reverse complement strand
TACCTCCCTGAATTATCATATAAAATTAGTATAAATTAGATTTGCTATTTGTCAAGAAAAAAAAGTGAGAAAATGTTTTTCGCACATCTGCTCCCAGCAGAATTTTCCCACAAAAATCGTCAGCTTATTGTTGCTAACAGCGAGGGGGTCAACGAAGCCGATGACTTCGCTATTCCTTCGCGGCAAGCAGGAAAGAGTCGATCGCTCTGGCGCTGCGGTGGCCGTCCGCAATGGCGGAAATGGCATCGGCAGTGCGGTTGAAAATATCACCTCCGATAAAAACCTTGGGATCGGATGTCTTGCCCCAGCGGTCAGCTTCGATGTTGAATCTGCCGAATTTGATATTGGTGATGGCTTTGCCTTCCATCCAGTGAAAATCAGCGCTTTGTCCGATGGCGGCAATAATGGTATCTGCAACAATGACTTCACTGCTGCCTTCAATCATCACGGGAACTGGCCTCTTGCCATCCTCCTGCTGAACCATTACGGCCTTGCCCCAGAGGAAAGACAGACGCTGGTCAGTGGTCTGTTCGATTCGAATGGGGATGGCCTGAAAATGGAATTGGACATTTTCTTCAAATGCTTCCTCAATTTCTTCGCGATCGGCTGGCATGTCTTTTTCGCGGCGGCGATACATGACTGTTACATCAGAGCCAAGCCTTCTGGCAGTGCGGGCAGCATCCATGGCAACGTTGCCGCCGCCGATGACCAGGACATGTTTGCCCAGTTGCGGAATTTTACCGTTGGTCACATCATCCAGAAAGTCCAGGCCATTGATCACACCGGGCAGAGTTTCACCCTCGATGGCCAGGCGGTTGGAATCAAACAGGCCGACGCTGATGAAAACCGAATCATACTTGGCATGCAGTTCATCAAAGCTGATATCCTTGCCGACTTTGGTGTTGAGATGCAGTTTGGCTCCCAGAGTGAGAATGTGATTGATGTCCTTATCCAAAGCCTCATAGGGCAGACGATATTCAGGTATCCCAAAACGCAGCATGCCTCCGGCAGCAGGTTTTGCTTCAAAGATCTCTACTTCATAACCCATTTTCAGAAGATAATAGGCAGCGCTCAGGCCACCGGGTCCGGCTCCGATGACGGCAATCTTCTTATTCCGAGGTGTGACTTCAGAGGCCAGAATATCTTTGTATTTTTGGGCTTCCACACTATCAGCCAGATAGCGTTTGAGCCAGCGGATGGAAATGGCTTCACCGCGATGGGAAAGAGCACATACATCTTCACACCGACGGGTGCAGATGCGTCCGCAAACTCCGGGCAGGGGATTGGTCTCATACATTATCTTGAGCCCTTCTTCCAGATCGTCTTCGCGGATTGCTTTGATATAGGCGGGAATATTCATATGGGCAGGACAGGTAGCTGTGCAGATCCCGCACTGGATGCAGCGGTCCGCTTCTTTGACCGCCTGCTCATGTGAAAAACCCTGAACCATTTCTATGAATGAAGAAATCCGCTCTTCAGTTTGAAGATGGGGCATGGGAACTCTGTCCAGATGCAGAAGTTCGTAATTGTCAGGACGTTTGTAACCAAGCTCTTCTTTGTCCCAGGGCTTGGCATCCACCCCGGGAGTGAAACAGAAAGTATCTCTTACATCCTTATCCAGACCTTCCTCAACCCAGGTATAAGCATTGGACATCTTGAGCGATCCGGTGGGACAGATATCTACGCACAAAGCGCACCAACAGCACAGTCCATAGTCAAATCTGGGCCTCAGGCCGCTGTCTCCGTCTTTGGCTTCTTTCACAGGCACCATATCTATTGTGATGTTCTGGCAGATCTCAGCGCAGGAACCGCAGCCGATGCATTTATCTATATCGTTCTGATGAAAACCTCTGTAGCGGGGTGTGCCGGGACGCTGCTCTGTCAATGTGGCAATGGAATAAGGCTTTTCAAAAGCGCGTTTCCAGACATAGAGGGGGGACAGAATATCTCTCAGTTTCATTTCTTACCTCTCGATTTCCGGCGGATAGGTATGCAGTGACAACATCAGGCCATGCGTATCGGCAATGTTAACCCCGACTGCCAGATGCTCCAGCAGTGCCATGGCATGAGAATAAGAAGGGCCGCGCACTGTAACTTTACGCGGAAAAGCCGTTCCGTCCGATACCATGTAGTAGCCATATTCTCCACGGGTGGATTCTGCGCGGACATAAGTTTCTCCGGCAGGAACTTTCAGATGTAACACATTGGGCAGAGTAATGTGCAAAGGCCCTGTTCTGGGCATCCTTTGCAGAATTTGACGTATCAGGCTGATGGATTGATGCATTTCCTTCCAGCGCACCACAGCGCGGGCATAAGTGTCTCCGGCAGTTTCAGTTTCGATGTTAAAATCAAGCTGATCATAGATCAGATAGGGATTGTCTTTTCTTATATCGCGGGCCATTCCGCTGCCTCTTGCCACAGGTCCGACCACGCCAAACCGGTCTATCATATCAGGTGTGATCTTTCCCAGTCCAACCGCACGGGACTTGAACACGGCATTGTTGAACATCACGTGCCAGACCTCACCCAGCAGCTTCTCCACTCCCTGCAAAACCTGCTCGCAATGCGCTTCCCAGCCTTCAGGCAGATCACCTCTGACCCCGCCCGGAGTCATATACATATGATAAATTCGGGCTCCGGTCCATTCTTCAAATAAATCAAGCACATAATCGCGATGCGCCAAAGCCCATTGGGCAACGGTTCCGTGACCAAAAGCTCCGCTCTGGCCGCCGGTCCACATCAGGAAACTGGCCAGGCGGGAAAGCTCCAGATTGAGAGTGCGCAGCCACTTGGCGCGTTCAGGGATCTCGACTCCCATCAACTCTTCCATGGCGGTACAAAACAGATACTCATTGGTGTCAGGCTCCGGGACACAAATACGGCAGACGATGGGGAAACAGTTTATGTAACGTCGACGCTCCATCAGCTTTTCAAAACCTCGGTGCAAATAGCCGACATGGGTTTTGCACTCCACGACCTGGTCTCCGCTGATTACAAGCTCAAGAGACATATTTCCTGTCACACCCGGGTGCTGCGGACCCTGCCACATCTTGAGATACTTGCCGCTGTTCAGATCAAAAACGGATTTGCCATTCACAATAGGTGGATATAAATCTGCCATTTTAGTCCTCTGGATAAAGCTTTTCTTTCATATGCTGTTCAGGTTCACGGGTATCGCGTGCGCGGTGGTCATAAGTCTCCAAGCTGTACTTTTTGGTATCAAAATCGCGGCGCATGACGGGAGGGCCTTGCCAGCCTTCCAGGATCATCGGCTCCTCCACTCCCGGACTGCCGGGAAAATCAATGCCGAACATTTCGTGCAACTCACGCTGATAGACACGTCCCTGCTCCCAAAGATGATGAATGGTTTCCATCACGGGATTGCCCCTGTCCAATAAAATTCTAATGCCAAGGTCTGTATGGTTTTCATAATTATGCAGCATGTAAGTAAGCTGGAATTGATTATTTTCCAGCCAATCGACAGCAGTTACAAAAACCAGATGAGTGTAATGATGAATGTCCCGCAGGCAGGTCAGCAGGTTGACCAATTGACGCTTTTCAACTGTCACAAAAGCGAGGTTCGGCCTTTGCTGCATGAATTCGCTCAGGTTGAACTGCAGAGTAAGTTTATTATATAGTTCTTTCATAATTCCTACCAGTTGTAATCAGGCATGTTCCAGTCTTTGATGACTTGTTTCTGGTTGGTTTTGTACCAGTCGAATTTCTCGGCATAGAGGTTCTGCCCTTCCGCTTTGCCGGCCAGGATCAGTTCCTTGAGTTTGGAAAAA
This sequence comes from uncultured Candidatus Cloacimonadota bacterium, assembly GCA_964634035.1. Taxonomy (GTDB): domain Bacteria; phylum Cloacimonadota; class Cloacimonadia; order Cloacimonadales; family Cloacimonadaceae; genus UBA5614. The sequence continues at coordinate 2,290 of CAZWJK010000117.1, read as the reverse complement.
CCAGCCATCACGGCTTCCGGACGGGGCATGCAGCCGGTGACATAGACATCGACTGGAATGTATTGATCGATGCGTTTGACGGTGTTATAGGAATCCCAATACATGCCGCCATTGATGGCGCAGGAACAGACTGCAACCACAAACTTGGGTCCCTGCATCTGTTCATAGCTGCGGACTATTCTTTTCAATGTCTTGATGGAAACATAGCCGCCGATCATGAAGACGGAAGCCTGTCGTGGAGTGGGTCTGGGCTGCATACCAAGGCGAGAGATATCATATCTGGCAGTAACCAGGGGACGCAATTCGATGGCTCCGCAACCGGTACCAAAAGCCAGGATCCACAGACTGTGCGCCCTTGCCCAGTTGAAGAATTTCTCTATGGGAGCCCAGGCAGGCATTACCTTTCGGGGTCTGGCATCGGCAAACCAATCCTTTTCCTCTTCAGGCAGTTCGTTATTCATAAGGGATGCATCGTCTTTACGCCATTCCCTGTCAGGTTTTACGTCTGCTGCTTCAATTGTGGTCTCTGTTTTTGTTATATCTTTTATATCTTCCATGCATGGCTCCTAAATCAAAAAGACAGCAATTGCCAAAAGTCCTATTAAAGCAGGCACTTTCAGGAAAAAGCGGATGGCGTCTTCAGTCTTGAAACGCGGGAAAGCGACCCCGATAAAAACGCTGAAGAAATATATGCAGAAAGTTTTAACGATCATGCTGACGATATTGGTGGCACCGCCGAAATAGAGATTCATAAAGAGCACCATCTTGGCGGCATTAAAGATTCCGCGGTTGGTGGCGAGCAATCCCAAAAATGATGCCGAGTATTCAGTCGGAGGGCCGATTGGTGTTTCCTGAGGCGCGATCACCACAGAAAAGGGATTGTACATATTCATGCCCAGCATGGCGATCATGGCTGCAATCACTGCCAGAGGATTGGTAAACAGCGTCCAGTTCAGGATTCCGCCTTGCTGAGCAGCAACTATTTCCGTGATGTTAAGAGTATGATACTGAACTGCCAAACTGATTATCGAGAGAGCAAAGGGCACTTCAAACGCTGTCATCTGGGCCAGGCCTCTCGCCACGCCGATCGCTGAATACGGATGTCCTCCTTCGCCCGCTCCCAGGGCCATTCCCAGTTGTCCGAAAAAGATGAAATACATCACCAGAAAGACGTCTCCGGAAACTGAGAAATTGGAGAAGATCATCGAACCGTAAATGGCAGGGATGAACATATAGGTTCCGATCCCGCCCGCTATTCTGAACACTGGTCCCAGGTAAAACATAATCCCGTGGCTGACGGCTGTGCGTTTGGCATTGTTTTTGATAATATCTATGAAGGGCTGCCAGACCGGTGGCCCCAGCCTGCCCTGCACCCTGGCAAAGATCTTTGCCACAATGCCTGTTAAGGTCAATCCCCAGATTGTAACAACTCCCAGAGATAGAAATGACCAGAGGATCTTTACAACGATACTCATCAGCGGATCCCTCCGACGATATAAATTACCAGAATATACATAAAGATGTGCAGCAGATAGGTCTGGCCGTTACCTGTGTAGATATAGGAAAGCATGGCGGAAGTGGAGTGTGTCCATTCCGAAACGCTTTGCCAGAACGCAGTTATCCTGGGTGTAATGAGCCAGCCCAAAGCTTTGTTGTAGTGGGCAAACATGTTATGCGCAAAGTGTGTGGTCCAGGGCTTGTAAGGTCTTTCTGCCGCAAAAACTATGTTGAATTGCTTGACTTTCTGGGTTTTGGCATTAACTAAAAGCAGCCACAACAACGGAAAACCAAACACGCCCATGGTGACCAGCATGACCAGGTTGCCGTTCCAGTTTCCGTGCAGGACAGGTGAGTTCAGAGAGATGTTATAGCCCGTCCAGGTCAGCCATTCAGGTTTGGAGATAAAGGCGGAAACTGCATTGGACAACGGTTTGGTCAGATAATTGGGGAACATTGATACTGCCATAATGACCATGATGAAAATTCCCTGCGGAATCAGGAGCCAGACCGGAGCTTCTTTGACATCTTTCTGATTGGGTTTGGGTTGTCCCAGAAAAACCGTATGGATCAGTCTGTAAAGATATAGGAAGGCGACTGCGCTGGAAAAGAAAGCCAAACCGGCCTGGAAGTATTGTCCCTGTTCTATCAAAGAGGTATAGATAAACCACTTGGAGCCAAATCCGGTCAGGGGTGGAACTCCTGAAACTGCAATGATTCCCATCAGGACGCTGATATAGGAGATCGGCATCTTCTTGATCAGACCGCCCATTTCATACATGTTGCGGGTTCC
>CAZWJK010000116.1:0-6096 GCA_964634035.1 uncultured Candidatus Cloacimonadota bacterium | reverse complement strand
ACAATTGCATATTTATTAATTCATAAAACCCTGTCAAGAATTTTTTCCGCTGTTTCTATCCCTTTTTTTATCCTTAAAACCACTGCTTTATCATTACGGTACCATTACGGTAGCATTACGGTAAAGAACCGTATTGGTACCGTAATACTACCGTAATGGTCAAGTAATGCGGTTATGGAACAAGCAGAGAAGAGTGAAGAAAGTGTCAAAACAAGGCTTAAATCAATATTATGAGTGACAGTCCGGGTTATCATTATGGGATAAGAGATTCGTATGGACTGAGCATTTTAATCCTGAAAAACGTTGAAATGGAAAGAGCTTTAGGAAAACTGAGATGCAGATGCCGCACCCACCGCGAAGTCATTTCCTTTGACAAAAACAGCTTTCCTGAGAATTAGTCCGCCAAATCGAAATTGATATAAAGAGAGAAATAAAGAAGCCGATGCGCGAAAAGCTGAGCAAGACCTTTGTCAGAGTCATCCCCTATCTGAAACAGAGCTACAGGCAGATCTTCTGGGGTATCGTCATGCTGATTTTGGTGGACGTGGTGCAGCTTGCCATGCCCAAGATCATGCAGTATGCGATCGACAAGATCCAGAACCGCACCATAGACTCGACGGGACTTTTCTACATAGGCCTGCTGCTGTTCGGCATGGCGCTCTGCATCATGGCTTTGCGCTATTTCTGGCGCGTGCTCATCATCGGCAATTCCTTCACCATAGAAAAGCATCTGCGGCAGGACTTTTATGACCATCTGCTGCTGCAGAGCCCCAATTTCTTCAATAAGGCCAAGACCGGAGACTTAATGGCATACGCGACCAATGACCTCAATGCGGTGCGGATGCTGTTTGGAATGGGGTTCATCGCTGCCAGCGACATATTCCTGATGACGGTGGCGTCCTTTTCCTTCATGGTCTCGATCAATTTCCGGCTCACCATGCTGGCGATCATTCCTTTGCCCATCCTGTCCTTTGCCATTTCCTACTTCGGCAAGAAGATGCACAAAAAGTTTGCGCGGGTGCAGGCGTCCTTTGCAGCGATGTCGGGAGCGGTGCAGGAAAGCATTTCCGGGATCAGGGTCGTGAAAGCCTTCGGACAGGAAGAAGCTGAGATCCGCAAAGTGGATGTGTTCTCGCTGGACTATGTGAAGCAAAACATCTCGATGGCAAGGCTGGCAGGCGTGTTCCATCCCTTCATGGGCTATGTCATCAGCTTCAGCATGATTGTGACCCTGGCGATCGGCGGCCGCGCCGCCATCAATGAAGAGATCACCATCGGCGGCTTCATCGCCTTTTTCAGTTACCTCGGAATGCTGGTCTGGCCCATGATCGCCATCGGCTGGATCGTGGACATGTACCAGCGCGGAACCGCTTCCCTGAAACGTTTGAACGAGATCTTTGAACTCAATCCCGAGATCAATGACGACAAAGCGGATGATACAATTCAGGAGATCCACGGTGCCATCGAGGTCAGAGACCTGACCTTTCACTATAAAGAAGACCTGCCGGATATCTTTACCAATGTTTCAACCTCAGTCAACAGAGGTGAAACGCTTGCCATCGTCGGTCCCACCGGCTGCGGCAAGACCTCATTCATTGATCTGCTGGCGCGGGTTTACAATCCTCCGGCCAATTCCATATTCATCGACGGGCACGAGCTTTACACCATTCCGCTCAAGGTGCTGCGCCGCAATCTGGTGATGGTGCCGCAGGATATTTTCCTGTTCTCGGACAGCATTGCCAACAACATCCGCCTAGGCAATCCGGATGCTTCGGATGAAGAAGTCTATGAAGCTGCCAGAGCGGCTCAGATCTATGACGAGATCATGGATTTTGAACAGAAATTCGAAACCATAGTGGGGGAGAGAGGCATCACTCTTTCCGGTGGTCAGAAACAGCGTGTGGCAATAGCTCGCGCACTTCTCACCAAACCCAATATCCTGGTCCTCGACGATGCGCTCTCGGCAGTTGACACCAAGACGGAACGCTTTCTGCTGCAGCGTCTGATCGAATTGCGCAAAGGCCTGACCACGATCATAATCGCACACAGAATTTCTTCTTTGCAGCATGCGGACAAGATCATCGTGCTGTCGGACGGTAAAATAATCGAAACGGGCACTCATAAGCAATTGATAGCTCTGAACGGGCTTTACAACGATCTGGTGGAGAAACAGAAGATCCGCGCTCGCCTGGAAGGAGAACAGGAATGATGCACGGTGGCGGCGGCGGACGCGGCGGAGCAGGCGGAGCTTTTCAGGACGACGTTCTGCAGGGCAAGGTCTATGACAGCAGGCTGTATAAGCGTCTGCTGGTCTATCTGAAGCCCTATCTGTGGCTGGTCGTGATCTCCTTTATGGTGCTGATGCTGGTCACCGGCGCTGAACTGGTTCTGCCTCTGATCACACGCAGCGCGATTGACGATCACATTGTTTCCGACAAGGCTTTGGTCATCTTCACTGATGCAGCCAAACTGGAAGAATTTCAGTCGCGATATAAAGATCTGAAACTCAAGACTTATGAGATCGATGGCGCGACCGTCATTGTCCTGCCGACCAAGAGCCGTTCCAAAATGGACCGTCCCTACCTCAAGCAGCTAAGGGAAGACGGTATCCTGAGTGAAGAGAATTTCTTCTTCCTTGCCGATAACGAACACAACAGAGAGGTGCTGGACAAGCATCTCATCAATACCTATAATGAGATCAATCCCGCCGCCAAATTCAAGGGCTGGTTCAAGCTCAGCGACAAAAAGCTGGCAGTGGCGCAGTCTGAGTTACAGAAGATCCCGATTGCAGAACGCAAGGGCCTGCGGAAGGAATCCTTCAATGCATTGCTGCTTCTGGCACTGATCTATCTGGCATTGACAACGATCAGATTTATCGCCAGTTTCTTTCAGGTTTATCTGACCAATTACTTCTCCCAGCTTGCCATGAACGATCTGCGCCACGACATCTTTGCGCATGTGCAGAAGATGCCGGTCAAGTTCTTTGACAAGAATCCCGTGGGCAGGCTTGTAACCCGCGTTACCAACGATGTCAGAGCCATTGACGAAATGCTGTCGTCCGGCGTCATAACCATTATTCAGGACGTCATTCTGGTGATAGCGATCGTGGCTCTGATGGTGATGCTGAACTGGAAAATGGCGCTGATCAGTTATGCCATTTTGCCTTTTGTCATCTTCACGATCTATGTCTTCAAGAGAAAGACGCGCGTCATCTACCGTGAGGTCAGAAAGCACCTGGCAGCGCTGAACGCCACCCTGGCAGAACACATCGCCGGCGTCAAGATCATCCAGCTCTTCAATCAGTACACCCGCAAGCGGGATGACTTTGTCGGCATCAACAAGAAGTATTTCCAGGTCTCGGTTTCGCAGCTAAAGCTGTTTGCCTTTTTCCGGCCCATAATTCACGTTTCTTCACAGCTTGCCGTGGCAGTCATCATCTGGTACGGCGGAAGTCAGATCCTGCGCGACGTGGTGACCATTGGTCTGCTGATGGCGTTCACCACATACATTCACAAACTGTTTGAACCCATCAATGACTTTGCGGATAAATTCAACATCCTGCAAGGCGCTTTGGCAGGCGCGGAGCGCATCTTTGACCTGATGGACACCCCGCCTGAAGAGTATCGCGAAGGCCTGAAGCAAAACCTCAAACTGGAAGGCGAGATCAGCTTTGAAAACGTCTGGCTGGCCTATAACGAAGGCGAATGGGTCCTCAAAGACATCAATCTGCACATCAAACCCGGCGAGAAGATAGCGTTGGTCGGGCACACCGGTTCAGGCAAAACCTCCATCGTGAATCTGATTTTGGGCATGTATCCCTATCAGAAAGGACGCATCTCCCTGGACGGCAAAGCCCTGCACCAATACGCATTGAACGATATCAGAAGCAATATCGGCATCGTGCAGCAGGACGTCTTCATCTTCTCCGGCAGCATGCGCGACAACATTGCCCTCAATAACGGAGACCTGACGCAGGAGCAACTGGAACAGGTCTGCCGTTATGTCAATGCAGACAATTTCATTCAGCAACTGCCGTTGAAATATGACGAACCGGTCATGGAACGGGGTGCCACGCTTTCCACAGGGCAGCGCCAACTGATCGCCTTTGCACGCGTTCTGGCCTATAATCCCTCCATCTTCATTCTGGACGAAGCCACCAGCAACATTGACACTGAGACTGAGATCCTGATCCAGGACGCCCTCCAGAAAGTGATGCAAAACCGCACCAGCATTATCATTGCGCACAGATTATCCACCATTCAGCATGTGGACCGCATCATTGTTCTGCACAAGGGTGAGATCGTGGAGGAGGGCACGCACAATCAGCTTCTGAACAGGCAGGGTCTCTATTATGACCTCTACCGCCTGCAATATACATAATTGATGAGCTCATCCGGACAACTTCTTTCCATCATCCTGATCGCCGTCGGGCTGGCGATGGACGCTTTTGCCGTCTCGATTACAAGCGGCTGCACCATTGACTGTCTGAAGATCCGCCACGCTTTCCGCATAGCTTTCTTTTTTGGTATGTTTCAGGCGCTGATGCCGGTTCTTGGCTGGCTGGCAGGAATCGGACTGAAGCAGTATGTGGAGGCCTATGACCATTGGATCGCCTTTGGCCTGCTTGTTTTCATCGGCGGCAAGATGATCTATGAAGCCATCTGGATCGAAGAAGTGGAAAAGAAATGCGACCCGCTCAACCTCTATGTCCTGCTTGGTCTGGCAGTAGCCACCAGCATTGACGCGCTGGCAGTCGGCATCACCTTTGCTTTTCTGAAAATCGCCATAATCACTCCCGCAATTGTTATCGGCGTGATCACATTTCTGATCAGTTTCAGCGGAGTCTATTTAGGCAGGGGTATCGGCAGCCGTCTGGGTTCCAAAATGGAAATATTCGGAGGACTCATACTGATCGGGATCGGGGTCAAGATCCTGCTGCAGCACCTGCTGTAAACCCATAGTCAGACAATTCTCCCGGTTTGGATAAACCTTCCGGTCGCCTGTAGAAATAGCTTCACTAATTCAGTTTCTGCTCAGAATTTATTTATTCCGATTTTATGAAAGTCCCGGCGTGATATTCCTGGAAGGCGAGTTGCAGTTCCTCCTGAGTGTTCATCACGATGGGGCCGCGCCAGGCAACGGGCTCTCCGATCGGTTTTCCTGAGACCAATAGAAAACGCACGCCGTGCTCTATGGTCCTGACGAAAACTGTGTCGCCGTTGTCAAACAGTGCCAGAGTCCTGTTCTCCAAAAGCTTGCCGGAATGCCCTTCCTGAGCAGGTTCGAAGTACCCTGCGCCACCGATCAGATAAGCAAAAACAGTATGATCGGCAGCAGTTTCCATGGTGAATTCCGTATTCGGAGGCACTGTGACATCGAAGTAGGAAGGGTCTGTGATGATGTCTGTGACCGGACCTTTGACTCCATTGACCTCACCGGCGATGACTTTGATGACGACTCCATTGTCCAGAGTCAGGGAGGGGATCTCGCTGCTCAGAATGCCCCGGTAGCGCGGATCCATCATTTTATGGGAAGCGGGCAGATTGGCCCAAAGCTGAAAGCCATACATCCTGCCGTTGGGGTCGCCTTTCGGCATTTCCTGATGAATGATTCCGCTGCCTGCGGTCATCCATTGCACGTCTCCAGCCCCGATCACGCCTTTGTTGCCCATGCTGTCGCCGTGTTCAGCTTTGCCTTCCAGCATATAGGTGATGGTTTCAATGCCCCTGTGCGGATGCCACGGAAAGCCCTTCAGATAGTGCTCCGGCTCATCTGAGCGGAAGTCATCGAGCAGCAGAAAAGGATCGAACATCGGCACTTCATTATAGCCGAAAACTCTTCTCAGGTGAACTCCCGCCCCTTCCAGAACAGGATTGCCATACAATATGTGCTTTATTTTTCTATGCATTAACCTTTCTCCTTTTTAGGCGATATTTCTTTTCTGCCATCCTGATTGATTGTGTCAACCATATTTTTCCCATAAATGCACTACGGTACTATTACTATACCATTACGGTATCAATACGGTAATTAACCGTAATGCTACCGTAATAGTACCGTAATGGTCAAGTAATGCAAAGATGGATGGTGCTTACT
>CAZWJK010000115.1:0-6210 GCA_964634035.1 uncultured Candidatus Cloacimonadota bacterium | reverse complement strand
CTCTTTTCATTTTGTCTCAATCCATATCTGGATCTTACAAGAACCTTAAATTCAATACTTAATCATTACGGTATCACTACGGTACCAATACGGTTAATTACCGTAATGCTACCGTAGTGATACCGTAGTGGTCAAGTAATGCTTGTATGGATGAAGGAAGAAAAAAGTCCCGCCCTGTTGAGGACGGGACTTGTGCTATAGGCTTGAGTTTAGGGTCTTTACCCTTAGTTACGACGTTGACGGTTTCCTGTTTGCAGAGGCGGTGCTGCTGCAGGCATGGCAGCAGGATCCTGCTCAGCAGTCACTATATAGAAGAATTTCTCTCCCAGCGTGTAATCATTGTATCCCATATTGGGATAGGTTACTGTGGCGATCAGATTAGTCGGACTGGGTATGAAATATGGTTCTGTGCTTCGGTAAACCTTGAAGCGGGTGACAGGCATCGGATAGGTCCAGGACAGATACGCTATTGCCGTGCCTGAACCCCTCACTATGGTCAGATCATCGATAGCTGGCAGCGCCACAGCATTCCAGGTAATGTTGAACGGACCATAGACATTGTTGTATTCGTTGCTTTCCGCTACAATACCGTCCGCATCGATTTGAACATATGAGTTCCAGGTCCCTGCCCAACCAGCGCCTGGCGTGACACTGAACACATACTGCTGGATTATTCCCGCCGGTACTAGGCCCAGGTTGGTATACTGGTTCCCGTAATAATTCACAACTGGAGGCACAGCTTCGTTCCAATACAGATCAAGCAAGCTCATCGTGATGACGGTCGTGCTGGCATTCACATAGGTAACTGTACAGGTAACGGTTTCGCCAATATCAGCATTGAGGTCAGAATATACCGCTTTGAGGATCTGCAGGTCAGGCGTGGCAGGCGCATCATTGGTGGTCCACCAGACGCGGTCATAGATATCGTCATCATAGTCCTCGCCGGCAAAAGTGCCGGTGGCATTAATGAAATTGACCATGCCGTTATTTACGGTCTTCCTGACATTGCTGTTTTGACCGCTGCTAACAAAGCTGGCATTATAGACAGCCAGGTCCTGGTTGTTGTCCAGAGTGAGTAAAGTACCGCCATTAGTGCCATATTGAAAAGCACAATTGGAAAACGGATAAGCAGTGTCGACAATGGCTCCGGAATGAACATACACCCCCGCCAGGGTAGACCACCTGAAGGTGGCATAGTTAGCTGCAATGGTCCCGCCCGATTCAACATTATAGTTAGTATAATACGGAGGATTTGTCAACAAGGCTGTACTGGTTGAATTTCCTATGGCGTCAAGGCGACCACCGGATTTAATGTTAAGGCTTACATTATTTGTCTGCATGGCTAAGGTGGCTCCGGCATCCACTTCCAGTATGTCATAGACATCGATGTTGCCATAACAACTCAGGATTTTAGCATTCAGATCCAGCCAGCCGTCAGTTATGACGATGTTCCCCTTGACAGTGAGATCTTCTGCCAAATTAACACCGGTGTCAGTATTCACCGTCAAATTAGGCAGCCAGTTGCCATTAGACACGTTCAGCATGTAATAACCTCCGGCCATATTACTGGTGATCTCGACCGTTCCGCCCACGGGTTGGAAGGTGCCGGCATATATGGCATTTATTCCGTCACAAATAATAGATCCGCTCGCCATGGTATTGACCGAGCCATTGTTAACGGTGATCGCATTGTTTACTGCAATTAACGTCCCTGTGTTGATGGACAGGTTGCCTCTCAGGTAAGTGGTCCTGGGAACAGTGCTGTCATGGAAGATGAACTGACCGCTGTCAATGCTCAGGATACTGGTGGTGGCAAAATCAGGCTTGCCGTCGATCGTGACGCTGGAACCATGGATATCCAGCTTGCCGTCCAGATCCAAATTGCCGTTGACTGTCATGTTCGTGAGATTCATGTCAAGCTCATTGCCAGGTCCGATGGTCAGATTGCCTGCCACAAGCATGGGCTGAGTGGAAGCACTGTTTAAAGTATATACCGGCGTGCCGGTGGTTCCGCTGATATATAGCGTTCCGAACTGGGCACCATCTCCCTGCATAAGAATAGACTGGCTTGTGCTTGCCAATAGATATGTATTAACAGCAGCAGGCAGAACAACTGTGGCACCTGAATGTACATTCCATCGAGCACCGCACTCAAAAGTACCCAAAGTGGCATTGGCAATCGAACCTGATAGCCACCAGATGTCATAGACCGCATCGATCTTGCTGGCAGCATTGTTCATGAGCACGGTTCCCTGGGTATCAAAATGGGTTTGGGAATAAAGGGTATGGCCATTGGGATTGAACGTTCCCGAGTTCACTTTCATGTAATAACAAGTTACATCCGTGTTCAGGATAACGGAGTAAGTCCTGGTCAACAGTGTTTCATTACCATCCCTGTCTGTAATCAATATCGGTTCACCGTCCTCTTCATTATCAGTTCTGGCTGATTTATTAACATAAACATACCTGAGCGTTCCGGCAGTCATGTAAACATACGAATCATAACCAGTGTAAAATTCAATGGAGCTGTCTCCTCCGGGAGTGAAACTGGCACTGCCGCAAGAGAAGCCCCTGGATATTCTAATGATACCGCCCGTGATATTGGTGGTTAATGTATAAGTACTTGATATCGTAAGCCCCGTATCATGGATCTCTATCAGGCCGCCGCTCATGGTTACTGAACCATTGCCACCGGAGGGCCAGTAGGTATTTCCCGAGATTCCATAGAGATGCAGTTCTCCTCCTGAAATGATCAGGTCTCCCTGCAGATCAAGGTACTGTGTTGTTTCCTGATGAAAATGAATGAATCCGGTGACTAATTCCACAGTTCCATAAATGTAAGAGTCCACCATGTCAAGAGCTGTAAAGGTGCCACCGTTGACATAGAGTCTGCCGCCGGTCCAGTCGTAGGATTGACATGTTATAGACGTAGTAGAATAACGGGGTTGCAGGAAATAGGTACCGGTCTTGTTCAGTTCCAGATTGTAGAAGTTTTCGGTGTCACACAAACTGTTCAGACCGCCGTCAAAGACAACCAATCCGGTGCCTTCCACAAAGGCATCAGGACCGACTTCGTTATACCAGTGACTCCGCACGTTCATCTGAGCCGGGGCAACAAAGGTGCCTGCCAATATATAGAAATATCCGTTGATGTCCAGATTGGTTCCTGCTGTCACCTGATTCGTCCGGGTTATGGGAGTGGATCTGCCAAACTTGTCAGTGACATAGTTCTGGACATTGGGATCTTCTTCTCTGGATGCAGTTTTGTTGATCCTCAGATTATAGAAGTTCGAGCCGGCTCCGTGAGACACTGTGCAGTCAGTGCTGCCATACAACTCAATAAAGCCGCCGGTCGGATTGAAATCAGTGCGGTCACCAATGAACTGACGGCTGGTCCGGATCGTACCGCCGGTTATGCTGGCAGTGAAGCTGTATGATGATGTGGTTACGTATATGCCGCTGTCCTTGAAGTCAAGCGTACCGCCGCTCATGGTGATGGAGCCGTTGCCCGCATAAGGCCACCAGGATAAGCCGTCTCCGCCATAGACATTGATGGTGCCGCCGCCTGAAAAGATCAGGTTACCGTTCAGATCAACATAGTTCGTAGTGCCCTGGTAGAGGTTAATGGTGGCGCCCGGATTGACGTAATAGCTTCCATACAATCCGTTATCGATCAGATCATTGGCAGTGAAAGTCCCCACCACCACATCGATGGCGCCCGCTGTCCAGTCATAAGTAGCGCAGGTTACTACGGCTACTGAATTGTTCACACGCAAGGCACCGCCGGATTTATTGACTACGATATTATTGAAATTCTCCGTATAATTACAGTGCTGGTGACCACTGCCATTGAAGATAACGGTGGATGTCCCTTCATTAAAAGCTGCCTGACCAACAACATTCTCCCAGTCGCCGCCAAGAGTTATGGTATTACTGCCCGCATTGAAGACCCCGCTTTCGATCCTTAGCTTGGTCTTGACCGTCAGATTGGATAACAGGGTCACGCTGGTCGTTGGACTGATGGTCAGGTTATTGACATAAGAGTTAGCGCCGTCGAAACGCATGGATTGGGTGGTACCGTCCATGATCAGGGTTCCGAAATGCCAGAGCACTCCTCCCGCCGGATTGTAATCATAAAAACCTCCCCTAACCGTCACATTTCCTGTGTACCAGCAGTAGGATAGCTTATCGGCAGTTCCGCTTCCGTTGGCGAAATAGCCATTGATCACAAATGGCTGGGTGGAGGAATCGTGCAATATCATGGCAGACGGCGCAGATACATAAGCATAGAGATTATATAGCTGAGTATTGGCGCTTTTATTGATCAGGTGGCAGGTATTGGAACCAAAGAACTGAACTTCGCCATTGGCCAATTGGACATTTGACCCGGATTGGAAGGTCATATGACCCTGGCAGTAGATGCTGGCGCCTGGGTTTGTGACACTGGCTGTGGAACCTGATTCCCAGTCAAAATAACCATAAACTGTCAGATCTGAGGTTGTGTTCATGATCAGTTGGCCCCAGGTATCCACATTGCCATATACAGTCAGGTCGTATCCGCTGACAGTAACGCTGGCGCCGCTTTCAATCCGCAAATTATTGCATATGTTTGGTGCAGTATCAGTGACTGTTGAGGGATAAGTGGCCAGGCCTGAGGGGATCAGCACATCACTTGTGGAAGTCGGCACAGTGTTGCAGTTCCAGTTGGCCCAGCCCGCCCAGACATTGGATGCGGATCCGTCCCAGATGTGTCCATTATAGATATTTCCCACATAGGTGACCCTGTTATGTGCAGTTACTGTTAAAGTATACACATTGGGAATTGAGGCTGGGGTCAGGGTTGTTGACCAGTTGCCGGTGGAGTTGGCATAGCCGTAGGCATAGATCGAAGTCCCGATAGAGATTCCCACATAGGCATATGGAACTCCGGTGGAAACTGAGATCGTGGTTGATACTCCCGGATTGACATATGTGGTATGAGTAACCGTCATGGCAATCGGGTTCTTGGTTCTGGCCAGCATGGAGCAGTCGCCGAAGATGTTCCAGGTCTTATACACATTGCCTGAGGTTGGATAATCGTCCAGCATCTTGCAGGCGCCGTTAAAGAACAGGCCGCCCACGGTTTTCTTCGATTCTGCCACCAGTAGATCCACCACTTCGTCCTGTCCCGCCATGGGAGGATTCCAAGGTTGGTTGATGGAACTGCCGTAGAAGGCAATTCCACCTCCGCCTGATTTTCTTAGCCAGGCTTCCGCAAAACAGGTATAATTAACGAAGTTACCATTCAGACAGGCAACAGCACAAATTATCGGAGTTTTTACGCCATTGGTCAGGTTATTGACATCAGTATTGCTGAATCCGGTGGTAGTGAAACTGGTTGTCGAGCCATGGCCACAGTAATTAAGCAGGCTGCTGCCTCCATTTATATAGCTGGCAAGTGTAGCTGCATCACATGGAGGATTGTTTGGATAGACCCTGTCAACAATAGTGTATCAGTATCCCAAAAGGTCATTCCGTATGTTATCCATGTGCTGCCAGTCATATTCGCCATCATCCCCGGGACCCTGCTCTGAAGCAACTCCTGTTGCCCATTGAATCCAAGTCTGATTCGTGCCGAAATCCCTTTCATAAGTGATGAACTTGTTGACCTGAGTGGTCACATCCGCTGCCGTTGTTGCCGAAATGCGGCTAATAAAAAGATCGGGGTAATTGTCAGCACCTGCCACCAAAGCAAAGGAAGGATCGCTGCCTCCGCCATCCACACTTAATGTAGGAATCTGCGCCGCATCACCTACCAATATGACAAAATCCACGCTGTAAGAAGTGTAATAGGTCTGAATAAAGGTCTGCAGTTCAGTTGCAGTAGTCCCCACAGTACTGAAGGCTATATAGTAGCCCGGTATTCCTTTTTGCCGTTTCCATTGCATCAGCGGCTGGATGGCAGTTTCAAAGCTGTCATAGTAGATGATCAGGAATCTGCCGAAGTTATCGCTGACGGCTGTGTATCTGGATGAGTCCCAGTTCAGGAAGTGATTTTCATACACTTCCACAAATGCCCTGGAAATCTCATCGCGGGTTGTTGTCAAAACATTGAAATCATCGATCCCGTCCTGATAGACGCGCACCTTGTAGGATGTGTAGATGCGCAAGGTTTGGGTAATGGGGTTATAGGCAAAGGGATTGGTCCTCACCACGATGCCCCGGAAGTCC
>CAZWJK010000114.1:0-6211 GCA_964634035.1 uncultured Candidatus Cloacimonadota bacterium | reverse complement strand
GGGTGATTAGCTCAGTTGGTTAGAGCACTACGTTCACATCGTAGGGGTCACTGGTTCGAGTCCAGTATCACCCACCACTTTTGCCTGCTGCGCAGGAATTACGAATTATAAATAACGAAATTCGAATTATCACTGACGCTCTCCGGAAGCTTTTTACATCCATAAATCATTATTGCTTCATAATTGAGACTTGCTGTCCACCGGGCAGCCTCCTGCCGAGCACCTATGCCCTGGCACAGGAGGTCAGCAGGCGAAACCAATGTGATCACCAATCAACAAAAGAGGTTTGTAGTTCTGCCTTCAGGCAGTTTTGCCAGCATGTACAGAGATGTAATAATTTGAATAAAACCGCATAAATGCGGACTACGAACTTACATTGAGCAATAATGACAACAAGCGTGTCAGTCTGAGCTTAGTCGAAGACTGGACACGCGGACAGGTTTGCGGTGTCTTATCCTTCGACTATGCTCAGGATGACACCTTAGCAGGAATGATAAATCAGTAGGTACAGGCGTCCCCGCCTGTACTAAAGACATGCGGGGACGCATGACTCTACAAAGGGCAGGAATGACGGTTTATTTATTCAGTCCCAGGCGCTGCTGCTGGTATTTGTTCTGCTGGATTTTTTGCCACCAGTCGCGGTTGTCAAGATACCATTGGATGGTCTTGCGGATGCCTGTGGCAAAGGTTTCGCGCGGGGTCCAGCCCAGTTCGTTCTGGATCTTGGAGGCGTCGATGGCGTAACGGAGGTCGTGTCCGGGGCGGTCTGTGACGAAGGTGATGAGGTGAAAATAGGGTTTTCCATCAGGGGCGGGTGAAAGTTCATCCAGGATCTCACAAATGAGATGGACGATGTCGATGTTGCGGATCTCGTTGTGTCCGCCGATGTTGTAGGTTTCGCCGGGAATCCCTTTTTCAATCACCAGTCTGATGGCTTCGCAGTGGTCTTTGACATAAAGCCAGTCGCGGACATTCAATCCTTTTCCGTAAACCGGTAAAGGTTTGCCTGCCATGCAGTTCAGGATGATGAGAGGTATAAGCTTTTCGGGAAACTGGTAGGGACCGTAGTTATTGGAGCAATTGGTGATCAGGGTAGGCAATCCGAAGGTGCGTTTCCAGGCCCGGACCAGGTGATCGGAACCGGCTTTGGAAGCGGAATAAGGCGAACTGGGATCATAGGGCGTGGTTTCCTCAAACAAGCCTTCTTTACCCAAAGAGCCATAGACCTCGTCGGTGGAGACGTGATGGAAGCGGAAGTTCTGCTTGTCTGCATCCGGCAGTTCCTTGTAGAACTGATAAGCTGAATGCAGCAGGACTCCGGTGCCCAAAACATTGGTCTGAATGAATTCCATCGGGTTGTCGATGGAGCGGTCCACATGGGATTCGGCAGCGAAGTTGACCACGGTATCGGGTCTGAATTTGGCAAAGATGGCTTTGATCTTTTCCCGGTCGCAGATATCGACCTGCTCAAAGAAAAACCTGCTCCCGCCGTGTTTTTGTTCAAGGCCGGTGAAGTTATCAGGGTTGCCGGCGTAGGTGAGTTTATCTATATTGACTACAATTCCGTCAAAGGAAGGGTCTTCAAACAGGGCATGTATGAAATTGGCGCCGATAAATCCGGCGCCACCTGTCACTATGACATTTTTCATAGCTTTATAAAATGATCCTTTAGTATTTTTTACTGCAGATTCAGTCTGCGGATGAGGTCGTCGAATTCCTGCTGGTCGTTGTATTCGATAATGATTTTGCCTTTGTTTTCCTTGTCCTGGATGATGGTCTTGCAGCCGAGGGATTCAGTCAATTGCTCTTCCACAGACACGATGTAAGGGTCTTTCGGTACGGCTGGCTGCTTTTCTTTGCGGGGAGCTCTTTCAGGTTTTTCAGGACGGTATTCTTTGGCTTTCTCTTCCGTTTGGCGGACTGACAAGGTATTGTTGACAATGTGTTTGGCAAACTCCATCTGCAGTTCATCATCGATGGAAAGAATGGCTCTGGCGTGACCGGGAGTGAGGGAACCAGAGAGCAGCATATCCTGGATGGGATCGCTGAGCTTGAGCAGGCGCAGGGAATTGGTGATGGTGGAGCGGTCCTTGCCCATGATCTCGGAGATCTGCTCGTGGTTCATGTCAAATTCTTCGATCAGTTGCTGATAGGCGTTGGCTTCTTCGATCGGGTTGAGGTTTTCCCGCTGGATGTTTTCCACGATGGAAAGCTGGAGCTGTTCTCTCTGGGAAACGCTTCTGACGATGACAGGAACTTCGGAAAGCCCTGCCAGTTTAGCCGCTTCCAGTCTGCGTTCACCTGCTACCAGTTCATATTCGCTGGCGTCGGTTTTGGTGACGATGATGGGTTGGATGATGCCGTTCTCGCGGATGGAATCAGCCAGTTCCTGAAGCTTTTCTTCGTCAAACATCTTGCGCGGCTGATAGCGGTTTGGCATGATCCTGATAATGGGCAGTGTGGTAATTCCAGTGTTGGGATTTTCCTGTTCATCGATATCGTGAATCAGGGCATCCAGGCCTCGTCCTAATTTTTCTTCCATGTTGTCATCCTTGTGTATAGCGTTCTAATACTTCGTGGGCTAATGCCAGATAATTAAAGGCGCCCGGTGATTTGATATCATACAGAAATATGGGTTTGCCAAAGCTTGGCGCTTCGGTAAGTTTGATGTTGCGGCTGATGATGGTGCGGAAGACCTTTTCCTTGAAGAAGCGGGTCACTTCCTTTGCCACCTGGATCGAGAGATTGAGCCGTTTGTCAAACATGGTGAGCAGCACGCCCAGAATGTTCAGGCCGGGATTCAGGCTTTTCTGGATCAGGCGGATCGTGGTCAAAAGCTGACTCACCCCTTCCAAAGCGTAATACTCGCACTGGATGGGGATCAGGACATCCGAACAGGCGGTGAGGGCGTTCACGGTGAGCAGTCCCAGCGAGGGCGGACAGTCGATGATGATGTAGTCATACTTGTCTTTGAGGGGTTCGATCGCTTCCTTGAGCTTGTATTCGCGGGCGAACTGCTGCACCAGCTCGATCTCGGCGCCGGTCAGGTGAATGTTGCCGGGAATGCAATCCAGGTTTTCCGTTTCCGTCTGGTAGATCGCATCCTCCGCCGCCACTCTCTGAATGATCACATCATAGATCTGATGCTGCAGGTCGTCTTTGTTCAGGCCGACTCCGCTGGTCGCGTTACCCTGGGGATCACAATCGATCAGCAGGGTCCTCTTCTCCAAAACAGCCAGACCGGCAGCCAGATTAACGGCCGTCGTGGTCTTGCCGACTCCCCCCTTCTGATTAACTACGGTAATAATTTTTCCCATCTTCTATTCAACTTCCTTCGTTTTCCTATCTATGCTTAAGGCTCTGTTTGGGAGCCGTTACGATCCTGCGTTGTCCCAGTTCCGGCAGGCTGACGTCGTGAACTTCAATATTGTCAAGCACTGACACATCATCCAGGCTCTGCGCTTTGTAAAAAACCGCCTTGCCGCCAGGTTTGAGCAGCTTGTGCAGGGGTTCGATGAATCCGCTTTCCAGTTTCACCGAACGGCACAGGATCAGGTCATACCTTTCAGTTCGTGCGCTTGTGGCAAAATCTTCCAATCTGTTCCAGACTGCCCGGCAATTCTGCAATTTCAGTTCAGAGATCATCTGCTCCAGACACCGGATCTTTTTACTGACCGAATCCAGCAGAGTCAGCTTCAGATCAGGGAAGGCAAGCTTCAGAGGAATCCCCGGCAAACCACCGCCTGAACCGAAATCCAGTATTTTTTCACCACTTAAATCCATACAATTAACAATCAGCAGACTGTCAAGGAAATGGTAAAGCCAGTAATTATCCTTCGGCATCTGGCGTGACACCAGGTTCACCCGTTGGTTGATGTCATAGAGCAGATCCAGGTAGTTTTCAAAGCCGGAGAGCAGATGTTCAACCCGAGCCGGAAAATGCTGCTCCAGAAACTGTCTGAACCTGTCTTTGTGGGTCACACTACTTTTTTGTTTCCTGTTTAACAGGCAACTGTCGCACCATGGCCTTGATCAGAAAAGAGCTGTCGGATGCCATTTTTCTGAGTTCCGTCAGGGATGCATCAGAGTTTAATGCTTTCAGACTGCGGGCTGCCAGATACCTGTACTTTTCGGTCTGATGAGCGGTCCAGGGCAGGATCAGTTCCAGCGATCTCTGGCTTTTGATACCGCCCAGAGCGGACAGCACAGTCGGGATGTATTTGTTCTGGTTTAGAAACACAGCCAGAGAATCCACCGCCAGACTGTCTCCCTGCTCAGCGATCAGGGCTATGGAATTCTTGACCTTGAGCGAATCCGCATCATGCAGGACTGTATAAAGAGAAGTGCGCATCAGTTCAGACTTCGTGGCGAGTTCGGACAGGGTTCTGTATTCCAGACCTGATTTGGTGCCCATTTTCATATTTATTGCATAAGGAACAGCTTCCGTTTCACGATTAAGTAAATATTCACGCGCCAGTTTGACTCTCTTTGCTGCAGAACCAACCTCCCATTCGGAAGCTACGGCAAACAGCGTTTCGATGGAGGCCAGGCTGTCCACGTCGGCAGTTTCCTGTTCTGCCAATTTTTCCAGTTTGGATATCTCGGGTATGTTCAGTTCAATATCCCTGCCGATGCCGTAAGTGCCATTCTGCCAGGTTTTGTTATTGGCCTGCAGGGTGTCGGGATAGGAATCTTTTCCACCCGCGTCCAGAAAGAGCCCCAAGCCTCCGGATTCCCGGGCTGCAGCGGCAAAACCGTAATTGGATGGATTGCGGTGCTCGTATTTATCATCACCTTCTGAATCAATAAAAATTCCGACTGAATTAGCCAGAGCCAGACCATTTCCACCTTCCACGGAGTAGTGGTCATTGCCTTTTTTATCGACAAAAACACCCACCGACCAGTCGTGCCCGTTGCCCTGACCGGGACCGTGCTTTGAATAATAATGGTCTTCGCCTTCCATATCGACCAAAGCGCCATTGGCAAGATGGATTCCGCTGCCCTGAGGATAATAGACTGCATCGTAATAATCGTTCCCTTTTTCATCAAACAGAGCGCCAATCGCATACCAGTAAGCAACGCCCTGCGCATAGACTCCGCCGCTGTAACGGTCATTGCCTTCGCCATCGTAGAGGATGCCGATGCCGCCTGCAATGTCAGGTCTGAAACCAAAGCCGAAGCCCTGCGCCATGCTCCGATAGTCAAAAGGCGCCAGGGGTGCATGCAGATATTTTCCTCCGCAGTAATAAACATCGTTGCCTTTGCCGTCAATTAAAAGTCCGAGTCCTTTGGGACCGCCCATGCCCTGGGCAAACTCCGTGGCAGTATAGGTATCGTTACCTGCATTATCATTCAGATAAGAGATACCAAACATTGCTGCTGCCTGTGAAAACAGTCCTGATGAATAGATGTCGTCACCCTGTTCATCTCTGAAATACTGAAATCCCAGGAGGGCCGACTGAGCAAAATCACCGTATTGATATACATCATTGCCTGCATAATCATGTAACCAACCTATTCCGTTATTAACAGACATGCCTTTAGCAATACCTGAATTTCGGTAAACATCATCACCCTTTAAATCGATCACAATGTAATAGGGGTGATTTCTGTCCGTAAATAAAGAGCAGTCGTAAGTATCATTACCGCCGGGTTCCAGGATGAAACAAACAGGATACTTCTGCATATCAGCATTGTCAAAGTAGTGATCATTACCCGGACTGCCAATAATCATTACCCCATATCTGGATTTGTAATAGATAGGCTTTTTATTGGAGAATTTCATATATCTGATTTCATTTTCCAAGGCCCGGCAGCAGCTCTCCCAAGTTTTCCAGGCAGCATTCAGTTCATTCCAGTCAATCTTTTCCAGCAAGGCGATGGCTCTTTGTGTGGCAGGTGCTTCCTTGACATTGGGAAAACGGTCTGCAAAAAAGGGTTTGTATGCCAGAGAATCCTCACTTTCCTGCCAGGCTTGATACATCCAGAAACTCAGGCTGTCCTGTTCTTCTTTAGATAAGCTTTTGTCTAATATCTTGCCGGGCTCAAAATCAAACAGTTGGGTCTCCAGAATCTTGAATAAATCCCTGGGTTTTTTAACTGTTGACAGGCTGAGACTGAAACGCGTGGAAAACCAGTCAATTTCATTTACCCGGGGAAATCTGACATCCAGGTAGCGGGCAAAATCCGGCAGTAAAAATGGATAGACTTT
>CAZWJK010000113.1:0-6278 GCA_964634035.1 uncultured Candidatus Cloacimonadota bacterium | reverse complement strand
ACCATCCAAAGCAAATGGGAAACCCCTACGGGGTTGGATCTGCCGGCGACCTTACCCATGACTCGAAGTCATGGGCTAACAAATGGAAAATCCCTATGGGATTAATTTTGTCTTTACTATTTCCTGGCTACTGAATGGGAAACCCCTATGGGATTAACGCTTGCGGAACAGACAAAAAAATGGTAAGGTTTGACAAGAAACTGCCAATCTATATCTTGTTACCCATAATGAAAAGAATGCAAGATAGGCCTAAACGGATAATAAGAACCTGGTTTTTGCTTTGTGTAATTGGGATAGTGCTTTTGAGTGTCTCCTGTCAGCAGGCGGAAAAAGCAGTAAAAGCCAAGGGCTATGTCGTGCTTTCGCCTGAACTGGCGGAGATCATTGCCGCCATCGAAGGCACGGACAACATCATCGGCAGAACACAGGAATGCGATTACCCTCCACAAATCCTGTCTGTGCCTGTGGTGGGCAACTTCGGCAAGGTCAATAAGGAAGACATCATCAAACTAAAACCTGACCTCGTGTTCGCTTCCTCACTGGAGCAGCAGGCCATCGGTTCTGATCTTGCCAAACTTGGTATAAAGGTAGTCACGGTCTATCCTAAAACGATTTCGGAAATGCTGCAGGGCATCATCACTGTCGGAACTGCCATTGGCAGGGAAGCAAGAGCCAAAGAGGTGGCAGACACACTTTACAGAAGCCTGGAACTCACCGGAATGTTGACAAACAGCATTCCCCGCCCCAAAGTGTATCTGGAGATCTATCGCGAACCTCTTATGAGTGTTTCGGACAAATCCTTTGTGGGTGAGCTCATAGAGCTGGCTGGAGGCGATAACATCTTTGCCGAACTGGAACGCGACTACTCCAGAATCAAAGCGGAAGACGTCATCAAAGCCAAACCGGATGTCATCATCTGCTACTCGCAGGAAACGGCGGAAAGCATCAGAAAACGCCTGGGCTGGCAGGACATTCCGGCTGTTAAAAACCACCGCATCTACTTTGAAAAAGATATCGATCCGGACCTGATCATGCGCGCCGGACCACGCTGCCATTTGGGTGCGAAGAGGCTCTTTGAGCTTATCCATGAGGTAAAATATTAACGTGGAAAACAATAACTATACCGGCATTCCTGCGCAGGCAGGAATCTTAATTTTATCTATTCCCACCCACCGCCCTGATTGTGAAGGGCTGCGCCCTTCAATCCCTTTTTCTGCATTATGCAAAAGCCATTCGTCATTCCTGAGGTTCGAGAGTCCCTCCCGTCAATGGACGGGACAGGGATCCAGCCCGACAAATGACGTAATTCTGCCTTCAGGCAGGTGTCTGAGAGCTTACACAATATTAGTTACCTGCATAAATGCAGAATTACAAAACCCTAGCACTTAGGTGTCTGAACATATGAAATCACGGTATGCAATCTCAATTTTGCTGCTTGGCATTATCCTCATCTGGCTCTACCTTGCTGCAGGCAGTCCCGATGGCAATATCATCCTCAAAGTACGCCTGCCGCGCCTTATCCTAACCTTGTTTACGGGAGTAACTTTAGCCGGGATCGGTTCTGTTTACCAGATGATGCTGAATAATCCTTTGGCGGAGCCATACATCCTTGGTGTCTCATCCGGAGCTGCTTTGGGAGCGGTTTTAGCCGGTCTGGCAGGTCTTTTTATCCTGATGCCGCTGTTCGGTTTTGCCGGTGCCATGCTGACCATGCTGCTGGTCTGGACTCTGGCTCAGAAGAAAGGCCAGTTCGATAAAACGAGGTTGCTGCTGTCCGGAATCATAGCAGGGATGTTTCTTTCCGCTATTATCTCTCTGGTGATGTATCTTTTTCAGCAGGACACTTTACTGATCCTGGGCACGCTGATGGGCAACCTGGGACACATCTTTACTTTAGCTGAATACAGGTTCTTTCTGGTCCTGGCGGGGCTGAGCATGATTGTTTTATATGTGATCTACCGTGACAGCCTGACTCTGGACATCATGAGCAGCGGGGATCTCTATGCCGGAAGCGTCGGCATCAACGTGCACCGGATCAGGCAAAGGTTGTTCGTGCTGTGTTCACTTTTAACCGGAATCGCGGTTGCCTATGCCGGCATCATCGGTTTTGTGGGATTGATCATTCCGCATATCGTGAGACTTTTGGTTGGAACTTCACAGCGCAAAGTCTACCCCATGTCACTTCTGGCAGGCGGAGTTTTCCTTTTAGCTTGCGACTTCATCGCCATGCATCTGACCTCGTTGGAACTGCCCGTTGGCGTCATCACCGCCTTCATCGGCTGCCCCTTCTTCGTTTGGCTGCTGCTGCGCAAAAAGCATGGTTAAGATCTATCACTACTCGCGCAGGAAATTCACTTCCTTTTCTCACGTGAGGCAGATCAAGGCGATCCTGGAACTGCTGACCGTCCTGGAAAAAAACATTGCCGACCTCGAATACAGAAAGCTGATCATACCCGTTCTGCTGGATTGTTATGAATGGAGCAAGGCAGAGGTGAAGGAGCATTTTGTCTCTCTTCCCAAGCTGAAATACATGACTGCGCCGCACGAGATCCTGACCCTGGTCACGGAGTATCTGAGGTTCCATAAACCGCATTACAATGCCGCGGATTTTGAGGTCAGCAGATACGACGGAATGCATCTGGACAAGCTGAAACAGGTTCCTTTTCCCATCACCGTGATTGCCGATAACCTGAGGTCGGAATACAATCTGGGCTCGATCTACAGAACCGCTGAATGCGTCAAAGCGGCATGGATCTACTTCTGTGGCATCACACCCTTTCCGCCCTACAATGCCTTCAAGAAATCCGCCATGGGAACGGAAGAACGGGTCCAATACACAGTCGCCTCCACCCGAAACGCCATCCAGTGGTGCAGGGAAAAAGGCCTTCCCGTCATTGCGCTGGAAACGGTTACCAATTCCAAATCCCTGTTTGACTACAAGCCTGTTCAACCGGTGGCAGTGATAGTCGGAAACGAGGCTTTGGGCATAGAAGAAGACATTCTGAAACTTGCCGATGAGATCCTATACATCCCTGTCTTTGGCTGGAAGAATTCGCTGAACGTCAGCAATGCCTTTACCCTGGCGGCATACTACCTGTCGGGTATCATTCAATAATCTGACGTTAAACAATCAGCTTCCGGGAGTCCTTTTTGCCAACGTAAGTTATCAGCGTTTATTAAATCCCAATGTTAAAATGGACTTCGGGGAATCGGATTGATAATATTGATCAGCTTGTCCGTGCAATCGCGAAGTCCAAAATTCCCTTAAGTTTGGATGCCGATTTATAGTTGCGTTGGAATTTAGGACTCCTGCAGGTGCTTCTACTTTTCCTTAACTTTGATCTTGTGCGCGATCCTGCGATCCAGCACGTAGCGAGCATCCCCAACCGCCACGATCAGGTTCGGCTCATCCACTTCATTGCGCAGCACCTTGACCTGAACACCCGTGCAGAGGCCTCGCTCCACCGTTCTGTGGTCATTATTGCAGGTAATGACGACAGTGGAATTCTCCTGTGCCTGGGACAGGTTTTCATACGGCCCGTGCGGGCAGGAACTCTCTCTGCGTCTGCCGAGGCCGTGTCCCAATCCTTTTCTCAGATGTTTAAACAGATGCCGCATAGCTTTTTCCTTTCACTGATAAGATATGGTATTGCAGGATAAAAACAATCGTAATGACGGCAAACCAGAACACTGACCTTTGGGGATTGAATCCAATCTGCATGACCTGGTAAAAGAGCACTGCCACCATCCACGCCTGCAGGGTAAGAAAGCCGAAGGCAAAAGCCATCCAGCCCTTTCCGTGTTCCTTCCAGAGCATGGTCAAAGCCGCCGCGCAGGGTGAATACAATAGTATGAAAAGCAGATAGGCAAAGCCCGCCACCGAATCGCCGAAACGGCTTCTGATCTCGTTCTGTAGGTTGTTGCTCTCTTCTGTTACATACAAAGTCTGCAGAGATCCGACGATCGCTTCCTTGGCAAACAGGCCGCTCAAAAGTGCCACGCTGGCCTGCCAGTTGTCTTTGGCTATGCCCAGAGGTTGAAAAGCAGGCGTGATCGCCTTTCCTGCGATTTCCATCAGGGAAATCAGCTCTCTTTTTTCAGGTTCTGCAGCAGCAGTTTTTGCCTTCACCGGAATGGTGATCATCTGCAGTACATAGACCACTACGATCACGGTCAGGATAGTCTTTCCGGCTCTCAGGATGAAGTCTTTGAGGCGGTGCCAGGCATGCATCATGATCCCGTTCAGGGTGGGCAGATGGTAAGCCGGAAGCTCCATCACGAAGTCTGCCGGCTGGCTTTTGAACAGGGTCTTGCGCAGCAGCAGGCCGGTCAGCATAGCGAGCAAAATTCCCGTCATGTATAATCCGAAAACGACCAGGTTAGCATTTTTGGGGAAGAAGATCATCGCCAGAAAGGTATAGACAGGCAGCTTTGCCCCACAGCTCATAAAGGGAGTCAGCAGCGAAGTCATGACCCTGTCGCGCTTGTTTTCCAGAGTCCGGGTTGCCATGATGGCTGGCACAGTGCAGCCGAACCCCACTAGCAAAGGAATGAACGCCTTGCCCGGCAGACCGATCCGACGCATGAACTTATCCGCCACAAAGGCGCCGCGTGCCATGTATCCTGAATCCTCCAGCCACGCCAAACTGACGAAAATGAAGAAGATGGGAGGGATGAACGACGCTATTGTGACCAGTCCTCCGCCGATGCCGCCGGTCATAAAATCGGTCAGCCAATCCGGTGCGGAAAGCAGGTTCAGCAGGCCTGTAAATTTATCGATGAACAGCCAGCCCAGACCCTGATTGATGAGTCCCACCAAGGGCTGGCTGGCTTTGATCGTGAGCGAAAACACGATGAACATGACGAAAAAGAACAGCGGCAGGCCCAGCCAACTGCTCAGAACCAGCGTGTCGATCCTGTCGGAAAGAGTTTCCCGCAGGCCTGATCTGCGTTTGATCACATCGCGGCACAGGCCGTGGATCACGCCGTACCTGTCGTCGGCAATGACGTTTCTGATCTGCTGCCCGCGGTGTTTTTCGATGGCTTTGACCACCTTGTCGAGTACAGATTTCTCATCTGCAGTCAATTTGGCAAGATAGGCCTCATCCTGCTCCAGCAGCTTGATCGTCAGCCATCTCTTGTCAGGGATTTCACCGTATTTTTCATAGTCAAGATTGAACTGCAGCCGCAGCAGCGCGTCCTCCACGACTTCGTCATAGGAGATATTGGTATCGGGTAAACTCTTTTCAGAAGCGGCTTGATGGATAGCTTCCCGAAGTCTGTTTTCCGATTCTTTGCGAAAAAGCTGCAGGGCCATCACTTCACAGCCCAGATGGCTTTGCAGGTGCTCGATCCCGATCCTGACCTGGTTTTGCTCTGCAATGTCCAGCATGGTGAGCACCACCAGCACTGGCACTTTCATTTCCAGAAGCTGCAGGGTTAGATAGAGATTGCGTTCCAGGTTGGAGGCGTCCACCACGTTGACCAGCAGGTCAGGCTTGTTTTGCAGGATGTAGTTGCGGGTGACTTTTTCATCCAAAGTGACTGCGGAAAGGGAATAGATCCCGGGCAGGTCGATGACCTGGAACTCCTGATCATGAAAGGAATACCTGCCTGACTTGTGCTCGACCGTGACGCCCGGCCAGTTGCCTACTGTTTGTCTGCTGCCGGTTAAGATATTGAAAACAGTGGTTTTCCCGACGTTTGGGTTGCCGATCAGAGCAATGGAAAAGTCCGCTTTATTCATAGTCTATTGAGACTCATTTGCACTGTTTCTGCACTTCCAGCACAGGCCTTTGACGATCAGGCTGATGTCTTCTGCCACAAAGTTCTGCGCCTTGGCTTTCTGCTGCAGGAGCTTGACTATATCCTGCATTTCGGTCTCGAGCACGACGCCGCAGTTTCTGCACACCCAGTGCGCGTGCCGGGGATGGCCAAAGATGTGTTCATAGGTGTCCCGAGTTTCGCTGCGCAAAGACCTCTGGATCAGGCCGGCCTCCACCAGCAGGGGAATGGTTCTGTAAACAGTGGCGCGCGAAACGTCTTTGCTTCTGCCGCGGATGATGTCATAAAGCTGTTCGATGTCAAAGTGCTCATGCAGGCCAAAAACGCTGGACAGAACGAGCCTGCGCGGATGGGTGAACTTCAGCCCTTTCTTCAGTAAAAAGGCGGCAAAGATGATTTCATGCTCCTGCATTTTACACTCCTTCATAATGAGATTGAATCTCAATTAATTACACATGCCTTTCTGTCAAGGATTTCCTTTCTCGTGGATGAAT
>CAZWJK010000112.1:0-6458 GCA_964634035.1 uncultured Candidatus Cloacimonadota bacterium | reverse complement strand
AATTCGGTTGACGAAAAACCGGGAAGAAGAAACGTGAAACATAGATAAGGCAAAGTCGTAAATACTAAACAGCGAAGAGTTTTAGCGGATGGTAGCGGAAGAGAACGAAACAGGCGTTATGATTGTAGTGCAAATCTGCGGCATTTCTAAGAATAATTCAGGACAATCTCAATCTGCACAAGATAGAAAAAGGAGGACTTTATGAACAGGCCGAAAGTCGTGCTTTATGTCTGCGCATCCGTGGATGGCAGAATCACCCTGGGCACAAATTCCACCATGTTCGATACTTACAAACAGCCGGAACTGTATGACATGCTGTGCACAAAGGAAGAATGGGGAAGCTTTTCCAAAACCATCTTTGAGCTTTATAAACCGGATATGTTTCTGGAAGGCAGCCATATGGTTGTGGCGGATAATGAGGAATTGACAGAGCTTCCCGAATATCATGGAGACTTGGATCAGCTTTATGAGGACTGGTTGCCTGAAGAGATCGTGCACCGTCCCGGCCGCAAAACCTGGACCTCTGTAGTGGATGGGCGCGGCAGATTCAGAAACGGCTACACCGCCGAATGCGATGATCCGTCAACTTACATGGTTCACTTGACCGCAGAAACTGCTCCGGCAGAGTATCTGGCTTTCCTGCGCAGCCGCAATCTGCCGTATCTTTTGGAAGGAAAAGACCGGGTGGACCTACCAAAAATGCTGGAAAAAGTGAAAAGCATACTCGGGGTCCAGACCATAGCCACAAGTTCCGGAGGCCGTCTCAGCGGCGCCCTGATCAGGGCTTCCCTGCTGGATGAGATCAACATTCTGCTGAGTCCAATTGTGATAGGCGGCTATACAATTCCGACTTTATTTTCATCACCTGAGCTGAACTGGCCTACGGTCAAGCCAAACAAACTCAAGCTCCTGGAAATGAAGAATTATATGAATGACAAACTCTGGCTCAGATACAAAGTTGAATATGAGCAGTGAACTGCAGATAGCAGGTCACTGCAGTCAAAAAAGACAATTCTGAGGTGTGCTTTACAGATCGGCCAAAGTCATTTTACCGAGGATGATGTCCTCTTTGGCAACAGGTTCAAGGCTGAGCTTATAGCTTGCCAGAATGCGCTGAATGGCTTGCTCGCCAGCTTGCAGGTCATTGGCGTAAAGGGTCCCGAGCTGGTGCCCTGAACTGATCCGGTCTCCGACTTTGGGATGCAGAATCGCTCCCGCACCGTAATCGATGCCGTCTGAAACCTTTTGCCTGCCTGCCTTTACACTGATCAGGGCATAGCCGATACCGGTGGAATCAATGCTTTGCACATAGCCGTCCCTGACTGACACTATCGGTAATTCAAACTTAACCTGAGCAAAACGACTGTAGTCACTGCAGACCTGCGCATCGCCGCCCTGGGCAGTGATCATTTCCTCAAACTTGTGCAGGGCTTTTCCGCTGGATACAACTTCTCTGATCCTGCTGACTGCTTCGTCAGAATCACCTGCCAGGCCTGCGCTGATCAGCATTTCAGCGGTCAGGGCCTCAGTGATGATCTGTGTGTCCGGCAGGTAGTTTCCTTTCAGGTATTCGATCGCTTCGATCACTTCCAGGGCGTTGCCGATGTGGGTGCCCAAAGGCGCATTCATATTGGTGAAAAGGACTGTCACCTTCTGCCCGAAGGCGTCGCCGGTCCTGATCAGAAGTTCCGCCAGTTCTTTGGCGCGGTTCAGGTTTGGCATGAAAGCGCCGCTGCCGACCTTCAGATCGATCACCAGGTGCTTTGCTCCTTCAGCAATTTTCTTGCTCATGATGCTTGGCGTGATCAGACCCGGACTGTCCACTGTGGCTGTCACGTCACGCAGCGCATAGATCTTTTTGTCAGCCGGGACCAGATGCCCGGACTGCCCTACCATGGCGACTCCGTGCTTCAGAGTCAGGTCAAGCAAAGCTTCCATGTCATACTGGGTCTGAAAGCCTGGAATGGCTTCCAGCTTGTCCAAAGTGCCGCCGGTGTGCCCCAATCCGCGCCCTGAGATCATAGGAACATAGAGACCGCAGGCTGCTGCGATCGGAGCCAGCATCAGGCTGATCTTGTCGCCGACCCCGCCGGTGGAGTGCTTGTCGGCAGTGATAATGCCGTCAGGGAACTCGATCCGCTTGCCGCTATTGATGTAACTCTCGGTCAGAGCAATGATCTCGTCAGGCATCAATCCCTGAAAATAGACCGCCATCAAAAACGCCGACATCTGGTAATCAGTGACAGAACCATCTAGATAGGCGGAAACAAAGAAGCTTATCTCATCCTTGTGCAGGACATAGCCATTGCGCTTTTTAAGTATTAGTTCGACCGGATTCATTATACCTCGTTTCTTTTAACGGGCAAGCACAAGACCTGCCCCTACACGTCATTCCTGCGCAGGCAGGAATCCATGCTGTTTATTTTGAAAGATTCCCGCTTTCGCGGGAATGACATTATTTCTGATATTTATACCTCACTCAGACTCTGTCTGACAGCACCGGAAATCATGTCCATCACCCAGACCACGAGGGCGATCAGCCACATGATCAGTCCCACATTGCGCCACGCCAGCATCTGCTGTTGCTGCTGCAGAGCCAATCCGATCCCGCCGCCGCCGACAAAACCGACAATGGTCGCCATGCGGACATTGATGTCCCAACGGTAGATCGTGAACGCCAGATAGGGTGACAGGATCTGCGGGATCACGGCATAACGCCAGACCTGCAAAGTCGCTGCCCCGGTGGCTTTGACAGCTTCCACTGGGCCTGGATCAATGTTTTCTATCTGTTCGGAATAGAGTTTGATCAGCGCTGCAATGCTGTGCACCCAAAGCGCCAGCATTCCCGCAAAGGGGCCAATGCCCACCCAGACGCAGAAAATGATCGCCCAGACGATAGCTTCAATGCTGCGCACGATCGTGGCCAGAGTCCTGATCATTACATAAACTGTGTTTCCGAGCCAGGTTTTCGGCATCATGTTGCGCGCTGCAAAAAAGCTGATAAAAAAAGCAAAAGGAATGGCAAAAACCGTGCTCATCAAAGCCAGGAAGATCGTTTCTATCATGGCTTCCACCATGGGCAGCAGAGCTGTCGTGTCAGGATTGAAAATGCCGCTGACAATGCCTGAGGCGTTCTTGAACTGCAGAAAGAATTTTCCCGGATTGATCTCCACCACCAGCCATCCCGTGACAAAGGTCAAAATCAAAGCCAGCGCGACCTGCCAACCCCATAGCGTCCTGAACCAGCGCACCGGGACTTGGGGCTGAACATCTGTTTTCCCTTTGCTGGTAAGGAATTCAGGCTTCTCTTTATTGACTCTGCTGCCGATATCACTCTTTGCAAGCAAACTCAGCGCAGTCAGGATTGCTGCTGCAGTAAGTACGAGCCACCAGTTCAGACTTGTCTCCGCATAGAAGACCCAGATGTAGAAAGCGCAGGCGCTGATGTAAAGCCAGATGCCGAAGTTCACAAACAACCGTTTGAAGAGCTTTCCCAAGTTCATAAATTCTCTTTATCAGTATTGGATTTCTTGATTTCGTCAATTGTCCCCGCCAGGATTGATTCAATGGTCTCACTGGGCGGTGCTTTGAAAAATCCCTGCTGCGTCATCATCTGCAGCAGAGCACGGGCAGAATCGATGTCTGCTTTGGCTTTCTGGTAAGCATCCTGCCAACTCAGCTCCAGCCTTGCCACTCCATCCTCAATGGCTTGCATGGCCACATCCGCAGCTACTTTAGGAAACACATCCGCTTCATCCATGGTGGGCAGAATGCTGTTCGGACCAATCCCATTCTGCTCTGCAAAATCAGCCAGGGAATGCGCTGCGCGGATCGCCATGGCATCGGTGATCTTGCGCGCCCGCACCAGCAGAGCGCCTTTCAGGATGCCCGGAAAGCCAAGCGAGTTATTTACCTGATTGGGAAAGTCTCCTCTGCCGGTTGCCACAATGAAAGCACCCGCTGCTTTGGCAGCAAAGGGATAGATCTCCGGAACCGGATTGGCACAGGCAAAGACGATCGCCCTGTCATTCATCAGCCTGATCCAGTCAGGCTTGATTGTATCAGGACCTGGAGTAGACAGAGCAATCAATACA
Organism: uncultured Candidatus Cloacimonadota bacterium; assembly: GCA_964634035.1. Lineage (GTDB taxonomy): Bacteria > Cloacimonadota > Cloacimonadia > Cloacimonadales > Cloacimonadaceae > UBA5614. The sequence goes on along the minus strand of CAZWJK010000112.1, from coordinate 2,364 downwards.
TCCGCTCCCTGCATTGCTTCTTCCATTGTTTCAATGCAGAGCGGATTGGTCTTTTGTGCCAGTTCCCATTGCTTGTACTTATCAGGATTGGTCTTTAGATCAATTCTTTTTATGTGCAGACCGCCTTTGCTGTCAAAGATGATCAGGTTTTCAGGTTTGAGACCGCTCTGCAGAAGGAAACTGGCAATGGTTGTATTGGATGCTCCGGCGCCATAGAGCACGGTTTTGATCTCTGCCATCTGCTTGTCTGCCAGCTTCAGAGCGTTGAGCAGCCCTGCCAGAGTCACACAGGCCGTGCCCTGCGCATCGTCATGCCAGACCGGGATCTCACATTCATTTCTCAAAGTATCCAAAACCTTGTAGCAATTTGGTTGAGAAATGTCTTCCAGATTGACAGCGCCGACGCTGGGCTGAAGCATCTTTACGAAATCTATGAACTTGTCAGGATCAGGTTTTCCATCTTTGTCTCTGTTATTGATGCATAAAGCAATGGCATCCACTCCGCCCAGTTGCTTCATCAGCATGGCCTTGCCTTCCATCACGCCCAGACCGCCGGCCGGAGAGCAGTCACCGTCACCCAAAACCCTGGTGGAATCAGAAACCACAGCCACCAGGTTGCCTCGGTTGCTTAACCGGAAAGAGGCATCATTGTGGTCGCGGATGGCAGTCGAAACAGCCGACACACCTGGTGTGTACCACACGTTAAACCAGTTCCCGTCAGGGATCAGCGCTTTGGGTACAGTCTGCATCTTACCATGGTAAAACTCATGCATGGCCAGAGCCAGCTTTTTCAGAAACAGCGTCTGCGCTTCCGCTTTCTGCTCTTCCGTAAAAGCTGCAGGCCAGCAGTCTTTGAGGTTTTCCAGGGTCAGTTTTAAATCACTCATTCTATCAATCCGTCATTCCTGCGCAGGCAGGAATCCATGCTGTTTTACAAAACCGCCTGAAGGCGGAACTACAAAATTTATACAATGGCAACATAACACGGAAAGTCTTTTACAACCAACTTGCGCACCGCTTCCGTGCCCAGATCCTGAAAAGCAATGACTTCACATGAAGTCACGCATTGAGCCAGCAGAGCTGCTGCTCCGCCCACTGCCACAAGATACAAAGCTTTATGTTCTTTGATAGCTTTTACGGTTTCAGGACTGCGTTCGCCTTTACCGATCAGGACTTTGACGCCTGCCTTTAGCAACACCGGAGTGTATTTATCCATGCGCACAGAGGTCGTCGGACCAATGGCACCGCAAACTGCGCCTGGTCTGGCAGGTGTGGGTCCGGCATAAAAGATGGCCGCTTCTTTGAGATCAAACGGCAGTTTTTCTCCCTTCTCCAACATCTCGACAATCCTTTTGTGAGCGGCGTCACGGGCTGTAAAGACAGTTCCGCTCAGCAAAACTTTATCGCCTTGCTGCAAGTTCAAAAGGCTTTCCACATTTATTGGAAGCGATAGAGATATTGATCTCATTTATTTAAAAACAGGCTGGATTCCCGCCTGCGCGGGAATGACATATATCTATTATGTTTCATTATCAAATCTCTTCTCATCTTCGTGCTTCTTCGTGTCCTTCGTGGTCAAAAAGTTATGACACAATGCCGGTGCGCATGGCAATTGAGATTGACCGCCACCGGCAGCGACGCCAGATGGCAGGGTGCGGTTTCGATCTGCACTGCCAGAGCGGTTGTCGCTCCGCCCAGACCCTGCGGTCCAATATTGGTTTGATTTATCGCCTGCAGTAGTTCTTCCTCTAAAAGCGCCCATGCCCTTTCAGGATGCGGACTTTTGAACTCCCGCAGCAGTGCTTTCTTTGCCAATAGAGCGCAGGTCTCAAAGTTCCCGCCGATCCCGATCCCCACTATCAAAGGCGGACAGGCATTGCCACCGGCCTGGATGATCGTATCCAAAACAAAAGCTTTGATGCCATCTTTACCATCGGATGGTTTAAGCATTTTCAGCGCTGACATATTCTCCGCCCCGCCACCTTTGAGCGCCATTCTGATGGTGAGTTTGTCTCCTTTGAACAATTCCGTGTGAATGATGGCAGGCGTGTTGTCTTTGGTATTAACTCTGTCAAAAAGCGGATCTTTCAAAATGGAAGCGCGGAAGTATTGTTCCTGCCAAACCTCGCTGACAGCTTCATTTAGAGCATCTGTCAGACTGCCGTTTTGCAGGCAGATTTCCTCTCCCAATTCCACAAAGAAGACCACTGTTCCCGTATCCTGACAGATGGGCAGGCACTTGTCCCTTCCTATTTTATAATTCTCCAAAAGCGTCTTCAGAATATCTTTTGCCAGTTCATTAGTCTCATCTGACACCGCTTTTTTGATCGCCTGCTCGACCTTAGAATCTGTCTGCGTGCCGAG
>CAZWJK010000111.1:0-6644 GCA_964634035.1 uncultured Candidatus Cloacimonadota bacterium | reverse complement strand
GCCTGACCAGGAGCCATGAATTCAATGACAAAAACAATATCGGAAACATCTATCCTGAGTTTGATCCACGCAGGATCCACCCGGGCTCAGCCTGCGTGGACCCCGCGTGGACCCCGCGTGGATTGTAAAGGTAGAGGTTTCCCAGAGCGGCAACCGTATATGTTGCCAGTAAGATGCACAACAAGGACAAGCATCAGTTATTTGATGGAGGAGTAAAATGAAAAGAAATATTGTCATCGTCCTGATTTGCCTTTTGATGATCATGAGTTTTGTTTCATGCAAAAAGCAATCAGCTAAGCTCATCCCCGTGACCGTCACCTTGGACTGGACGCCCAATACCAATCACACGGGCCTTTACGTGGCCCTGGAACAGGGGCTTTTCAGTCGTGAAGGCCTGGATGTCAAAATCGTTCAGCCCGGACAGGGTTACACAGACCAGATCGTTGCCACCGGAAAGAGCGAGTTCGGAGTTTCCTATCAGGAAAATGTCACCCGCGCCAGATCGGAAAAAATGCCTCTGGTATCTGTCGCAGCCGTTATCCAGCATAACACATCAGGTTTCGCATCCCTGAAAGAAGCTAATATCACGACCCCCAAAGACTTTGAGGGCAAGCGTTACGGCTCCTGGGACTCGCCTTCTGAACAGGCCGTACTGTCTGCCATCATGCAGAAAAACGGGGCTGATTTCAGCAAGGTCAAGATCATTTCAGGCATCACAGATTTCTTCTCCACAATCGGCAGAGACGCTGATTTTGAATGGATCTATGCAGGCTGGGACGGGGTTGAAGCCAAACTGCGCGGAATGGAACTGAATTACATCCCGCTCACAGAATTGGAACCTGCGCTGGATTATTACACTCCCGTGCTGATCACAAGCGAAAAGATAATCGCAGACAATCCTGACTTAGTTAAACGCTTTCTGAAAGCGGCTTCGGAAGGATACGATTTTGCTATCAATAATCCTGACGCGGCAGCTGAAATTCTGCTCAAGCACGCTCCTGAACTGAAGCCGGAACTGGTCTTTGCCAGCCAAAGATACCTGGCGGATAAATACCGTGCCGAAAGCCCGCAGTGGGGAATGCAGAAGCCGGAAGTCTGGCAGAACTTTTTGGATTGGATGATCGGTCAAAAGCTGATTGCAGAGCCAATTGAGATCAACAGCGCTTTCACCAACGACTTTCTGCCCTCCGGAGCAGCTCAGTAAAAGGATGAACCCGCTTCTGAAGGTTCGGGACCTGTGTAAGACATTCCTGTTCGAAGGCAGGAATGTGCTGGTCCTGAAAGATATCTCCTTCAATGTTAACGAACACGAATTTGTCAGCATAATCGGTTCCAGCGGCTGCGGCAAAAGCACGCTGCTGGAGCTGATTGCCGGCATCACGGTTCCGGATTGCGGCAATATCTTTAAACATGGTGTGGAGATTTCCGGCAAAGCCGGCTTCGCAGGCTACATGCCGCAGGAAGATCTGCTCCTGCCCTGGCTTTCACTTATGGAAAACGCCATTCTGCCGGATCGCATACAGCGTAAAGACATTGCCGCCGCCAAACAGAAGGTAATGCAACTGCTGCCGGATTTCGGCCTGGAAGGATATGAGCATCATAAACCGTGGCAGCTTTCAGGAGGGATGAAACAGCGCGCCGCCTTTCTGCGCACAGTGATGTCGGAAGCTGAGATCTTGCTGCTGGACGAGCCTTTTGCCAATCTCGATGCGCTCACGCGGCTCCAGATGCAGAAATGGTTGCTCGACATTCAGGCGAAATTGAAGCAGACCATCATCTTTGTGACGCATGACATCGATGAGGCGATCCGGCTCTCCGACACGATCTATGTGATGGATAGCCAACCAGCGCCTTTCATTTTTCAGACCAAAGTGCCACCGGAACTGCATGAAGGAAACAGCGACATAACTCATCCGCAATGGGCTGAACTCAGGTCTGAACTGACCGGAAAGCTGCTCAAATAGTTATATTTGGAGTAGATCGTTTCGGAATTGATTTAGTGTATTTTGTCCTTTTAGTATGTTTAGTGTTCCAGTTTAGCTGTGAATTATCTACTTAATCTAATGTCTGAACATCTATCTGCTGCAGTTCCAGAATGCGGTCACGCAGTTCAGCGGCACGTTCAAAATCAAGCTGCTGAGCCGCTCTGCGCATTTCCTTTTTCAGAACTTCAATGATCTTATCTTTGTTATCCAATTCCAGGTATTCCATGAAGTCGGCTTTTTCCGCTTTGGCAGAGGGTTTCCCCTTATCGATCTGATCGTAGCCTTCTGCCACGGAGGTCGCCAGCTCAATCTGCTCCAGGGTTTTCATGATGGTGACAGGCGTGATCCCGTGCTCCTCGTTATAATGGATCTGTTTTTCCCGACGGGCATTGGTGATGGCAACAGTTTCCCTGATAGCATCTGTAATGTCATCAGCATAAAAGACGACCTTGCCTTCCACATGCCGCGCCGCACGTCCGGAAGTCTGGATCAGGGAACGGGTGGAACGCAGAAATCCTGTCTTGTCGGCATCCAGAATCGCCACCAGAGAGACTTCCGGCAGGTCAAGACCCTCCCTTAGAAGATTGATGCCGACTATGACGTCAAACTCGCCGGTCCTGAGTCCCCTGATGATCTTCACGCGCTCAATGGAGTCAATGTCACTGTGCAGGTAGCGGACTCTGATTCCGGCGTTGCCGAGATAGGTGCTGAGGTCTTCCGCCATGCGTTTCGTCAAAGTTGTAACAAGCACTTTGTGGCCTTTGGCGGTGCGCTCCCTGACCTGGCTGATCAAATCATCGACCTGATGCTTGATGGGCTTGATCTCAATTTCGGGATCCAGCAAACCGGTGGGACGGATGACCTGTTCCACGATTTCGCCTTTGGTAAGTTCCAGTTCATACTCTGCAGGAGTGGCGGAAACAAAGATTACACGGCGCAAGTACTTTTCAAATTCATCAAAGCGAAGAGGTCTGTTATCAAATGCGGAAGGCAGCCGGAAGCCGTATTCCACCAGGTTTTTCTTGCGGGTATAGTCTCCGCCGTACATGCCGTGCACCTGTGGAATCGTGGCGTGGGACTCGTCGATGATGAAAAGAAAGTCCTCCGGAAAGTAGTCCAAAAGGCAATTGGGCGGCTCACCCGGTTTGGCTCCTGTCAGGTGGCGCGTGTAATTTTCAATGCCTGAGCAATAGCCCAGTTCGCGCAGCATCTCCAGATCGAACTTGGTGCGCTGCTTCAGTCGGTCAGCTTCGACGTAGCGCTGGTTCTGCAGATACCAGGCGACGCGTTCCTCCATTTCAGATTCAATGGAATGCAGGGCATCCTCCATTCTGTCTTCCGGCATGATGAAATGGATGGCGGGGTAGATGGGATACTCCTCCACTTTGCCAAGAGACTGGTAGGAAATGGGATGCAGCTTTTCCAGGTTGACTATTTCATCACCGAAGAATTCAACTCTCAGGCAGTGCTCAAGATAGGCGGGAAAGATATCAACAATGTCGCCTCTGACGCGGAATGCGCCGTGCTGAAAGGCAATATCATTGCGTGCATAATGAGCCGTAACCAGTTTCTGAATGAGGGTTTCACGATCCATGTTATCGCCTACTTTGACGCGGATGAGGGCTTCCCTGTATTCTTCCGGCACGCCCAAACCGTAGATGCAGGACACGGACGCCACGATTATCACGTCCTTCCTTTCCATCAAAGACATGGTAGCGCGCAGGCGCAGTTTTTCTATCTGCTCATTGATATCAGAGTCTTTCTCTATGTAAATATCTTTGCCGGGGATGTAGGCCTCGGGTTGATAATAATCGTAATAGCTGATGAAGTATTCCACAGCGTTGTCAGGAAAGAGTTGTTTGAGCTCTCCGTAAAGCTGAGCAGCCAGGGTCTTGTTATGGGAAAGGACCAGGACAGGCTTGTTGCAGCGTTCTATGACATTGGCAATGGTAAAGGTTTTACCCGAACCCGTGACACCTAAAAGCACCTGATAGCGCTTGTTCTGCTCGATGCCTCTGACTAGTTCAATGATCGCTTCGGGCTGGTCTCCGCGGGGCTGATAATCTGAAACTAACTTAAAACGCGACATTTCTGACCGTCCTCTATAAATCTCAAGACAGATGACTGAAGTATTGTAATCCGCATAATATTATTCTTGACTTATAGCCTTGCTTTTGATTAGTGGACTATAAATCAGACAGATGAATTTTGTCGAGTATAAAGATGACAGAAGGGAGAGAAAATGGCACCCATAGAAGATTTCCAGGTAAATTATGAGAATATGCTGAAGCTTGGCTATGCAGTGGTTGACGTCCGCTATAAGGATTATGATGTCCTGCCGGAAAGCCAGAAACTGATCATCGCCAAGGTGGAAAACGACAGGGATGAATTTTACACAATGATGCTCAAACAATACACAGGCAACGAGTTCAAGCCCAATGAGGCATATGAGATCTGGACCAACATCCTCAAGCACAAGATCAGCATGAGCAGCATGCTCAACCGTGACATCGCCATCAAAGTCGCAGCCCTGGATTATTTTGAGACTGTCTATCTGAAGAAATGACAGAACAAACACTGCTGCTGATCAAACCCAATGCCACAGCCAAGGGTCACATCGGCGACATCCTTTCCATCATTGAAAAACACGGCTACAGGATACTGCAGCTCAAGTCATTCCGCTTTGACAAAGAGCTTGCTGACAAGTTTTATGCCGAGCACATCGGTAAGGAATTCTTTGAAAGACTGGTCAGTTTCATGACCTCAGGGATGACGGTTGCTGCCTTGCTGGAAAAGGAAAACGCCGTTCCTGACCTGAGAGAGCTGATCGGGGACACCAATCCGGAAAAGAGAAAGCCCGGCACCATCCGTTACCTGTATGCTGACTCAATGACTGAAAATGCCGTGCATGCCTCTGATTCGCATGATCACGCATTGCATGAGATCAGTCTGATCTTTCCATCATAACTTAAATTCCACCAATAAGCTAAGAGACTTTACAGTCTCTCCCCTGCCTTTGATTTTTCTGTCTCCATTCAGGTCCACATAGCGTTCAGAGTATCTACCGGTCAGGACACTGATCCCGGACAAGCGCCAGGACAGACTTCCCTTGATACTTGCCGAAGGCGTGCGTAACCGATGTATGGAAAAGTAGGGAACGTTAAATTGGCTGTAACCCAGTGACGCACATTCCAGATTTTTGATCAGGCGAGTGTCAAAGCTGATCTCTCCCGTGATGGATTTGCCGGTATTGGATCTGTCGCCATACATATCCTGAAAAGATGCGCTGATGATCATGCTTTCAGCAATGTCAGCAGCGATTCTGCCATACCACCCAAGGCATGATCTGACAGTGCTCAGAGTCTGTTCTTTGGTGACCAGAACCGAGTCTCCGACCACAACGGCCCGCTGATCTTCATAGAAATGATCAAAGTAGGCAGGAAGAAATCGGTTGGTATATTTTCTGCCTTCCAGGTTGATATCAAAAACAAGCACTTTTGTATAAAATCCGGGATAGATAATGCCAAAGCCATTATCCCGGATCTTGGCATACTCGCCATAGTGTTCAAGCTTGAAGTTTTCCTCATCGACAAGGGGAAGAGAGTAATTCAATCCCATGGCAAACATATCTTTATCAGTGCCAAAGAAGTAGAGAGTGCTGATATCGTTGTCAAGCAGATGGACAAGCTCCGGATCATAGAGCTCTATATTGTCATTGACATAGCTGTTGATCAGAGGTGAATCGAGGATGCCGTCGCCATCCATGTCCGGGTCTTCGGTAATGTACATTCCATCAGCGTTGGGAGTTTCCGAGTTGTAGAGCCCGTCACCATCCAGATCCCAAATGTAGTTTTTGAGTTTAACATTGGGATCGAGGACATCAGGTACTCCGTCTTTGTCGCGATCTTTGAACCTTCCATACTGATTTCTGTCAGTGGCAAAAAGCGCTCCGACAGTCAGACCGGAAATAGTTTTCTGCTCAGACAGGACGAATGGTTTGAAATGAGCGTGGGCAGTCAGAATCTGGTTTTTTGCCAGGTTGGAAGTAAAGATCTCCACTCCCGGCTTAAAAGGCAGGTTGAGATTACAACCCAGCATGATGCCGATGTCGCGTTGATTGGGATAAAGCAAGCGGTTGGTGTAATCGTTCATGATCAGTCCGTGACCCAGTTTGTGGCTGCCAAAGCCGCCTGCCTTCAGATAAAAGAGGTCATCACGGTCCGCAAACCTGATGTAATAGATCTTTTCCAGCAGGTCTGAAGTTTCGTTCCAATCCTCTTTCCTCAGATGCAGCTCAGAGTCCAGAAGCAGATCAAGGTCCAGTCCCAGACCAAATTTATAAATGCTGAATTCCGGCATCAGGCGAAATTGCGTATATGTCTCTGAACCGACTGTAATGTATCCGGCCGTACCGCTGAGTTGAAAACCTGCTTTATCACTGTTTTCCAAATCATAAGACTGACCTGCAAGCAGGATGGGAAGCAGCAGCAGAGCTGGCATTATCAGTTTAAACAAAACGAACTTAGTGGGCTTCTTTCTCATACCATAACTCAAAAAAACGAATGTCTTGTTGTCAAGTGAAATGTGCTTTCCGCTTACATTGCAGCCAGATATACCCGATTTCTGCCAATGATTAGATTAGCAACGCAGTTATCTGAA
>CAZWJK010000110.1:0-6741 GCA_964634035.1 uncultured Candidatus Cloacimonadota bacterium | reverse complement strand
ACCTTTCTGGAAGCTCCTTTGCTGGCATTGGTCATCGGTTTTATTTTAAGACTTGCTCCTGCGGTGGACAAATATTCTTATTACCACAATATTAATATGGGCACACATATATTTGTCTCGATCATAGTTTTCATATTTTTAGGGTTATCCAGCAGCATCGAAGAAATTCTGGATGAAAGAAAAATGCTGCTCAGGGAAAAACTGATGAACCTGAAAATGAGTTATTATTTATCATCAAAGATAATAACTTTATCAATCTTTTCAGCAATTCAGGTGATCCTGTATTTTTTGGTGACAACGTTCATGCTTAATATGCATGGTGTGTCCTTTAACACATTGGTCTATTACTTCCTTTCGGCAGTGATCGGTTTTTCTCTGGGGCTGATGACCTCATCTTTTTTGAAGGATAATAAATCCATCATTAACATCATGCCGCTGATTTTGATTCCGCAGATCATATTTGGCGGTGCTATCATTGAATACGAGAAAATGAACCGCAGTCTTACAGTTATGAAACAAAGCCCTATCCCTGAAGTTGTTCAGTTTATCCCGACCCGCTGGTTGTTCGAAGGGTTGACCACATCATTTGCCAAACGCAATGTTTACCAGCGCAAGCTTAATAAGATTGAAAAAAAGAGGTTGACACTGGAGCGCAGTTTCAAAGAGAATGAAATCAGTTACAATGAATATCTGGATAAGACTGACGTTGTTTACAGATTGAAAACCCTAATTGCAGAAAGATGGCCTGAAAACAAATACTCAAATTCATATCTGAATTTGAGTGTTAATCTGATGGATGGGAGATATTTCAATACACAACGTAATATCTTTTTATCCAGTTACAAGAAATTCGGCAGGATAAGATTGAGAACCTGGAATTTCAATGCCCTGGTGATTATGCTGTACTTGTTGCTGATCAATCTTATTACTCTGCTGAAACTAAAATTCTGGTTCAGAGAATAATCTGCCGTAAGATTAATTTTGTACGATAATAATACGTGAGATACCAAGGAGGAATAATGGTAAAAAAAGTTCTGATCATAAGCTTGTTGGTCGTTTTACTGGCCGGATTCGGATGCAAATCAAAAGACACAAAAAAGCTGCCTGACGATAATCAGCAGATCACTCCCTTTGTCTATGCGCCCTTACCCCCTTTCAGTAAAGTGTTTATGATTCTGGATTATCTGAAGCTTGGTGATTTCAATCAAGCGATTGATGCAAAGATATTCATGACACAGCAGGAAATCGGTCACTCAGCTTTTGCTCTTGGTGTTCTGACTGCTGACGGGATCATCAGTGTGCGTGGTCATAACAAGACCAAACTCAATTCCATAGCAGAAGAAATGATCAAGATCTCCAATTTCCTAGCTCTGGATGAAAGCATCTTAAGCCTGGCGGACCAGCTCAAGGAACTCATTAGCACTGATCAGTGGGACGAACTGGAAAAAGCGCTCGAGCACTACAAAACTGAAGTGGAAGGAAATCTTTACCAATCCAAGCAGTATGACCAGTTTACCATGATGCAGATCGGCGGCTGGACTGAAGGGATCAATCGAATAGCCTGGCTGGTGAACCTGAATTATCAACCTGAAAAGTCCACCGTACTAATGCAGAAAGGTACATTGAATCACCTGATAAAAAACATGGAGTATGTTAGAACACCCTCCATCAAGGATTCATATTACTTTAAGACCACTTATGAAAAACTGCTGGAGATCAAGAAAGTCATAGATGCTTCAGTCAATGACACCTACACTAAAGAACAGGTTGACCAGTTGATGGTTCTTTCTCAAGACATCAAAAATCTTTACACCGAGTAATCCTTTGCTCCCTGTCTGCATAAGGCAGGGAGCTTTTTTTGCAGGTATCCATATGAAAAAAGCGCTTCTTGCATTAGTAACCTGTTTATACTTTGTTTCCTTGTTTTGTTTAGCCTCCCTTCACCCTGGCTTTGAGAACGGACAGCAATTTGTAGTAAAAGATCATCCTTCTGACAATGGAACTGCGGTTGACCTGTATTGGGAACCCATCGAAGGTGTCATTCAGAATGAGCAACTGCAAATCCCTCCAGGATCATCTTTCCGGTCTTTGATCATTGAAAGAAAGGACTCTCTTGATTTATGGCAAAAAATAGAAATTAGCAATGAAGCTCTCCTGTCAGGAAAATTCACAGACAACGACAACATTGTGCCAGATCTCCCAGTCTCCTATAGAATGATCAGGATTGACGAAACCAGAGAGGGTGAGCAAGTCGAACAAATCCTTTATGCAACGGTTACTCCCTCCGCACAGTGGTTTAATTTTCGCAAACTGCCTTTACTGATCATGCTTCTGATGCTCAGCATTGCCGTTATATACTATATCATGGCAGCCAGGCAGGGTAAGGAACTTTTTATCAGAAAGATCAACGGTCTGGAATCCATGGACGAAGCTGTGGGCAGAGCCACAGAAAAGGGCAAACCCATCCTTTTTGTTCCCGGAATAGGTGATCTTGACGACATTCAGACCATCGCAGGACTTACTATCCTTAGTCAGCTTGCATTCAAAGCTGCCACTTACAATGCTGAACTGATAGTTCCGGTCAGCAAATCAATGGTTCTTTCCACAGCCCGTGAAGTGGTCAAGGAAGCATATCTCAAAGCAGGCAGGCATGACGCATTTAAAAAAGATAACATCTTCTACCTGACTGACGACCAATTCGGTTACGTAGCAGGCATTGACGGAATTATGATCAGGGAACAACCTGCCGCCAATTTCTTTCTGGGAACTTTCTATGCTGAATCTCTGATCCTGGCAGAAACGGGGTTTGGCACAGGTGCCATGCAGACTGCCGGAACAGCTCAACCGCACCAATTGCCTTTTTTTGTAGTGAGTTGTGATTACACTTTAATCGGTGAAGAACTATTTGCAGCTTCCGCCTATCTTTCCAAAGAGCCAAATCAGCTTGGCAGTTTGAAAGGACAGGATTTTGGCAAACTTTTTATTGTACTGATGATCATCTTTGGCTCAATTCTTGAAATTGCAGGCTATCACTGGTTTAAAATCTTCCTGATGATGGGTTAGGGTTACATTATGAAAAGAACCATACCTCTCATTATCACTTTTATAATAGGGATCATAGTCCTGAGCTCGGAATTCATTCCTCACAAGCCATTCAGTTCAGTCAACGAGAGTCTTGAGAACTGGTTTTTGGTTATCTCCGGATTTGCCATTTTATTAGGTCAACTGAGTCTGCTAAGGGTTAACACATTCAAAGTCACAGAAAAAGCAGAAAACTGGCAATACTATTTGGCCGGGCTTATTAGTTTCGCTATAATGCTGCTTTGCGGAATATTTTGGGGCACTCAAGACGCTGCAGGCCTACTTGGAAATGGTGACAAGATCATTTCATCTCTTGGCACAAAACCCTTCGAATATCTCTTTGTGAATGTGTATCAGCATCTGTCAGCCACCATGTTTGCCCTTTTAGCTTTCTTCATAGCGTCTGCAGCTTACAGAGCTTTTATTGTAAGAAGCTTTGAATCAACGTTGTTGATGATAGCCGCAGTGGTAGTTATGTTAGGAAGGACAAGTGTCGGAACTACGATGACAGCATGGCTGCCTCAACATCTGAAATTTCTGCATCTGCCGAACATTGCTGATTTTATCATGAATTATCCCAATAATGCTGCTCAGAGAGCTATTTTGATCAGTGCAGCGCTTGGCATAGTTGGCAGCAGTCTAAGAATCCTGCTCGGGATAGAAAGATCCTATCTGGGAGGTAAAGATTGAGCCAGAAAAAGCTTCCCAAACAAATTGACCGTCGCTACATTTATCTTGTCCTGCTGATTGGCGTGGCAGTTCCCTTACTTGTACCGATCGGTTTTATCTCAGAAGTATCAGGCCTTGCTCAACAGGTTTATGACATGGTGGAATCAACTCCTGCCAATTCTGTTGTTATGATCTCGTTTGACTATGATCCATCGACCATTACTGAATTGCAGCCGATGGCGAAAGCTCTGATCGAGCACGCCTGGAAAAAGAAGCATCGTGTAATTGCAGTGGCGCTTTGGCCCCAGGGTGTGCAGATGGCGGAGCTTGCCTTTGCCGATGTCCTGAAAAGATATCCTGAAAAAGTCTATGGCATTGATTATGTAAATCTCGGGTTCAAATCAGGCGGAATGGTAACTATTCAGGCCATGGGACGTAATTTCAAAGAAGTTTTTCCCACGGATTCAAAAGGCACTCCCATCAGCCAGTTAAAAATGATGGATTCTGTCAGAAACTTCAATCAGATAGGTTACGTTGTCTCGCTTTCCGCTGGTGATCCGGGTCTGAAAGGATATATAATGACTGCTCACGATATGTATCGAGTAAGGGTTTCAGGAGGTTGCACTGCTATCTCAACACCGGGATTTCTACCCTATATCAATGACCAGAGCCAGTTGACAGGACTTCTGGGCGGACTGAAAGGCGCTGCCGAGTATGAGTCCCTGATAGACGTCAAGGGCACTGCCACAAGCGGCATGGACGCCCAATCGATTGCTCACCTGCTGATCATTGTATTCATCATTATGGGCAACCTTAGAGCTCAGAGAATCAGGAAAATCAGCAAGGAATCCTAAACTATGAACTTGTCCGTTATTATATCTGCAGATCATTTGATTGAACAATCAACCGTTTGTTTGATATTTTCTTTGTTTCATAGTTCGCCCATTTACCCTTCCCAAATGCAAACCCTCATATTCTCGTCAGATACAGCCAAAAATGTGAGCATCTAATGGAAATCTATTATGCAACATATAATGAGGATAAAAAGAAGATTTAAGTTGGATATAATGAATATAATAAAAACGATAGATACTAGAGAAAGAGACTGATATGGCACAATTTATGACTGTTTTTGGACTGTGGCTGGGAGCTTATTTCACTTTCAGCATTTTCAGTTTTCTGTATAAGGATAATCCTTTCTATAAGCTGGCTGAACAGATCTTTGTCGGGTTATCGGCAGCCTACTGGTTCATCTATACGATTTACAATATTCTGATCCCAAACCTGTTCGGTAAGCTGGTGTCAGATTTTTCCGGCAATGCTATCCTGCTTATACCTGCTGTCCTTGGAATAATGATGCTGCTCAGACTTATTCCCAAACTGGAATGGATCAGCCGCTACCCGATCTCGGTTGTGGTTGGCACTTCTGTCGGAATCAGCATGCTGAGATATATGAAATCAGATGTGCTGTCGCAACTGACTGCTTCGATGATAAATCCATTTGCGATGGAGTCTGTAACTGCTATCATAGGCAGTTTCATCATTGTTTTGGGAACGGTGTTTGTGATCATGTATTTCTATTTCAGCCGCAAACAGGAAGGTGTCCTGGGTGCGACATCCAAAATCGGAATCTGGTTTTTGATGATAAGTTTCGGAGCATCATTTGGTTATACGGTGATGGCAAGAATTTCATTACTAATAGGTAGGCTGCAGTTTCTACTCGGAGACTGGTTACATTTGATCAAACCCTGATCCAAAAGGAGAGAAAAATGGAACAACTTCATCACAGATTTATCCAAACAGCCAAGCAATTTAGGCATAAAACAGCAGTCATAGACAAAGCCACTGGTAACGATTATAAGTATGACAGACTCCTGATAGCATCCCTGATCCTTTCAGAAAAACTCGGTAAGTACAAAAGCAAGTATCTCGGTATAATGCTCCCAACCTCTGCAGGCTGTATGCTTTCCATCATCGGCACCTTAATGGCAGGCAAGATCCCAGTGATGATCAACTATGCCACCGGAGCAATAGATAACTGCCATTATGCACGTGAAAAATGCAGATTCAAGACCATAATCACCAACAGAAAACTTTTAGATAAGCTGAATCTATCTCCCATAGATAATATGGTTATGGTCGAGGATATACTCAAGACAGTAAAGATCTGGCACAAATTGAAAGCTGCTGCTATGTCAAAATTACCTTATTCTGTCCTAAAAAGTATTACCAACCCGGGTCCCGACAGCGAGACTTCAGTCATTCTGTTCACCAGTGGCAGTGAAAAGGAACCCAAGGCGGTACAGCTTTCGCACCGAAACATCGGACACAATGTAGATAACATTAAGAACCTTGTCAATGTAACACCTGAAGACATATTTCTTGGTGAACTCCCGCTCTTCCATATATTCGGTTTGACCATTGATTTTTGGTTGCCGCTGTTACTCGGATGCTGTGTCGTTACCTATCCCAATCCATTAGATTATAAAGAAATATGCAACTTTGTCAAAGAATACAAGATTACCATTATGGCAGGCACTCCGTCTTTCTTTTATGGCTATCTCCAACGCAGTGAACCCGGTGACTTCAGCTCAATCCGCTTTGCTTTTGCCGGCGCTGATAAACTCCCTAAGAAAATCTATGATGGATTTCAAAGCAAACACGGGATCAAAGTCTATGAAGGCTATGGCGCAACGGAAACCAGCCCTGTTATTTCGGTTAACACTCCTGACCATCACAAGCTTGGCAGCATAGGGAAACCAATACCCAATGTAAAAGTTAAGATTGTTGATATTGACACCGGACAGGAAGTCGGAGTCGGGCATGAGGGCAAGGTACTGGTCAAAGGCGATAATGTGATGGTCGGCTATCTGGATGATTTGGAAGAAACTCTGCTCCGCATTCGCGACGGGTGGTATGACACTGGTGACATTGGTATGTATGATGAAGATGGCTTCCTTTGGCATAAAGGCAGACTCAAACGTTTCGTGA
>CAZWJK010000109.1:0-6779 GCA_964634035.1 uncultured Candidatus Cloacimonadota bacterium | reverse complement strand
TCACGAAACGTTTGAGTCTGCCTTTATGCCAAAGGAAGCCATCTTCATCATACATTCCAATGTCACCAGTGTCATACCACCCGTCACGTATGCGCAATAAAGTCTCTTCCAGATCATCCAGATAACCCACCATGACGTTGTCACCTTTGACCAGAACCTTACCTTCATGACCTACACCGACTTCCAGTCCGGTATCAATATCAACAATTTTCACTTTAACGTTGGGTATTGGCTTCCCTATGCTGCCAAGTTTGTGATGGTCAGGAGTGTTTACCGAAATGACAGGGCTGGTTTCCGTCGCTCCATAGCCTTCATAGACCTTGATCCCGTGTTTGCTTTGAAATCCGTCATAGATTTTCTTGGGCAGTTTATCAGCACCGGCAAAAGCAAAGCGGATTGAGCTGAAGTCGCCAGGTTCACTGCGTTGAAGATAGCCGTAAAAGAAAGATGGAGTTCCTGCCATAATGGTGATCTTGTATTCTTTAACAAAGCTGCAAATCTCTTTATAATCTAATGGATTGGGATAGGTAACAACACAGCAGCCGAGCAATAGAGGCAACCAGAAATCAATGGTCAGGCCGAAAATATGGAAGAGGGGGAGTTCACCAAGGAATATGTCTTCAGGAGTTACATTCACAAGATTTTTAATATTATCTACATTGTGCCCTATGTTTCTGTGAGAAAGCTGAACTGCCTTGGGTTCTTTTTCGCTGCCACTGGTGAACAGAATGACAGAAGTTTCGTTGTCGGGACCGGGATTGGTGATACTTTTTAAGACTGAATATGGTAACTTCGACAAAGCAGCAGCTTTCAGTTTATGCCAGATCTTGACTGACTTGAGAATATCCTCAACCATGACCATATTGTCGATGGGAGAGAGGTTCAGCTTATCCAACAGCTTTCTACTGGTAATGATGGTCTTGAATCTGCATTTTTCGCGTGCATAATGGCAGTTATCTATGGCGCCGGTGGCATAGTTGATCATTACAGGGATCTTGCCTGCCATCAAAGTGCCGATGATGGAAAGCATACAGCCGGCAGAGGTTGGAAGCATTATGCCGAGATACTTACTTTTGTATTTCCCGAGTTTTTCTGACAGGATCAATGATGCAATCAGAAGTCTGTCATATTGATAATCGTTTCCTGTGGCTTTGTCCATAACTGCTGTTTTGTGCCCAAATTGCTTGGCAGTTTGGATAAATCTGTGATGAAGTTGTTCCACGCGTCACTCCTTTAGTTCTAAGGTTTGATCAAATGCAGCCAGTCTCCAAGCAGAAACTGCAGCCGACCTATAAGCAATGAAATTCTCGCCATTACAGTATAGCCAAATGATGCTCCGAAACTAATCATTAAAAACCAGATTCCAATTTTGGATGTCGCACCCAGGACACCTTCCTGCTTGCGGCTGAAATAGAAATACATGATCACAAACACCGTCCCCAAAACAACTATGAAACTGCCAATGATGGCAGTTACAGACTCCATCGCAAAGGGATTAATCATCGAAGCAGTCAGTTGTGAAAGCACATCTGATTTCATATATCTCAGCATGCTGATGCCGACAGAAGTGCCAACCACAACCGAGATCGGGTAGCGGCTGATCCATTCAAATATGGGAATAAGTCTTAGCAGCATCATTACACCGAGGACAGCAGGTATAAGCAGGATGGCATTGCCGGAGAAGTCTGATACCAGCTTGCCAAACAGGTTTGGGATCAGAATATTATAGATCGTGTAGATGAACCAGTAGGCTGCCGATAACCCGACAAAGATCTGTTCTGCAAGTTTGTAGAAAGGATTGTCCTTGTATAGAAAGCTGAAGATACTGAAAGTGAAATAAGCTCCCAGCCACAGTCCGAATACAGTCATAAATTGCGCCATATCAGTCTCTTTCTTTGATTTTAATAGTTACTGAAACAAGTATCTTATCCATCCTTGATTCTCCTTTTATCCTCATCAATTTCTGTATAATAGATTCCCATTAGATGCTCGCTTTTTTGGCTGTGTCTGAAGAGGATATATTGATGATAAATGAGGAGTGGTAAATGGACGGATTATTTGACAATAAACCACTGTCCAGATACAAGTTGATTCAAACATATAATCTATAGATTTTGTAAAAGGAAAGTTCATGGATTAGGATTCCTTGGATATTTTCCTGATTCTCTGAGCTCGGATATTGCCCATAATGATGAATACAATGATCAGCAGATGAGCAATCGACTGGGCATCCATGCCGCTGGTGGCAGTGCCCTTGACATCAATCAGGGATTCATACTCGGCAGCGCCTTTTAGTCCGCCCAGAAGTCCCGTCAACTGATTCTGGTCATTGATATAGGGCAGGAAGCCCGGTGTCGAGATTGCGGTACAACCTCCTGAAACTCTGACTCCGTACATATCGTGGGCTGTCATGATATATCCTTTCAATCCGGGATCGCCGGCGGAAAGCGAAACAACGTAACCAATCTGATTGAAGTTTCTGACAGAATCCATCATTTTGAGCTGTCTGATGGGAGTGCCTTTGGAATCGGTGGGGAAAACCTCTTTGAAGTTACGGCCCATAGCCTGAATAGTGACCATCCCGCCTGATTTGAAACCGAGATTAACATAATCAATGCCATAAACCTTATCAGGATACCTCTTTAGAACATCAGCAAAGGCAAGTTCTGCCATTTGTACACCCTGTGGCCAGAGAGCCACTGCAATCACTCGATGGTTCTTTTTCCAGGCATGCTCAATCAGAGCTTTTGCCATTGGCTGCAACTCGGTTATGGTCGACGGATCATAGTCAAATGATATCATTACAACAGAATTGGCAGGTGTTGATTCCACCATGTCATAAACCTGTTGAGCGAGTCCGGAAACTTCAGAGATAAATCCAATCGGCACCAGCAATGGAATAGCCACGCCAATCAGCAGGACAAGATAAATGTAGCGACGGTCTATTTGTTTGGGAAGTTTTTTCTGGCTCAATCCTTACCTCCCAGATAAGATCTTTCGATTCCCAGCAAAATTCTCAGGCTGCTGCCAACAATGCCCAGCGCAGCACTGATCAGAATAGCTCTCTGAGCAGCATTGTTGGGATAGTTCATAATAAAATCGGCTATGTTTGGCAGATGCATAAACTTAAGATTTTGAGGCAGCCATGCAGTCATCGTGGTTCCGACACTCGTCCTGCCCAGCATTACAACCACTGCAGCTATCATCAGGAGGGTGGATTCAAAGCTTCTTACAATAAAAGCTCTATAGGCTGCCGAAGCTATGAAAAAAGCCAGCAGGGCAAACATGGTAGCTGATAGGTGCTGATAGATATTGACAAAGAGATACTCGAAAGGTTTTATGCCAAGTGTGGAAATTATCTTGTCGCCATTTCCCAACAGGCCTGCAGCGTCCTGAGTTCCCCAAAATAAACCGCAGAGCAGCATTATCGTAAAACTGATCAATCCTGCCAGATAGTATTGCCAGTTTTCTACTTTTTCGGTTACCTTTAATGTGTTAACACGAAGTAAGCTCAACTGTCCCAAAAGAATGGCGAAGCCAGAGATTACCAGAAACCAGTTCTCCAGGCTTTCGTTAACGGAGCTGAATGGCTTGTGAGGTATGAATTCCGAGCTCAGAACTATGATTCCGACAATAAAAGTAATAACTAGAGGTATGGTTCTTTTCATTATTATACCTTAATCCATCATCAGGATGTTTTTGAACCAATGATAGCCGGCTATTTCAAGAATTGATCCTATGATTATCATCAGCACAATTATCAGCTTTCCGAAATCCTGCCCCTTCAAACTGCCAAGCTGATTTGGCTCTTTGGAAAGATAGGCTGATGCTGCAAATAGTTCTTCTCCGATCAAAGTGTAATCACAACTCACAACAAAGAATGGCAATTGGTGAGGTTGAGCAGTTCCGGCAGTCTGCATGGCACCGGTGCCAAAACCAGTTTCTGCCAGAATAAGAGATTCAGCATAGAAAGTTCCCAGAAAGAAATTGGCAGCAGGTTGTTCTCTTACCATAATTCCGTCAATGCCTGCTACGTAGCCGAATTGATCATCAGTCAGGTAGAAGATGTTGTCTTTTTTGAACGAGTCGTGCCTGCCGGCTTTGAGATATGCTTCTTTGACAACTTCACGCGCTGTTGAGAGAACCATTGACTTACTGACTGGTACTAGCAGTTCAGCATTGTAGGTGGCAGCTTTGTAGGCAAGCTGACTCAGGATTGTAAGTCCTGCGATGGTTTGAATATCGTCAAGGTCACCAATGCCCGGGACAAATAGAATGGGTTTGCCTTTTTCAGTGGCTCTGCCCACTGCCTCATCCATGGATTCCAGACCATTGATTCTTCTTATAAAAAGCTCTTTACCCTGCCTGGCAGCTATGATATAATAGATTACAGCAAAGCTGAGCATCAGAAGTAAGATCAGCAAGGGCAGTTTTCTATAATTGAACCACTGTGCGGAGGGAGTAACTGATGCATAAAGGATTTGTTCGATGTGCTTACCCTCACTGGTTTCGTCAATCCTGATCATTCTATAGGCGACTGGGAGATCTGCCAAAATGTTGTCATTGTCGGTGAAAAAGCCGGCAAGGAGATCATCATTGCTGATTTCAAGTGTTTGCCATAAGCCCAGAGAGTCCTGTTTTTCTATGACCAAAGACCGGAAAGATGATCCGGGAGGGATCTGCAACTGCTCATTCTGAATAACACCTTGGACGGGTATCCAGAACAGATCAACCGCAGTACCATTATCAGAAGGATGGTCTCTGGCCACAAACTGCTTTTCGGTAGTAAAGTCAGGAGGAGCGGTGGCAGAACAAAACAGGGGAACACAGAATAAACAGGTTACTAATACAAGAAGTGCTTTTTTCATATCGATACCATAAAAAAAAGCTCTCTGCTTTATACAGACAGGGAGCAAAGGATTATTTAGTGTAAAGGTTTTTGATGTCTTGTGAAAGAACCATCAACTGGTCAACCTGTTCTTTGGTGTAGGTATCGTTAACCGCAGCATCGATGATCTTCTTAACCTCCAGCAGTTTATCATAAGTGGTCTTAAAATAGTATGAATCCTTGATGGAAGGAGTTTTAACATACTCCATGTTTTTAATCAGGTGATTTAATGTGCCTTTCTGCATGAGTACGGTGGACTTCTCAGGTTGGAAATTAAGGTTCACCAGCCAGGCAATGCGATTGATTCCTTCAGTCCAACCTCCGATCTGCATCATGGTAAACTGGTCATACTGCTTGGACTGATATAGATTACCTTCCACTTCAGTTTTATAATGTTCTAGCGCTTTTTCAAGTTCGTCCCACTGATCAGTGCTGATAAGTTCTTTGAGTTGGTCTGCCAGGCTTAAGATGCTTTCATCCAGGGCAAGGAAATTGGAGATCTTGATCATTTCCTCAGCTATGGCATTGAGTTTGGTCTTATTATGGCCACGCACACTGATGATACCGTCTGCAGTCAGAACACCAAGAGCAAAAGCTGAGTGTCCGATCTCCTGCTGAGCAGTAAAGATCTTTTCATCAACCGCCTGATTGAAATCGCTGAGTTTGAGATAATCCAGAATCATGAACACTTTACTGAAGGGGGGCAGTGGTGCGTAAACAAAGGGAGTGATCTGCTGATCGCCTTCAGGCAGTTTCTTATCGTCTTTTGATTTACATCCGAATCCGGCCAGCAAAACGACCAACAAGCTTATGATCAGAGCTTTTTGTAACATTATTCCTCCTTGATTCCTTATGTATATATTTTGCAAAACAATTCTTTATGAAGGTTACTCCCTGAACCAGAATTTCAGCTTCAACAAAGTAGTAAGATTAATCATCAACAAATACATAATTATGACCAGGGCATTGAAATTCCAGGTTCTCAACCTTACTCTGCCGAATCTCTTATAACTGGATAAAAAGATATTACGTTGTGTATTGAAATATCTCCCATCCATCAGGTTAACACTCAGATTCAGGTATGAATTCGAGTATTTATCTTCAGGCCATCTTTCTGCAATCAGGGTCTTCAATCTGTAAATAACGTCTGTCTTATTCAGATAATCATTGTAACTGATTTCATTCTCTTTAAAACTGCGCTCCAGTGTCAACCTCTTTTTTTCAACCTTATTAAGTTTACGCTGATAAACATTGCGCTTGGCAAATGAAGTGGTCAATCCCTCAAACAGCCACCGGGTCGGGATAAACTGAACCACTTCAGGAATCGGGCTTTGTTTCATAACTGTAAGACTGCGGTTCATTTTTTCATATTCAATGATAGCTCCGCCAAATATGATCTGTGGAATCAGGATCAGGGGCATGATGTTTATTATGGATTTATTATCCTTCAGGAAAGATGAGGTCATCAGCCCCAGGGAAAAGCCGAACACGGCTGAAAGAAAATAATAGATAAAAGTATGATAGGAAACACCATGCATATTAAGGATGAATTTGGTCACTAAAAAATACAGGATCACCTGAATTGCTGAAAAGATTGATAAAGTTATTATCTTGGATGATACATAATAACTCATTTTAAGGTTCATCAGTTTTTCTCTGAGCAGCATTTTTCTTTCATCCAAAATTTCTTCAATGCTGCTGGATAGGCCCAGAAATATGAATACAATGATCGAAACAAAGATATGAGTGCCCATATTGATGTTGTGGTAGTAAGAATATTTGTCCACCGCAGGAGCAAGTCTTAAAATGAAGCCAATCACCAATGCCAACAAAGGTGCTTCCAGAAAGGTTATGAGCAGATTGGTTCTGTTACGGAATTTGATGGTCAGAT
>CAZWJK010000108.1:0-6790 GCA_964634035.1 uncultured Candidatus Cloacimonadota bacterium | reverse complement strand
CGCTTCCATGCCTTTATACCCGGGTGATATCAAGGTTATATACAGGTTATTGTATAAGGAGGAAGGGCAGGTTGCGTAATCAAGAACTATAAATTGCGTATCCAGACATTCTGGGAGAGGCACAATTTTCTCACAGAGTCTGCGTATGCCGCAGAAAAAATATCTTTACTAAATAACAGGTTTCACAGATTGTGCAATGCATGTAAAGGTGGAGGTATTATGCCTTTTAAGATCGTGATTCTCATAGCCTTAGCCGGTTTTATGATGTTTTGTTCAGCCCTGTTTGCGGCGGGCGAGATCATTTATGACATCCGCGTAACGGGTAACCAGAACATAGAAGCGTCCCTGATCCTATCTGCGATCCCGCTCAGGACAGGCGATCCGCTGGATCCGGAAGACGCTGCCAAAGCGATCAAAACGCTGAATAACCTGTCGGTTTTTTCCCGTGTGCAGATAGATTCCGAACCCTATCGCGACGGGATCAATCTGATCATCAGCGTAAGCGAATATCCGATCGTGGATGATGTGGCCTATGAAGGCTTTTCCGCGGTCAAGAAAGATAAGATCGACGAACTCGTGACTCTGCGCAAGGGCAGTTACTGGTCCGCTCAACTGAAAAACGAACTGCTGCGCAAACTGAAAAAAGAATACTATTCCAAAGGTTATCAGAATGTTTCCATCAATGTCAGGGAAAATCCCCTGCCCAACAACCGGATCAGCCTCACCATCAGGGCTGAGGAAGGCAAAAAAGTGGCGGTCAAAAGCATCAGGTTTACAGGAAATGAACAGCTCGATGAAAAAGACCTGCGCAAAAGAATGAAGACCAAGACCGCCAATCTGTTCCGTTCGGGACGCTTCGAGCAGGAAAAATTCGACACCGACCTGGTGAATGTGATCGGTTACTACAAGAAAAACGGCTTCATCGACGCACGCATCGTGGAATGGAACCTCAATCCCTTGGATGAAAAGACGCTGGAACTGCTGATAACGGTGGAAGAAGGAGTCAAATACAGGTTCGGCAGCCTGAGCGTGGAAGGCAATGAGAAGTTCACCGATGAGAAGATCATTTCCTCCTTCACAATGAAAGAAGGCGATGCCTTTGACCAGGAAAAATTCACCATGCAGTTGCGCAGCGTCTATTCGCTCTACTGGGATGAGGGCTATATCTACACCGATATTGAAACCGAAAATATCAAAGCAGACGACCTGCTCAACATCAATCTGAAGATCACAGAAAATACCAGAGCCAAGATCCGCCAGATCAAGATCGCCGGCAATCGGCGCACCAAGGAAAAAGTCATCCGGCGCCAGTTGGAGATCGCACCCGGAGATTATTTCAGGCAATCACAAGTCCTGCGTTCACAAAACAATATATACAACCTGGGCTTCTTTGAGCCTGACATCAAACTGGATTACACACCCATCAACAACAATGGCGATATCGACCTGAGCCTGGTGGTGATGGACAAATCCGCCGGCACAGCCAACGGCGGCATCGGTTACAACTCACAGGATAAGTTCGTGGGCACGCTCAGCGTTTCACAGAACAACCTGTTCGGCAACAACTGGTCAACCAGCCTGAAATGGGAATTCGGCGGCTCCACCCAGAACTTTGAATATGACTTCACCAATCCCAATTTCTATGATACAAACCTGCTGCTGGGTTTCAACCTCTATCACACGCTCAAGACCTGGAGCAGCTTCTATTATAAGATAAACACACAGGGCGCCACTGTCCGCGCCGGACTGCCCCTGCCCTGGGTCAACCGTTCCAGGGCGGTTTTCGGCTATTCTCTCTATGCCAAAAAATACCGCATCACGAATATGGACGCCATATTGGCCAATGCCGCGCAAAATCGCAGCCTGATCGAACTGGATTCGCTGGGAACGCAGATCACCAGTTCCATCAACGCCACCCTGAGCAGAGACACCAGGGACAATATTTTCTTCCCGACCACCGGTACCCAGGTCATCATGTTTTCGGAAGTGGCAGGCGGACCCCTTGGCGGAGATTTTAATTACTTCAAACAGATCGCTCAGGTTAGCTGGTTCATCGAGACCTGGAAAAAGGTCACTTTGCGGACCAAATGGCGCTTTGGCTATGTGACGCCCTACAGCAGTTCAAAGGATGTTCCTCCCGATGAAAAGTTCTATCTGGGCGGAACCGGCCCTGACGGCATCAGAGGTTATCCTGACAGGTCGATCGGACCCTCCGGCGGCGGCACGCGGGAAATCATTTTCTCCACTGAACTGGGCTATCCCTTAGGCAGTGATCAGATCGTGGCTCTGGGCTTTTTTGATGCGGGCAACAGCTATAACAGGCTGAGGGATTTCAACTTTCTGGACCTGAAAAAAGGCGTCGGAGCCGGGATCCGCATCCGCAGTCCGCTTGGCCTGATCGGATTTGACTATGCCTACAACCTGGAAGGCGGGACCTGGGAACCGCATATCCAGTTCGGCACAACCTTTTAGACAAAATTGCGGCAATCTGATTTGCTGAAGAGGGATAAAGAACCAGACAACAACAATGAAATATAAACATCTGTTCGGACCTGTGGTATCCCGGCGCTTGGGTCTGTCGCTGGGCGTGGATGTCGTCGCCTATAAATACTGTTCGCTCAATTGCGTTTACTGTGAGGTGAGCAAGACCACTCACCTGACTCTGAAACGCCGGTCGTTTTTCCCGTTGTCAGAGATCACCTCTGAACTGGACGATTTTCTGAAAGATAACATCAAATTGGATTACATCACCTTTTCCGGAGCGGGGGAACCGACTCTGTATTCCGAACTGGGTGAATTGATTACCTACATCAAAGGCAGATATCCGCAATACAAACTGGCTCTGATCACCAACAGCACTCTGCTGACTGATCACGAACTGAGACAGGAGATCCTGCCCTGCGACCTGATCCTGCCATCTCTCGACGCTGCCAGTGAAGAATGCTTCGAGCTCATCAACCGGCCTCACAACAAGCTGCAGGCAGCAGATCTCATCCGGGGCCTGATTGAACTGCGCAAAGAATACCAGGGTCAGATGTGGCTGGAGATCTTCATTGTTCCCGGCATCAATGACCATCTGGAGGAAATCGAGCTTTTAAAAGCAGCAGTGGAACAGATCAGACCTGACAAGGTGCAGCTCAATTCACTGGACAGGCCGGGTGTGGAAGAATGGGTCGAGCCCGCCATCTATCTGGCTTTGGAAGAGATCAGAGCCATCCTGCAGGAAGGAATTGATATCCCTGTGGAGATCATCGCCAAATCGCATCAGGAAGATTTGATCACCAAAACTGAGGAAGAACTTCTGAGCGAATTGGAACCGCTGCTGAAAGAGGATGAATACACCAAGGAAGAGCTGGCGTCGGAACTGCAGATCCACGTGAATGAGATCAGCAAGCTATTACAGTATTTTGCGGCAGATGACAAGATCGAGGCTCATCATAAAAAGGAAGAAATTTATTATCAATGGAAAAAATGAAGATCGCAGCAGTCATAACCGCAGGAGGAATGGGTCTCCGGCTGCCGGGCGAGGTGAAGAAGCAGTTTCGCCTGCTGGATGGCATACCTCTTCTGGTCAGAGCCATTCAGCCTTGTTTTGAGATAGGCGAAATTGAGGAGATCGTGATCGCTCTGCCTGAACAGGATCTTGACAGCTTTCAGAAACTTTGTGCGGAGCACTTTTCTGCCGGGCAACTGGCCCGGATGAAATTCTGTCCCGGCGGCCAGCACAGGCAGGACTCGGTCTTCAATGCCTTGAAACTGACCGCACCGGATGCCAAACTGGCGATCGTGCACGATGGCGTCAGGCCTTTTGTCACTCCAAGACTGATCAATGAGCTGATCGCTCTGACCAAGGAATACGGTGCCGCCATTCCAGGCGCACCGGTCAAAAATACGATCAAGACCATCAAGGAAGACATCGTCGATCACACCATCCGCCGTGACATTCTGCTGCAGGTCTACACGCCGCAGGTCTTTGACTATAACATTCTGATGAAATGCTATCACAGAGCCATGATGGAAGGCTATTATGCCACCGATGACGCCGCTCTGCTGGAGCACTATGGCTATAGCGTGCATTACCTGACAGACAGTAGTTTCAATCTGAAAATCACGGATGAATTCGATCTCTTTCTGGCTGAACAGGTCATCCGCTATAATGCTGAAAAAGAGAACTCAGAGGATAATAAATGAATGGAATAATGGATAAACTGCTGAAACTGAAGTTGACAATTCGCATTCCGATTTTCGGATGCGGGTGCGGAGTCTTGGGGCTCAGCCTGGCCAGGGTCAGTGTCAATCTGGGGCAATATGCTTCAGCTTTGCTGCGGGCTTTGGAATACAGGGGATATGACAGCACGGGCGCCGTCTTTCAGGATGACAGGCAAAACACTGTCCTGCTCAAGGATGTGGGCACTCCCAGCACCCTGGTCAAGACCCTCGGCATTGAAAAACAGCAGGGCAAGCTGTTCTGCGGACAGGTGCGCTGGGCAACATTCGGCTTTGTCAACAAAGTCAATGCCCAACCGCATGAAGTCAAATGCAAACGCCACATCTACGGCGCGCATAACGGCAACATCACCAATACCAGAGAGCTCAAAAGCTTTCTGCTGAAAGAGGGGCACAACGTTCTTTCCGATAATGACGGTGAAATGCTGGTCCATTGCATCGAGCACTATTTTGACATAGAACTGGATAAATCCGGCAATCCTGAAGATGCGGAAGTCCGCAAGCAGTGCATGCGCAGAGCCATTGTCAAGGCATCCGGGATCATGATCGGTTCCTATGCCGCCGTGGTGACAGATCCCGTCACTGAAACGATGTGGGCGCTCAAGTCAGGCAGTAGTTTGTATTTCGGAATTGGTTATCTGGAAGGAGAGAAGTTTGCTCTGGCTTCTTCCGACCTGACTGCCATCCTGCGTTTCACCAAGCTGCTGGTGCCGTTCAGGGAAGGCGAATTCATCGAATTCACCGCTGAAAAGTATCAGTTGTATGCCCAGAAGGATCTGAAGTTCAGGCGGCTGAATCAGAAGGATGAGACCTATCAGCCGCTGGATCTGATCTCCGCTGAACCGGTCTATTCCAAGCTGAGGGCTGAGGATGTGGAGCTTCTGCCTGAGTTCGATTACTTCATGGAGCAGGAGATCCATGCCCAGCCGGAATCGACCGGCAAGCTGATCAAACTGTTTCAGGGCGGGTCCAATACCGGCAAGCGCATGCTGGAGTTTCTGCGTAAAGAAGAGCTGCATGACGACTTCTCTGAATTGCTTAGACAACTCGACAAGGCTGCTACATTTGAAGAGAAAAAAGCGCTGTTCAATGCCTTCTATTCACAGTCTGCCGCTGATAAGTTCTATGACCTGATCCAGACCAGTTATCGCGCTATCTTTGATGAAGTGGTGAAAGAGGATTTTGACAAAAAGTATTTCTTTTCCAATGATAAAAACGTCTACATCGAGTTGCTCAATCATGAGTTTGACAAGCGCAAGTTCCTGCTGGCTAAGGCACTGGATTCCCTGGCGGAGAAAGAGGATGTGGAAGAGTTTGAGCGTAGCGTCACTGACTTCATCGGCCTGGTCAAAAACACTCTGGTCAACAACCGCAATGCCTATACCATCGCCTGCGGGACCTCCTTTCACGCCACCAAGATCGCTGCTTTGTTCTGCAATGAAATCGCCGGCTTTGAGATCATACCCATTCTGCCGGGCGACTTTCGCGGCGAATACTCCAACTGCCTGAAGGACAACGATCTGATCATCGGAGTCTCGCAAAGCGGCGAAACCAAGGACCTGATCGATATCTTCAATGATATTGACCGCACCAATCCTAATATCCGCAAGGCCGTGCTGGTTAATAACATGAACAGCACCCTGGGGCAGGAGAAAAGCGATGTTGCCATACCTATTCTTTGCGGACCTGAGATCGCCGTGCCCGCCACCAAGAGCTTCATGAATCAAATCACACTTTTCTACTATCTGGCGATCCGCATCGCGGAAATGAAGATAGAATACCTCAGCGAAACCGGCTCTGAACCGGAGATGTGTGCCAGACTGCATAACGAGATCAAGCTGCGCCGCAAGTCCCTGAACGACATCCCGATGCTGCTCCGGGAAACGCTTGAGACCATTCCGGACATGGTGGATTTTGTCGCCGGGAAGATCTATATGGAACCATCCCTGCACATCCTTGCCACCAAGATCAGCGGTGTCGCCATGGAAGGCGCTCTCAAGATCCGCGAGACGGTGCTCAACCATGCGGAAGGCAGGGAAGCCAGCGAATTCAAGCACGGCCCCAACACCATCCTCGGTAAGAACACTGTCTTTGGCATGAAGAATATCCGCAACATGGTCCGCCTTTTCAGCAACACCATTGACAGGATCGACGAACTTGCCAACCAGAGAGGAATTTCCAGGCACGAAACCAAGGAGATCATCAAATCCTTCGGCAGTTTTATGTTCACGCGCAACCTGCCGTTCAACCTTTCCGCCCAGGCAACCGAACTGTTTCAGGATGTGGTCAAAGATTATGATTATTATGAGCCCCTGTTCCGCAGCTATCCTCTGATCTATGTCACCGGACCCGATGAAAGGGATGTCAATCTGACCATTTCGCAGATCAATACGCACAAGATCAGGGGAGCGGACACTTTTGTCATAGCCGAGGAAAACGACAAACTGCTGAAGAACGTGAGCACCAATCCCAACGAAGGCTCCTACTACGGCTGGGGCTATATCGTTCTGCCCAAAACCGGTGACAGTCTGATGACCTGCTTTTCGGCAACCCTGGCGTTGCA